>JAEUJX010000652.1 GCA_016794545.1 Myxococcales bacterium
GTGCGACAGCTGGAGAACGTCGTGCAGCGGGCGCTGGTGGTGTGCGACGGTCCGCGGATCGACATCGACTCGCTCTCCGACGAGCTCGCGGCGGTCGCGCAGCGCAGTGTTCCGGCGGTCAAGTTCTCGGGCATGAGCTACCGCGAGATGCTGGAGGCCGCCCGCGACCGCGCGACGCGCGAGTATCTGGTGTCTATCCTGAAGGAGCTGGCGGGCAACGTGACCCAGGCCGCCGAGCGCGCCGGGATCGAGCGCGAGAGCATGCACCGTCTCCTCAAGAAGCACGGCGTGCGCTCCGAGGACTTCAAGCCGAAGGGCTAATCCACCGAGAGCAGCGCGCTGCGCGTCAGCGCGAAGCCCTGATCCGCCGTGAGCGCGGTCCCGGTCTGCATCAGGTTGCTCTGCCCCGGCTGCGTATCGTCGAGCGGATCTGGATACACGGTCCCCGAGATCCCCGTGTTCGTCACGTGCTGGAGGGCCAGGAAGTGGCTGGCCTCGTGGGCGACGACGATGGCCATCGCCATCTCGTTCGCCGTGTATCGGATGACGACGCCGTAGTAGTAGCTGTCGCGTACCGGCGGGCCGGGCGTACCGAGGCTGAGGCCGCCGATCCCGGAGGGGAGCGATTCGACGATGAAGATGTCGAGCGCGCCCGGCGACAGCGGGTTCGTCGCGAGCGCAGGGAGCCGCGCCGACTGGCTGCCGGGTGCCTCCTGCGGCTCGGTCGATTGCGTGATCCGCGCGAGGCCGGAGCCGGCGATCACGCGCGTCTCGTCGACCACGATCGTGATGCCGACCTGGTTGAAGATCGTCTGGAGCTCGTCGAGGAACGGCGCCGGCTGGGCGAGCACGAGCGTGTCCGAGACCACGAACAGGTTGACGTGCAGCACCTGGCCGCCGTCGTCGGGCGGCATCAGCACGCGGACCCGCACGGGGCCGGGCCGGTCCGACGCGATCCGCAGCGTCGTCGTTCCCGCGACGACGCTCTGGTCGGGCCGGTAGGGGTAGACGTGCGTGAACGTGCCGAGCCGGATCGTCTGGAACAGCATCCCCGGCATCTGGCCGATCTGCTCGGTGTCGTAGCTCGAGCGCATCTGCGCACCGGGCGGCGCGCCGAGGTCGAGTCCGACGTGCTCGGCTCCGTCCGCGGTCTGGAACGCGCCGAGCGCGTAGAGGCCGTCGGCCGCGCCGGTCGCAACGATCGTCAGCGATCTCGTGTGCTCGGGGACGTCGATCGTGAAGGGCTCCGAGAAGCCGTTTGCCCCGACAGTCACCTCGACGTCGACGGAGCGCGGCGGCTCTCCGGTCTCGGTACCGCATCCCACGACGAGCCCGACGACGACGACAATCACGCGCGACGCGATCACGGCGCGGATCTACCACGAGGTGCGAGCCGTTCACATCCCGCAGTGCATACCGCCGAGCTGCATGTCCATGGTGCCGAGCATGTCGTTCATCACGGCCAGATGATGCTCGTCGGAAGCGCGCGCGGCGGAGAGGTCGGTCATGGCGTGCATCGTCGTCTGATGGTCGCGCATCTCGGCCTCCATCCGATCACGCATGCCGGTCATCATGGCCATGCCGTTGCAGTGATCCATGCCCGACATGTGGTCTCGCATGTCGTCGAAGATGGTGGTCATGCGCCCGCCGTGACGGTCGACCTCGACCACGAGGGACGGCAGATCGGGTGCGGCCCGCGACTCGCTCGAGTGCCGCTGTCCCTCGTGCTGCGCGTCCTGGAGTGCGCCCTTCATGCCCTCCATGCCCTCCATGCCCTCCATGCCCGACATCGTGCTGCACCCGCCGAGAATCACGATCAAGAGCACCGCGCGCATGGCTGCCTCCTGTGACTGTTGATGTTGTGTGCGGACGCAGGGGGCGTGCCACGCACTGTGACCGCGCGAGTTACTGATGGATCGCGTGGTTCTCGTCGCATAGCCGGGTTGCGGTGCCCGAGCCGCGAGGGAGCCGCACGAGTTGCGCACGTGACGCCGGGGCGCAGCAACGCTTGCGCGGGCGAGCTCGATGGTCGGGCGAGCGTCGCGTCGTGCGCGTGGACCCTCACGAGGAGCTACGTATGAGCGTGGAGCGGCTGTAATGCCGTGGCGGCCGCTGCGTCGTCTCCGCATGAACACGCACCACCACGCGCTCCAGGCCCACCGGCACCACACCACCGACCTCGCCGCGCTGCACGCCGCCCGGAGCGGTCCGGCGCCGGTCCGCACGACCCGCGTCCCCGAGGAGGTCCACGTCACGCTCGAGGCGCGCGAGACCGAGTGGGAGCTCGGTGACGGCCAGCGCGTCGTCGCGTGGGGGTACGAGGGTCAGGTGCCGGGGCCGACGATCGTCGCGCGCGCCGGTGACACGCTGGTGGTTCACCTGATCAATCAGCTGCCCGAGCCCACCGTGATCCACTGGCACGGGATCCGGCTGCCGTCCTCGATGGACGGCACCGACTCGGTGCAACTGGTGGTGCAGCCGGGCGAGACGTTCGTGTACCGGTTCGTCGTGCCCGACGCGGGGACGTTCTGGTACCACTCGCACCACAACGAGACCGTCCAGATCGAGCGCGGCCTGTACGGTGCGCTGATCGTCGTCGGCGAGGACGAGCCGCAGTTCGATGCAGACCGGGTGCTGGTGCTCGACGACCTCAAGCTCGATCGCAAGGGCCGCATCGCGAAGACCGCCCTGTTCGATCGCCACAGCGGGCGCGAGGGCAAGGTGCTCCTGATCAACGGCCGCGCCGCTCCGACGCTCGAGATCGCGGCGGGACAGACGGAGCGCTGGCGCGTGGTGAACGCGTGCAGCGCGCGCTACGCGCGGCTGTCCCTCGGCGGGCTGCCGTTCCGCATCATCGGCGCCGATGGTGGCCTGCGCGCCGAGGTCGAGACCGTGACCGAGGCGCTGCTCGCGTCCCGGCGAGCGCGTGGAGCTCGCGGTCGGCCCGTTCGACGACGAGGGCGCCGAGATCGCGATCGAGTCCCTGCCGTATCGCCGGTCGTGGATGCGCTGGCCGCGCCGCGTGCAGTGGGGGACGCTCCGCGTCGGCCGGCGCGCGCCGTCGTTCGCGAAGGTCCCCGACGAGCCGGCGGTCGTCGAGCCGCTGGTGCCCGCCGGGCCGGTGATGTCGAACCGCGTCGTGCGCCTCGGTGCCCGCATGACGTTCCACGGGCACGACTGGCTGATCAACGACGAGACCCACCACCACGACGCGCCGGTGAAGGTCGGCGAGCTGCAGGTCTGGGACCTCGTCAACGAGACCGGCATGGACCACCCGTTCCACCTGCACGGCTTCTTCTTCCAGGTCGTCGCCGTGAACGGCGTGCGAGTGACGCCGAGCGCGTGGGAGGACACCGTGAACATCACGGGCAAGCAGCGCGTGACCATCGCGTTTCGCCCCGACGACCGCCCCGGCATGTGGATGTACCACTGCCACATCCTTGAGCATCACGCGGCCGGAATGATGGGCCACTTCGAGGTCGTGCGGTGACTCAGAACGAGAGCGAGATCAGCGGGACGGTGCGCGGCACGGCGGCCTGTCGCTCGTCGGCGCTGAGGTGGTAGCCGACGATCGGCCCGGCGAGCACGAACACCGCGGCGATCGCGAACGTCGCCGGCGCCGGCAGCTTGGCGCGCATGCCGACATAGATCGACAGGCCTCCGAACGCCACACCCGCGAGCGCGCCGCCCGACGTGCCCCACCAGCGGCCGGTGCCGTCCTTGCTGTCGCCCGCGAGCTGGACGCCGAGGATCACGCCGGTCTCGCCGCCGACGAACGCGCCGACGAGGGCGCCGACGAGCGGCCGGCCCCAGTCGCCCTTCTTCGCGCCGTAGCCGGCGATCAGCGCGCCGGCGAGCCCGCCGACGCCGCCGCCGACGAGCAGGCCGCCGGCCCCCGCGCCGAGCTGAGCGCCCATCGTTCCATCGTCGAACGGATCGCCGGCCGCGGCGTGGACACGTGCCGTCGAGGCGAGCAGCGCGACCGTCACCGCGAGCGGGAGCGCGACGCCCGGCCGTGCCGGGCCGCGCGGCACCGCCGAACGCGGTGCGCGGTCGAGCGGCGGACGGCTCACTCGCCGCCGGCGTCCGGATCGCCCGAGGCGGGCTTCTTGACCGCGCCGCGCGTGGTGCCCTTCGGAGCCTCGGCCGGCGGGGGCGCGCTCGCCGGAGCGGGAGCGGGAGCGCCGGGCGCCATCGCGGGCTCCGCGTTCGTCGTCTCGACGGGGACCGCGCCCTCGGCCGCGTCGCCGCCGGCCGGGGCTGGTGCCGTCATGGTGTCGGCGGGCATGGTCGCGGGCTTCTTGCTGCCGCCGCAGGCCGCGAGGGCGCCGAACGAGACGGCCAGGACGAGTCGGGTGAGCCTCATGGCGACCGATGTTAGCGCACGGCCGGCGTGTTACCACCTCGGGATGCGCCTCTCGAACGTGGCAATCGTGGTCGCGATCGTCCTCGGGCTCACCGGCCTCGCGCGCGCGGTGCCGAAGACCCCGACGAAGTCCGAGCAGGCGGTGATCGACAAGCTCGAGAAGGAGGTGCAGGACGCGCAGATCAAGAACGCGTCGTTCACCGCGCTGAAGGCGGCGAAGAAGCTCTACGAGCTGACCGCGAAGGGCTACGGCGACGAGGCGCCGGAGACGTTGCGGCGCGCGCAGTCGCTCGCGGGCCTGATGTCGCAGACCGGCGATCACGCGGGCGCGGCCGCGCTGTACCGCCACGTGCTCGCGATCACCGAGAAGCAGAAGGGGCCCGACTCGCGCGAGGCGCTGTACGCGCTGATGCCGCTGATCGGGCCGTACTGGGCGACCAACCGGCTCGACGAGCTCGAGCCGATCTACCTGCGCCTGCTGGCGATGACGAAGAAGCTCGATGGCGAGACCAGCGTCATGTACGCGTCGCAGCTGACGACGTATGGCTCGTTGCTGTTCCAGCGCAACGAGTACACGGCGGCGCTGCGGATCTACGAGCAGGCCTACAAGATCCACGAGGCGCTGGCGCCGAGCAAGGACGACATCTCGCTCGCGAGCCAGCTCCAGATCCTCGCGAGCACGTACTGGCAGACGAACCAGAAGGACAAGGCGATCAAGATCTACGACCGCGTCCTCGCGATGGCCGACAAGGCCGGGAATGGCAACGTGCAGCTCGTCGCCGGCATCTACTGGGGCGTCGCGGCGCAGTATCACTACGGCGGGCGCGACGATCTCGCGAAGCCGCTGACGCAGAAGGTGATCGATCTCTACGCGAAGGAGATCGCGAAGCTCGAGAAGACGAAGCCGGACGATCCGATGCTGCCCGCGCTCACCGGCCAGCTCGGCTTCCAGTACCGCACGCAGGGCGACCTGAAGAAGGCCGAGGAGCTACTGGCGAAGTCGGTCGCGCTCGACGAGAAGCGCGGCTCGCCGTTCTCCGGCTGGCTCGCGACGCTCGCCGAGATCAAGCGCGCGCAGGGCAAGCCGAAGGAGGCGCTCGCGCTGATCGAGAAGGCGCAGGCGCAGCTGACCAAGATCGCCCCCGCCTCGGCCACCGCCTACAACACGCAGATCGCGGACCTCCTGCGCGAGACCGGCGACTACGCGCGGGCCGAGAAGCTGATGCTCCAGTACCAGTCGAACCTCGAGAAGACGTACGGCAAGCGCCACCCGATCTACGGCATGGCGCAGCTGTCGCTCGCCTACACCTACATGGCGAGCGGCAAGATCGCCGAGGCCGAGCGCCTGCTGACCGAGTCGCTCGAGTCCGCCGAGCGCGATCTCGCACTCGTGCTGAAGACCGGCACCGAGGCCGATCACGCCGTGTACTTCGGCCGCAATAACTACCAGCTCGACACCGCGATCAACTTCCAGCTGAGCTACGCGCCGAAGAGCGCGTCCGCGTCGCGCCTCGGCCTGACCACGCTGCTGCGCCGCAAGGGCCGCGTCCTCGACGCCGCGGCCGCGAACCTCGCGACCATCCGCAAGGGCCTCTCGGCGGCGGACAAGAAGCTGCTCGACGATCTGACGTCGGCGCGCGCGATGCTCGCGAAGCTCACGGTCGCCGGTCCGTCGGCGACCGGCGGCGACGACTACGCGAAGGAGGTCGCGCGCCTCGAGGGAGAGATCGTCAAGCTCGAGCTCGCCGTCGGCAAGAAGAGCGCCGCGTATCGCGCTTCGGCCGCGACGATCGAGCTACCGGCCGTGCAGAAGCTGATCCCGAGGGACGCGCGGCTCGTCGAGATCGTCAACTACCAGCCCGGCGACCCGAAGGCGCCGTACCAGCTGAACCCCGTGCTGAAGCCGCGGCGCTACGCGGCGTACGTGGTCGGCGCGAAGGGCGATCCCACGCTGATCGATCTCGGCGAGGCGGCGCAGATCGACGCGGCGATCGAGAAGTTCCGCAAGGCGCTCTCCGATCCGGCGAACAAGAAGGTCGTCGATCTGGGGAGAGATCTGGAGAAGCTCACGTTCGCGAAGATCGTGCCCGCGCTCGGCGGCGCGACCGAGATCCTGATCGCGCCCGACGGCGCGCTCAACGTCGTGCCGTTCTCGGCGCTCGTCGACGACGCCGGCGACTTCCTGATCAAGAGGTACACGTTCACGTACCTGACGAGCGGCCGAGATCTCTTGCGCCTCGCCGTGCGCACGAAGGCGCAGGGCGGCGGTGTGGTGTTCGCCGATCCGTCGTTCGACGCCACCGGTCCCGCGCCCGCGAAGCAGCCCGACGCGGCCGGCCCGGCCGCCGGCACGCGCGGGCGCCGCAGCGCCGACCTCGCCTCGCTGATGTGGCCGCCGCTGCCGGGGACCGGCCAGGAGGCCGATGCGGTCGCGAAGAGCATCACGGGCGCCAAGGTCTACCGCGGCGCCGACGCGACCGAGGCCGCGGTCAAGCGGGTCCGTGGTCCGCGCGTGCTCCACCTCGCGACGCATGGCTTCTTCCTGCCCGACGAGCCTCCGCCCGCGCCGAAGGACGCCGCGCGCACGGCCGCCGTTCCCGCCGCTCAGCCGGGCGCACCGGCCGCCGCGGGTCCGCCCGCCGAGAACCCGCTGCTGCGTTCGGGGCTCGCGTTCGCGGGCGCGAACAAGCTCGCCTCCGGCGACGAGGACGGCATCCTCACCGCGATGGAGGCCTCGGGCCTCGACCTCATGGGCACCAAGCTCGTCGTGCTCTCCGCGTGCGAGACCGGCGTCGGCAAGGTGACGAACGGCGACGGCGTCTACGGCCTGCGCCGCGCGCTCGTGATCGCCGGCGCCGAGTCGCTCGTCATGTCGCTCTGGCAGGTCGACGACACGGCGACCAAGGATCTGATGAGCGGCTACTACGCGCGCCTCAAGGCCGGCAAGGGGCGCTCGACGGCGCTGCGCGACATCCAGCTCGAGCTCGCCGGCAAGAAGGCGTACGAGCACCCGTTCTACTGGGCGAGCTTCCTCCCCGCCGGCGACAACAGCCCGCTGTGACCGAGCCGCCGAAACAGAATTCGCGCCGGGTGTACCCGGCGCGAATCTCCGCTCGGCGAGGGAATGCGGCGAAGCCGCGAAGGACTGACCTAGCCCTTCGGCTGCGGGACGACGCGGAGGTACGGCTTCAGCGTCTTCCAGCCACCCGGGAACGCCTTCTGCGCGTCCTCGTTCGAGACGCTCGGGACGATGATCACGTCCTGGCCCTGCTTCCAGTCCGACGGCGTCGCGACCTTGTGCTTCGCGGTCAGCTGCAGCGAGTCGATCACGCGCAGGATCTCGTCGAAGTTGCGGCCCGTCGACGCCGGGTACGTCAGCGTCAGCTTGAGCTTCTTGTCGGGTCCGATGATGAACACCGAGCGCACCGTGAACGTGTCGCTCGCGTTCGGGTGGATCATCCCGTAGAGGTTCGCGACCTTCTTGTCGGCGTCGGCGATCAGCGGGAAGTTGAGCGCGTGGCCCTGGGTCTCCTTGATGTCGTTCGCCCACTCCTTGTGCGAGCCGAGCGGATCGACGGAGAGGCCGATCACCTTCACGTTGCGCTTGTCGAACTCGGGCTTCAGCGCGGACACGCGGCCGAGCTCGGTCGTGCACACCGGCGTGAAGTCCTTCGGGTGGCTGAACAGCACGCCCCAGCCGGAGCCCAGGTACTCGTGGAAGTGGATCGTGCCTTCGGTGGTCTCCGCGGTGAAATCGGGAACGTCGTCTCCAAGCTGCAGTGCCATGGCGGCCTCCGTGATGGTGTTGGTGCGTCCGTTCTAGCGGACGCCGGAAGCGACGGCAAGCCGATCCGAGGACGAATCAACGCGGCGTCACGGACCGACGAGGAACGTCGCGGACCCCGACGTCGTGGCGCACTCCCTCGGGAGGCCCCCGAGGTCGACGCTGGCCGAGATGCCGGTGCCGGCGAGGCCGGTAGTGTCGATCTGGATCGTCGCCGTGCCCTGACCGCTGACGATCGAGCCCGCGGTCAGCGACCAGCGGAACGTGGGCCGGCCCACGCCGCCGATCAGGTTCGCCGTGACGCGCGCCTTGCTGCCCTGCGGCACCGAGTCCGGCGCCTTGATCTGGATCGCCGGGCACGGGTCCTCGCCGCTGTCGCCGGGGGGCGGCGTGACCGTGCGGCTCGTCGTGGTGCTGCCGCCGCCCGACGGTGACGAGCCGCCGGTGGTGGACCCGCCGCCGGGCGGCGGTGGGGTGGTCGTGGCCGTGGCCGTGGACTTCTTCGAGCAGGCGCCCGCGGAGAGCACCACGAGCGCGACGGCGGCGAGCCGGATCATGCCTGCGCTTCCCGGTAGTCGTCGCGCAGCATCGCGAGCGCGACGGTCGCCACCGCGAGGAGGCCGGGGATGATGAGCGCGATGTAGAGCTGGACGTCGAGGACGCCGCGCAGCTTCGTCGAGCCGAACAGCATCACCGCCGAGAGCGTGGAGGTCATCCCGATCAAGAACGCCCACGCCGCGCGCGACTTCATGAGCGACCTCCAGACGAGGAGCGCCATCACGACGCCGCCGAGCATCAGCGAGGCGGGGAGGACGGGCGTCATCTCCTTCGCGAGCGCGGCCACGCCGCCGATGATGGCGACGAGGCCGAACAGACCGGCGAGCAGGTGGCCGACGTAGAGCGGCCGCAGCGACGCGAGGACCGAGCCGATCGCGATCGACCCGGTGAACAGGCCGAAGTTGATCCGCACCTGCTGGATGTGGCCGCCCGTGACGACCCCGTAGACCGCGCTGCGGTCCTCGAAGTAGAGGTCCGACAGGAAGTAGAACGCGATGTTGGTGATGACCAGCGCCGTGACCACGAGGCCGGCGATCTGGATCGGGGTCGCCTCGGATTTCGTGTCGCTCACGCGATCGAGTCTTACCTACTTGCGCTTCTTGAACAAGCTGCCCCAGAAGCCCTGCTTGGGCTTGTCCGCGTCGGGCGGCGGGGGCCGCGTGGGCTCCTGGATGATCTCGACGATCGGGGGCATCGTGCTGTTCCCCGGCGGGTTGCGCGGGGGCTGCTCGACGACGGGCACCGTGGGCGAGGTCTGGACGCGGCCCATCGGGTTCGACATCGACAGCCCGCCCGGCTCGACCTCGAGGGACATGGTCGTGTCCTCCTGCTCCTTCGCGTGCTCCTTGCGGAACAGCTGCCGCATGAACTGGCGCAGCTCCTTCGGGTCGAACCGGTAGCCCTCGATCAGCGCGTCGAGGTCGGCGGCGAGCTGCGCCGCGCTCTGGTAGCGGTCGGCGACGTCGCGCGCGAGCGCCTTCAGGCTGATCGCGTCGAGCTCCGGCGTGACGCGCCGGTTGAAGTTCGACGGCGGGGGGACCTCCGCCTTGCGGACCTTCTCCATCAGGGCGAACTCGGTGTCGCCGCGGAACAGCTTCTCGGTCGTCAGCATCTCGTGGAGGATGATGCCGGCGGAGAACACGTCGGTGCGCGCGTCGAGCGGCATGCCGCGGATCTGCTCCGGGGACATGTAGCTGAACTTGCCCTTGAGGATGCCGATCTCGCTCGTGAACTTCATCAGCGCCTGCGCGATGCCGAAGTCGAGCAGCTTGACGTCGCCGTCGTACGACAGCCGCACGTTCGACGGCGAGACGTCGCGGTTGACGATGTTGAGGGGGCGGCCGTCCTGGCCGACCAGCGTGTGCGCGAAGTGCAGCCCCTCGGCGATGCGCGCGGCGATGTACACGGCGTGCGGCACCGGGATGCGCTGCTGCGTCTCCTGGCAGCGGCGGAGCACCTGCGTCAGGTCTCGCCCGCCGATGTACTCCATCGTGATGAAGTGCCGGCCGTCGTGCTGGCCGACCTCGATGGTCTCCACGATGCAGCGGTTGCGTAGCACCATCGCGAGCTTGCCTTCGCGATGGAACATGTCGATGAACCGCGCCTCGCGCGCGAGCTGCGGCCGCATCACCTTCACGGCATAGAGCCGGCGCTCTCCGAGCTGGGGCTTCGCGCGGTAGACCTCGGCCATGCCGCCCCGGGCGATCAGGCCGAGCAGGTAATACTTGCCGAACGGCACCGGATCATTGGGCGCACCTGGAGACAGCTTGCCTTCCTGGCTAGGGCGCTCCGACACCACGGCGTGGCGGACCTTACCACTTCACCGGTATGCGTTGGCCCGGTTCGATCTGGATCAGTCGCTCTTCCGTCCTGACACCCGAATCGTCCTTGAGGATGATCTTGAGCTTGCGCTTGTCCGCCGGGGCGGCGACGCCCAGCTCGTTGGAGGTGATCCCCAGGTCCATCATCACGCCGGGGGACTTGGGGTTCTCGATCGCGATGCGCCCCAGCGGCTTCTCGAGCTTGTTCTCGATGATCGCCCAGCGGAACGTCATCATCGCCGGCTTGCCCGCCTCGACCGTCGCGTACTCGAACAGCGCCATCTCGTACTTGGGGTTGAAGCACAGCCCCTTGTAGCTACCGGGGGCGACCACGATGCCCTTGTCGGGGAGCTTGCCGCTGATCTGCTGGGCATTCACCCACAGCTCGGTGCATGGCAGGCTCGACGACACGAGCAGCGTGCCGAGCACGTCCTTCTCCTTCGCCAGCTCGGCGCGGACGACATCGGCGTTCTTGCCGAACGGCCGCTGCACGAGGTAGCGGCGGTAGAACTCGCGCTTCTGGCTCGCCGCGCCGAGCTTGTCGTACGTCGAGCCGAGCTCGCGGAGGAAGCCGGGCAGCTCGGGGGCGAGCCGGGAGCCGATCGTGTAGAGCACGAGAGCGTCGCCGTAGTCCTTCGCGGCGAACGCCTTGCGGCCCGCGGCGAACGCCGCCTTCGCGTCCTTCTCGAGGGGAACGAGCACGAGCTTGTCGGCGAACGGATCGACGAACGCGGCCAGGCGGTTCGCCTCGGACTGCGCGTTGTCGCGCTCCCTGGCGTCGGCCGCGCTCTCCGCGTACCCCTTCCACGCGTCCGCCGCGCGCTCGTTTTGACCGGCGAGCGTCCACAGCGTCGCGAGCTCCTTCGCCTCGGGGCTCCCCGGACCGCGCGCGACCACGAGCGCCTGGTAGAGCGGGATCGCGCGCGACCAGTCGCGGGCCTTCGCCGCCTTCTGCGCGGGCGCGACGAGGAACTGCGAGAGCTCCGCCCGCGACTTCCTGGTCTTCACGCTCTGCGCGAGGTCACCCTCTGTCCCGGCGACGGCTTTTGCCGGTGATCCCTTCGGCGATGGTGTGGGCGACTGCGCGTGCGCGACGCCGACGCCGCTGACGCCGAGCAGCACGAACACACCGAGAGCTGTCACACCTCTTCGTACCCTCACGACGCGATCGTAGCACGGACCACCGTCGTTACCGGGTTGCTGGCGGGTAACCGAACCTTTTGGTTTCCCGACGGAATTCACGTGGTAGGGTGAGGCGTGGTCCTCGGGGGACTGCACCATGCACGCGGTCATTCTCGAGCGCAATAAACTGGTCGGGCGTAAGGTCGGGCGTTTGTTCATGGCTACTGGGGCGACGGCGCTCTGCCTGGAAGATCCAGCGCAAGTGGCCGGCTCGCTCTCCAATGCAGACGTTCTCTGCGCCGATGCATTCGATGCAGACCTCGTCGCGGAGCTACTTCGTGCCAATCCCCGCATGAAGGGTGTGCTGTGGACCGCAGAGCCGCTGCGCCGCGCCCTCAAGTACATGATGGAGTGCCCGTCGATCAACAACGTCCTCGGGCGCAAGGACTTCGAGTCGCCGCCGCGCGCGTGGGAGGTCCTGATGATCGCGCGCCGCCTGAACGGGCAGGGGATCGCCGCGCATCCGCCGCTCGCCGCGTTCCTCGACTGGGGCTACACCTCCGTCGAGCTCGACGTGAGGACGACGGCCGATCGCGACACCGCGGTTCAGCGGGTTCAGGACCTGATCGGCGCCCTCCAGGTGCCCAAGCGCGTCGCCGAAATGTTTGCCGAGCTGACGCACGAGATGATCATGAACGCGATGTACGACGCACCTGCCGACGCCAGCGGTCACCCGAAATACGCGGGCGATCGCAAGGCGAACGTCGTCCTCGAGCCGCACGAGCGCCCGCACGTCGGGCTCGGCACCGACGGCTCGCGGCTCGTGCTTCAGGTGCGCGACCCGTTCGGCCGCCTCCAGAGGCGCCACGTGGTCGACGGCCTCGCGCGCGGGCTCGCGGGCGGCGAGATGGATCAATCCCACGGCGGTGCCGGGCTCGGCATGATGGTCTGCCATAACGCCTCGTCGATGATGGTGTTCGACGTGGCGAAGGGCCGACACACCGAGGTCACCGCGATGTTCGAGCTGGACATGAATCTGCGCGAATTCCGCACGCAGGCGAAGTCGCTGCACTACTGGAGCCACTAATGGAAGCTGTATCGCACCAGTCGAGTCCTCCGAATCCGAGCCCGTCGGCGACGCCGGGAGCCGAGCCGCAGAAGCTCACGATCGAGAAGTTCGCCGACGGGCCGATCGCGTGCCTGCGGTTCGCGGGCACGATCGACGAGAGCTTCGAGGGCAAGAAGCTCGGGGCGACGGTCGCCGGCGACACGCTGGTGCTCGACCTCGGCGGTGTCCGGAAGATCTCGTCGTTCGGTATTCGCGAGTGGGTCGACTTCGCGACGACCGCGAGCAAGCAGGTCCGCTCGATGGTGCTGATCGAGTGCGCACCGAAGGTCGTCGACCAGCTGAACATGGTGGCGAACTTCGCCGGCGGCGGCCGCGTGTTCTCGTTCTACGCGCCGTTCCGCTGCGACTACTGCGACTCGGAGCATCGCGTGCTGCTCCAGGTCGACAAGGACCACGAGACGATCAAGTCGATGAAGCTCGCCGAGCGGCCGTGCCCGTCCTGCAAGGAGGGCATGTACTTCGACGAGGACGGCGCGACGTACTTCTCGTACATCATCGGCCAGGAGAGGTTCGAGCTCGAGGCCGAGGTCGCGAACTTCCTCGCCAGCAAGCTCAACTACGCGGTCGCCGATCTCAACCGCAAGCTGCGCATCGACAAGGTCATCGAGGGGCGGAGCGTCTACCTGCGCCTGCTCGGCGACCTCGACAAGACGTTCCCGCGCGAGAAGCTCGCGGAGGGCCTCGAGGGCACGGTGATCCTCGATCTCTCGTCGATCGGCCGCATCGAACCGGCCGGCGCGGCGGAGTGGCGTGGCTTCATCAAGATGGTCACGCCGCTCGTCGAGCAGCTCTACCTCGCGGGCGTGCCGCCGGCCTTCCTCGAGAAGCTGTGCACGCCCGAGGACCTCGGCCCGAAGGCCCAGGTCGTCACGCTGACGCTGCCGTACCAGTGCACCACGTGCGGCACGACGAGCGGTCAGAACATCGAGGTCGCGCAGCACCACGACGTGCTGAAGTTCGCGACGGCGCCCGAGCTCAAGTGCACCACGTGCAAGCACCCGATGGCGTGCGTGGCCGGCGAGACGCAGATGACCGTGCTGACGGGCCTGCCGAAGTCGACGGCGACAGCGGAGCTGGTCAAGACGATCGGCATCCTGCGCGAGCGCGCGATCGCGATGACGCGCGACAAGAAGCCCGCCGCCTCCAAGGACGCCGCCGTCGGCGCGATGGGCCCGGCGCGCACCGGCGTGCTCGTCCCGTTCCTCGCCGCGCTGCTCGCGCTCGTGGTCGCCGCCGGCGGCTACCTCGCGTACCAGCGGATGAACAAGGACTCGTCCGGTCCCAAGACCGCGCTCGGCAACCTCACCGGCAAGAGCGCGCAGACGCGGCCGGCGTGGATCGTCACGGACACGCAGGGCACCGCGACGTGCACCGACACCAAGGACAAGGGCCTGTCGTGCGTCGGCGTGTCGTCGATCTCGGCGCGCCAGGACGACGCCGAGGAGGAGGCCGCCGACGCCGCGCTCGACGCGATCGCGAACGCGCTGGCCGTGCGCATCAACAACCCGCAGTGGAAGCTGTCGGTGATCCCGGTCTACAAGAGCGCGCGCGACGCGAAGCTAGCCGCGTTCGACCGCGACCCCAGCAACACGAGCGCGCGCCGCGACGTCCGCGAGGCGCGCAACGCCGTCGGCCGCATCCTCAAGGCGACCAGCGGCGGTGCGGTCCCCGCCGCTCCGACCGGCAAGTACTGGGAGGAGTACATGGGCTCCGAGGGCAAGCGCTGGCTCGCGTTCTCGCAGTTCCAGATCGGCCCGACCGAGCTCGCGAAGCTGACGGAGGCCTACTCCAAGAGCGAGACCGCGCTCGGTACCACCGCCGTGTCGATGTTCCCGCTCGTCGGCTGGCGCTATCCCAAGCTCGATCGCGGCGCGATCATGACCAAGCTCGCGAGCGGTCCGCTCCAGGACGTGGGCATCGCCGAGGGCTATGTCGTCCTCCAGGTCGCCGGCCGCGACGTCACCGACGCCGCGAGCTTCGCGAAGCTCGTGACCGACGAGCACGCCTCGCTGACCGCGCGCGGCGGCCAGTTCCGCCTGAAGGTCCAGTCGGCCGACGGCGCGCCGCGCGAGTTCGCGGCGAACATCAAGGCCCCCGAGGTCGAGACGCCGGGCAAGACCGGCGGTCCGCGCGGCACCGGCAACACCGGCGGCACCCCCGGCGGCGTCAACGTGTGGGACAAGTTCGGTGGCGGCCGCGGCTCGGGTCGCGACGACCCGACGCAGTAGCGGTCTTCGCCGGCCCGGCGATTCTCTGAAACCGCGCGCGCGCGGCGCTGTCTGACCCGACATGCTGCGCAGCCCCGTGGTCGCCGCACTGGTCGGCTATTGCTTCGTCCCCACGCTCGCCTCCGCCGAGACGCGCGGGTCGTCCCACGACCGGGTGCGGGCGGCCCCGGTGCCGGCCGGGCAGGGGCTCGCGCTCGGGACGCTGACCCGGGGCACGCGGCTCGACAGCCTCGCGCTCTCGCTCCGCAGCGGCCCCGCCGACACGCGCGTCGCGGCGACCCTGACGCTGTCGACGACGCTCGCGGAGCAGGACGCCGGTCTCGAGCTCGCCGTGCCCGCCGGCGCGCAGGTCACGTTCCTCGCGATCACGATGGACGGCGAGCGGCGGATCGCCCACACCGAGGACGCCGAGCAGGCGCGGCAGACCTACCAGGACATCGTCGACGGCATCGAGCCACAGGATCCCGCGCTGCTCGAGCTGAGAGAGTCCAGCGACACGACCGACCAGCTCCGGCTGCGGGTGTTCCCGCTGCAGCGGGGCAAGCCGGCGAAGGTCGAGCTGATCATGACGGTGCCGCAGGCGACGCAGTTCGTCGTCGATCCGGGCAAGCGCGCCATCCCGCGCGTCGCCGTGGAGGTCGACGGTCAGAAGCGCGCGTTCGGCTCGGTGGCCACGCGGCGCGCGTTCGCGCTGCCCGAGGCGGTGCCCGGCGCGCTGCCGGTGGAGGCGGCGGATCGCGTCACCGCGGCGCGCGCGCTGTTCATCGATCTGCCGCCGGCGCCCGAGGTCTCCGAGGACGAGGACCTGCCCGAGGTGTTCCGCCCCGAGCGCGTCGGTCGTGCGCGCGCCGAGCGCGGCGCGGTCCGCATCTCCGAGGACTGCTTGCGCAACGCGCTCTGCGGCGTCGAGTAGCGGTACTCTTCCACACATGCGCGCGTGGTTCGCGGTGTGTGTCGTTCTCGTGCTGTCCTCTGCCGCCCATGCGGAGCCGAAGGACCCCGCGCTCGCACCGCGGTTCCCCGATGCCGAGCTGCGAAAGATCGTCCGCGCGTCGGAGACCAACGGCATCGTCCACGGCGCCGACGGCGAGTGGGTCTTCAAGCCGGGCGATCACGCCGAGATCCTCTACCGCGTGAAGCCGGGCACCAAGGTCGAGGACATCCTCGCGCACTACGAGAAGGCGTGGACGGCCGCCGGCGGCCAGCTGAAGTGGCGCGGCAAGACCAAGGAGGGCGAGCCGCTCGTGGTGATGGACATCGACCAGCCGGACCACAGCTACCGGTACGAGGTCGTCGCCTCACCGAAGGAGCCGTTCTTCACGATCTACGAGATCGTCTCGGTCAAGGACCACGCGAAGCCCGAGTGGAGCCTGTCCTCGCTGAACAAGAAGCTCGACCAGCGCGGGATGACGCTGCTCTACCAGAAGATCGAGTTCACCCCCGACGGAGCGCTGGTGGACACGAGCGCGCGCCACCTGGCGCCGATCGCGAAGGTGCTCGAGAAGCAGCCGGGCTGGAACCTCGAGATGCTCGTGCGCACGCCGGACGCCAAGGAGAAGAAGCTCGTCGCGAAGCGGGCGAAGGCGATCGCGGCCTGGTTCGCGGCGCAGAACGTGACGCCGGAGCGGATCAAGGTCGAGGGCGTCGTCGTCAAGCCCGCCGACCCGAACGCGAAGTCGATGCTCGACGACGACCGCGCGATCCACCTGCGCGTCCGTCAGGATCCGCCGCGGCCGCCGCCGAAGCGCCCGCGCTAGGAAAACGTGGAGATCCGCGCCGCGACGCGCGACGGATCGTCGAGGTGCGGGCAGTGCCCGATGCCCTCGGGTTCTTCGACCACCGCGTGCGGCGGGAGGTTCGCGCGCCACCACTCGAGGTGAGACGCGGGGAGCAGGCGCTCCGATCGGCCCCACCACAGGAGGATCGGCATCGGCAGCCCGCGCAGCTCCGCGGCCGGGATGGGGTCGGCCGGCGTCGTCGTCTCGAGCAGATCGCGCACGGCGGGCTGGCGGGTGCGGCCGACCAGCTCGTGCGCCACGAGCCGCGCGATCAGCGGCGGGCGGTCCTGGACGCGCGCCACGAACGCGAGCGCCTCGCGCCGCGAGGTGATGCGAAACGAGGCTTGCAGCGCTTGCCACTCCGCATCGGAGGTCTGGGCGCCGCCCGGCGACAGCAGGATCAGCCGCGCGACGCCGGCGGGCCGGCGGATCGCGTGGCGAACGGCGACGAGTCCGCCGAGCGAGTTGCCGACGATCGAGATCCGCTCGCCGCTCGCGAGCTCGTCGATCGCCGCGGTCATCGCGTCGAACAGCCGATCGGGGGTGAGGGGCACGCGTGTCGGCTCGGAGAAGCCGTGGCCGGGCAGGTCGATCGCGATCACGCGCGCGGCGCTCCGGCGAAGGCGCGCGATCAGCGGCGCGAACGGTGCGGCGGTCGCGGAGATGCCGTGGAGCAGGACGATGGTCTCGCGCCCGCCCCTCCCGTCGCCGGTGCCCGGAGCGTCGTAGACGTGGAGCCGGCCGAGCGGCGTCGACACGTGATGCGTGGCCACACCGGAGCGGCGGAGGCCTAGCCGCAGGCCGCGCTCGAGCAGCGGCAGGAGCCTCACGCGGCCTCCCGGCGGCTCGCGCGGCTCTGGTGGCGCGTGCGCGTGAACTGGAGCGCTCGGTCGGAGACCGGCGAGCGCCGCAGCAGCCAGCGATCGAGCACGTAGTTCTGGTAGAGGCGCCACGGGCGCGAGGTGCCCTGGCGCGGGAACCTGTCGCGCCCGCGCTGGATGTAGCCCGCGTCGAGATCGAGGAGCGGCCGTTCGTCGATCTCGCCGTCGACGCGCGGCGCGCACGCGGAGTAGCGGTGGCGATCCATGTGCTGGAGGAGCCGGCACACGTAGAGGCCCGTGAGCTCGGACTTGAGCGTCCACGACGCGTTCGTGTAGCCGATCGCGAGCGCGAGGTTCGGGACGCCGCTCAGCATCACGCCCTTGTAGAGCACGCGCTTCGCGGGGTCGACGCGCTCGCCGTCGATCTCGAGCGCGATCCCGCCCAGCAGCTGGAGGCTGAGGCCGGTCGCGGTGACCACGAGGTCCGCCGCGAGCTCCTCGCCCGAGCGCAGGCGGATGCCGGTGGCGGTGAAGGTCTCGATCTGATCGGTGACCACCGACGCCTTGCCCGCGGTGAGCGCCTCGTAGAGATCGCCGTCGGGGATGAGGCACAGGCGCTGGTCCCACGGCTGGTAGCGCGGCGTGAAGTGCGTGTCGACGTCGACGCTCGTGCCGATCGCCTTCTTCACGTTGCCGATCAACATGCGGCGCGCGGCGGCGGGGAAGCGCTTGCTGTAGTTGTAGAACGCCGTCGACAGGAGGACGTTCTTCCACCGTGTCGCGGCGTGGGCCGCGCGCGGCGGCAACAGGCGCTTGAGGCCCTCGGCGACGCGATCCTCGCTCGGCATCGAGATCACGTAGGTCGGGGAGCGCTGCAGCATCGTGACGTGCGCGGCCTGCTTCGCGAGCGCCGGCACGAGCGTCATCGCGGTCGCGCCGCTGCCGATCACCACGACGCGCTTGCCGGCGAAGTCGATGTCCTCGGTCCACTTCTGCGGATGCACGACGCGGCCGCGGTACTCCGCGATGCCGGGCAGGTCGGGCGTGTAACCCGCGCTGTAGTCGTAGTAGCCCGCGCACGCGAACAGGAACGAGCACGTGTAGGTCTGGAGCGCGCCGGCGGCATCTCGCACGTCGAGCGTCCAGCGCGCGTCGGCGCTCGACCAGCTCGCGCGCTCGACGCGATGCCGGAACCGGATCGTCTTGTCGATGCCGAAGGTCTCGGCTGTCTCCCTCAGGTACTCGAGGATCGCGTCGCCGCCGGCGATCGCCTCGGGGCGGCGCCACGGCCGGAACGAGAACCCGAGCGTGTACATGTCCGAGTCGGACCGGATCCCCGGATAGCGGAACAGGTCCCACGTTCCGCCGAGGCGCTCGCGGGCCTCGAGGATCGCGAACGTCTTGCCGGGACAGCGGGTCTGCAGGTGATACGCGGCGCCGATGCCCGAGATCCCGGCGCCCACGATGACGACGTCGAGCTCGGTCATGCGGAGGCTCCGAAGCGGAGGGCGACCTGTCCCGAGCGCAGCGCCGCGCTCGGGATCGGCTCGTAGACCGGAATCTCGTCGATGCCGAGCTGCACGCGCACGGCGTCGAGCGGCTGGTCGAGCAGGGCTTCCCATGCGACGGCTGGCAGCCACGCCGCGCGGCGGCCGCGGCGATAGCCCTTGCGGATGTGCTGGTTCACCTGCGGGAACTGCTGGAGGTAGCCGAAGCCGACGATCAGGCCGATGCCCAGGTGCGGTGCCTGCGCGAACGTGAACGCGAGCAGTGCGAGCTCGCCGATCACGTCGGTCTGGTACCCGGTCACCACGTGCCAGAGGTCGTGCGTGTCGCGCATGCGGTTGCCGACCCACTCGACCTCCGGGTCGGTGGGCGCTGGCGCCGCGTCACCCGCCGCGATGCTGGCGTCGACGATGCCCTGCGCCGAGATCTTCGCTCGTTCCGTGAGCTCGAAGTAGGCGCCTCCGAGCGTGTCCGGAGGGAGCGCCGCGAGCGCCGCGCGATCGGACAGGCGCGCTCCGAGGTCGGGGCGCGCCGCGAGCAGGCGCCGGCCGGCATCGCTGCGCCGGGTCCGCGCGAGGATCCGCTCGAGGCTCCGACCGGGGAGCGCGTCGATGATCCGGAACACCTGCGGTAGGTCATCGGGATCGCGCACGAGCTCCTGGAGGGCACGAAGCGCGACGAGGGGGCGGTTGCGTCGTGGGGTCGCCATTATCTACAACATTGTAGATAACACTATCTACAAGCTTGTCAACAGTGGTTGGATCGTCCAGGATGACTCCCGTGCCCCGCCTTACCAAGCGGACCCCCAAGTCCCGAACGCCGAGGACCCGGCTCTCGGCGGAAGCGGCACGCGACGCGATCCTCGATGCCACGGAGAAGTGTCTGCTCGAGGTCGGTCCGCAGGGCCTGCGTCTGCAGGACATCGCGCGTGATCTCGGCATCTCGCACCCGACGGTCCTCCATCACTTCGGGAGCCGCGAGGAGCTCGTCGATGCCGTCGCCACGCGCGCGATGACCAAGCTGCACGCCGAGCTGATCGCCGCGTTCCAGGACCTCGACGTCGGGCACGACAAGCACCTCGCGGTGCGGATCCTCGAGCGGATCGATCACGTGCTGCGCGTGCGCGGGCACGCGAGGCTGTTCGCGTGGCTGCTCCTGTCGAAGC
>JAEUJX010000671.1 GCA_016794545.1 Myxococcales bacterium
GGGGCGAACCGGTCGGCGCGCACCGTCGACGAGAACGCGAGCAGTCGGTCCCGGGTGACGGACCGGTGGACGGCGCGTGGGGCCGGTGGCGGCCGAGCGCGCGGCCCGCATGTCCTGGGACAACTCCTCGAGGTGCCCGCATCCTGACGGGCCCGTCGCGACGGGGCCCCGAGCTGGTTCACTGTCCCTGAAGACCCCTCCCGGGAACGCGCGACGAAGCCGACCCGCGCGCCGTCGCCGACCCGCGCGCCGTCGCCGACCCGCGCGCCGTCGCCGACCCGCGCGCCGTCGCCGATCCGCGCGCCGTCGCCGAGATGAACAGCGTGCGGATGCCGAAGGGCTTCGCCGTCAGCGCAGTGTGTGGACGAGGAGGTCGAGCAGCTTCGCCCAGTGCTTCTCGGCGCAGTCGGGATCGTGGACCGGCGTGTCGGTCGGGACCCAGCCGTGCTTCGCGGCGTAGGTCTCCAGCTCGAAGCTCACACCGGCGGCGGTCATCGCCTGCGAGAACCGCTCCTGCTGCGCCTCGTCGAACGAGGCGTCGTCGGACGCGGCGGCGACGTAGACCTTCGCCTTGATCGATGCCGCGAGCAGGTGCGGGCTGTCGGCGGCGTCGGTGGCGAGGCCGCCGGGGTGGAAGGCGGCGGCCAGGGCGATGCGGTCGGGGTACGTGCCGGCGGCGGCGACGGCCATGCGGCCGCCCATGCAGTAGCCGAACGCGGCGACCTGCTCGCGCGGGAGGTGAGCGAGGTAGTGCCTGGTGTCGCGCATCAGCTTCTCCTGCGAGGCCGCGGCGGACATCGTCTTGAACCACGCGCCGCGGACCTCGGGATCGCTGAACAGCCTGGTCGGGTCGGGCGGGGTGTAGGCGCCCGCGCGGTAGAACACGTCCGGCAGGAGCACGTAGTAGCCGGAGGCCGCGAGGCGCTCGGCGATCGCGTGCATCGCGGGGCGCATGCCGAGGCCGTCCATGAACATCAGCGCGTTCGGCGCGCCCTGCTCGCCGTAGACGAACGCGGGCGCGGTGCCGTCGTCGGTCGCGATCTCGATGCGCGTCATCGGGGGAACGCTACTTCAGAAACGCGCGGAGCGCCGGGAGCTGGCGCTGCATCGTCTGGATGCACTGCTTCGACAGCTCGAGGCCGCGGGTGACAGAAGCCTCGGCCGCGCCGTACTTCTTGCTGCGCGGCGTGACGATCGCCGCGAGGCGGTCGAGCGTGGGCTGATCGCACGGCGCCTGGGCCAGGCCGGAGAGGAACCACGTGGCCTCGTCGTCGCGCATGCGCGCGAGCAGCTCGTCGGCGTGCGCCTCGACGAACGCGAGGCCGGTCGCGCGGGTCTCGCGCGTGTCGAACACGCCCCGCAGGATCGCGCCGGCGTCGCGCAGATCGAACTCCGGGGAGAGCGTGAGGGCGAGAGCGCGGGTCGCTAGCGCCGGATCACCGAAGCCGCCGAGCGCGCCGAGCAGGCGCTGCTGCTCGTTGCGGTCGCGCGGCGTCTTCGCGGCGGCGAGGATCGCGTCGAACAGCGCGGCGTCGCCGCGGCGCGCGGCCGAGGCGAGCACGATCGGCACGAGGTCGTCGGGCAGGGCGCTGCGGTCCGCGAGCCACTTCCTCGCGAGCGCCTGGACCTCCTGGTCGTAGGAGCGGTCGTGATAGGCGACCCACATCGCCGTGCGGCGGAGCTCGTGGCGCTCGTCGGTATCGGCTGGCCTGCGCGTCCAGCCGAGCTTCCGCGCGATCGGCTTCATCGTCTTGACGTAGAAGGCGACGTACTTCGCGTGCAGCGCGTCGTCGAGCGCGTCGGAGCGGAGGTCGAGCGCCGACGCCGTCGATCGGACCACGCGATCCGAGGCGTCCTTCGCGAGCAGCGGCGCGAGCGCGAGGGGCTCGGAGGCGGGCAGCTCGTCGCGGAGGACGCCGCCTTGCACGTCCTCGACGAGCATCATCTTCTCGGCGTTCGTCAGCCTGCCGGCACCGAGGAGCTTCGCGGCCTCGCCGCGTGTCACGACGGAGCGGTAGTAGCCGGTCGCGTCGGCGTTCAGGTACACCCACGTCGGGCACGCGCCCTCGAGGACGAGCTCGCCATCGCTGGTCGAGAGCGTCGCGCAGGTGCGCTTCGTCGTCTTGCCGTCGCCGTAGCGTGCGCAGACCGGAAGCGACCAGGTTCGCGCGGTGGACTCGGTGACGCCGGCCGGCAGCGACCGCTGCTGGTGGAGCGCCAGCCTCGCGCCGTCCTTGCACGAGAGCGTCGCGCTGATCCGCGGCACGCCCGGTTGCTCGAGGAAGCTGCGCAGCCCGGCCTCGACGTCGGCGCCGAGCTCGGCGCGGGCGAGCGACAGGAGATCGTCGGCGGTCGCGTTGCCCCACGCATGCTTCGCGATGTAGCGGCGCAGGAACAGGCGCCAGCGGTCGGCGCCGAGCGCGTACTCGTACATGCGCGCGACGGTCGAGCCCTTGTTGTAGACGATCGCGCTGTCGAACGCCGCCTCGACCTGTGCGCGCGTCGTCACCGGCTGGCGCACCGAGACCGTCGACAGCGTCTCGTCGGCCATCATGGCGGCGGCGGCGCGGCCGACGCGCTGATCGAGCACCTCCCACTGCGGCGCGACCGCGTCGGTGATGAGCAGGTCCAGCCACTGGCCGAGCGACTCGTTGAGCCAGGTGTCGTCCCACCACGCCATCGTGACGTAGTCGCCGAACCAGTAGTGCGCGAGCTCGTGCGCGAGGATGTTGAGGTAGGCGAGCTTGCGCTGGCGCGTCGCCTGGTCCGGACGGATCAGCGTGAGCGGCTGGCCCATCGCGACGATGCCGGGGTGCTCCATCGTGCCCCAGTAGCGAGGCACCACCGCGACATCGAGCTTGAGGTACGGGTAGGCCATGTCGAAGTAGTCCTCGAGCGCGGTGACGACTTTCGGCGTGACCTCCTTCGCGTAGCCGAGCTCGCCGGCGCGGCCCCTGGGGATGATGAAGCGGATCGGCGTCTTGGCGCGGCCGGCGGTGCCGCCGTCGACCAGCTCGAACGGCCCGACGACGAACGCGACGAGGTAGCTCGGCAGCGGCTTGCTCGGCTCGAGCACGACGCGCTTCATGCCATTGGCCAGGATCCTCTCGGACCGGACGGGCGCGTTTGCGAGCGCGACGTGGTCGGGCTTCACCACGAACGACAGCTGCCACGGGACCTTGAAGCCGGGCTCGTCGAAGCACGGCACCGCGCGCCTCGCGTCGATCGGCTCGAAGAACGTGTAGACGTAGTCGTCGCTGCCTTCCTGCTCGGCGTAGATGCCGCGCGACTTCGTGCGATCGATCGTGCCGGCGAACGTCAGCGAGACGAACGTTCGTCCGACCGCTAGTTCCCTGTCGATCGTGATGCCGACGTGGTCCTCGCCGCCCGGGATGACGCGTGCCTTGGTGTCCCCGATCGACGCGCCTCCCACGGCGAGCTGCTTCGCGTTCAGCCACACCACCCAGGTCGGCTTGGTGACCTCGACCTCGACCCGCAGCCGGCCGAGGAACCTCGGCTCGCTCGGGACGATCGTCCACTCCACGTCGTAGGACGTCGGCACGACATCCCGCGACAGCCGCAACCCCGGTGGCGCCGGATCGGGCACCGGAACCACCAACTTCGGCTCCTCCGCGACCTGTCCGGGCGGCGGGGCCGGCACCGTCTTCGACACGCTCGAGCTGCAGGCGACGAGCAGCAGGGCGGCCGCCGCCAGGCGGCGCACGTCGTGGAAGCTGTGCTCTGACCTCGAGTTGTGGCGCGCCATGGCCGGGAACCTACCGGAGCCGCCCGTCCGGAACATCGGCTCCGCCCGGGTCCGCCGCCTCGTCCAGCGGGCGAACCGCCCTCGATCCCGGCCATCCGGCGGGCGACTTCGGGTCGAACCCGGCGGAATCGTTGGTCGATGTGCCCGTGCTGCGGGCTTGCCGTTTCGGATCGCCGCGTGCTAGATCCGCGCCTCCTCGAATTGGTCGAGGAACTACTCACTGCATCAGAGCTTTCCGGGCGTGGCCTCGAAGAGGTTTCCGGCGGCGATGAAGATGCAGGTGGCTACAAACGCAAGGATTGACATGGAAACGATGGCAGACGCGACGGGGCAAAACCCCATCAGCATGCGCTCCCTCCTCGAGGCGGGCGTGCACTTCGGGCACAACACGGGCCGGTGGAACCCGAAGATGAAGCAGTTCATCTTCGGCGCGCGCAACGGCATCCACATCATCGACCTGCAGCACACGGTCAAGCTGTTCCGTCAGGCGTTCCAGGCGATCGTGGACACCACGTCGCGCGGTGACACGGTCCTGTTCGTCGGCACCAAGAAGCAGGCGCAGGACGTGATCGTCGAGGAGGCCACGCGCTCCAACCAGCACTACGTCACGCAGCGCTGGCTCGGCGGCACGCTCACCAACTTCAAGACCGTGAAGGGCTCGCTCGAGCGCCTCCGCGGTCTCGAGAAGATGGAGGAGGACGGCACGCTGTTCGCGCTGACCAAGCGCGAGCAGGTGATGATCCGCCGCGACCGCGACAAGCTCCTGAAGTCGCTCGGCGGCATCAAGGGCATGAGCAAGCTGCCCGGCATGCTGTTCGTGATCGATCCGCACAAGGAGCACATCGCCGTCGATGAGGCGCGCAAGCTCGAGATCCCGGTGGTCGCGATCACCGACACGAACTGCGATCCGGACCAGATCGACTACGTGATCCCCGGCAACGACGACGCGATCCGCGCGATCAAGCTGTTCGCCGGCCGCATCGCGGACGCCGCGATCCTCGGCAACAAGGTGTTCAAGGAGACCGCCCGGACCCGTGGCCAGGAGCGCCAGGACGAGGGCGAGCGCGTCATTCACGTCTCGTCGGGCGGCGATGGTCCGCGCGTCGAGATGTCGACGGGCGGCAGCATGTTCAACCCGGAGGCGTCGGCCTCCCCCGAGGAGCAGTGAGTCATGTCGGAAGTTAGCGCTGCACAGATCAAGGACCTTCGCGAGCGCACCGGCGCCGGGATGAGCGACTGCAAGAAGGCGCTCGTCGAGGTCGGTGGTGATATGGACAAGGCGATCGACTTCCTTCGCGCGAAGGGCCTGGCGAAGGCCGCGAAGAAGGCCGGCCGCGAGGCCACCGAGGGCCTGGTCGCGTCGTACATCCACGGCGGCGGCCGCATCGGCGTGCTCGTCGAGATCAACTGCGAGACCGACTTCGTCGCGCGCAACGAGGACTTCGTCGCGTTCACGAAGGACGTCGCGATGCAGATCGCGGCGACGGCTCCGCAGTTCGTCCGCAAGGAAGAGGTCGACGAGGACGTGAAGGCCCGCGAGAAGGCGGTGCTCGTCCAGAAGGCCGTCGAGAGCGGCAAGCCGGCCAACATCGCCGAGAAGATGGTCGAGGGTCAGCTCTCGAAGTGGCTGAAGGAGATCTGTCTCCTCGACCAGCCGTTCGTGAAGAACCCCGACCTGACGATCGAGCAGGTGCAGCAGGCGCTCGTCGCGAAGATCGGCGAGAACATCAAGATCCGCCGCTTCGTCCGCTTCGAGCTCGGCGAGGGTCTCGAGAAGAAGAAGAGCGACTTCGCCGCCGAGGTCGCCGCGCAGGCCGGCCTCAGCCAGCCGAGCTGAATCGCGACGGCTACCCGTAGCCAGCCGAGACGCCGCGGGCACACGCAGTGCGCCGCGGCGTTTCTCTGTGTGCACGATCCTGGTTCGGTGGTGCGGTTTCGACGACGCTGTGCGGCGAACGCGAACGCGCGGCTCGAGCTCTCGTACGGACCGACGGCCAAGGGTCACGCGAACTTCGGGCACCCGTGCTGAGCCCCCGGGCCCGAGTTGGGGTATGCCTTGCCCGCTGTGAGCAACGCCGCCAAGCCCCAGACCGCGATCACGCCGACCCGCGCCGACAACTACCAGGACTGGTACCAGGAGGTCATCAAGGCCGCCGACCTCGCCGAGAACTCGGACGTTCGCGGCTGCATGGTGATCAAGCCGTGGGGCTACGCGCTCTGGGAGAACGTGCAGCGCGTGCTCGATGGCATGTTCAAGGCCACCGGGCACGTCAACGCGTACTTCCCGCTGTTCATCCCTGTCAGCTACCTCGAGAAGGAGGCCGCGCACGTCGAGGGCTTCGCGAAGGAGTGCGCGGTCGTCACGCACCACCGGCTCGAAGCGAGGGACGGCAAGCTCGTGCCGGTCGGCGAGCTCGAGGAGCCGCTGGTCGTGCGGCCGACGTCCGAGACCATCATCGGTGCGTCGTTCGCGAAGTGGGTGCAGAGCTATCGCGACCTGCCGCTCCTCATCAACCAGTGGGCGAACGTCGTGCGCTGGGAGATGCGCACGCGCCTGTTCCTCCGCACGGCGGAGTTCCTCTGGCAGGAGGGCCACACCGCGCATGCGACGTCCGAGGAGGCCGTCGAGGAGACGATGAAGATGCTCGGCGTCTACGCCGAGTTCGCCGAGAAGTGGATGGCCATGCCGGTCATCCAGGGCGAGAAGACTGCGGGCGAGCGGTTCCCCGGTGCCGTGACGACGTACTGCATCGAGGCGATGATGCAGGACCGCAAGGCGTTGCAGGCCGGCACCTCGCACTTCCTCGGCCAGAACTTCGCGAAGGCGAGCGACATCAAGTTCCAGAGCGATAAGGGCCAGGTCGAGCACGCCTGGACCACGTCGTGGGGTGTCTCCACGCGCCTGATCGGCGGCATGATCATGACCCACGCCGACGACGACGGCATGGTGTGCCCGCCTCGCCTCGCCCCCGAGCAGGTCGTGATCATCCCCGTCGTCCAGAAGCCCGAGGATCGCGATCGCGTCATGGCCTACTGCAAGGCGCTCGAGGCCGAGCTCGAGGCTCAGACGTTCGCCGGCACGCCGGTGCGCGTGCACGTCGACGGCCGCGACATGCGCGGCGGCGACAAGGCGTGGCAGTGGATCAAGAAAGGCGCGCCGATCCGTCTCGAGATCGGGCCGCGCGACCTCGAGAAGGACGCGGCGTTCATGGGCCGCCGCGATAAGGGGCCGAAGGAGAAGGCGGGCATTGGCCGCGCCGAGCTGGTCTCGACGATCGCCACGATCCTCCAGGACATCCAGGACGCGCTCTACAACCGCGCGCTCGCGTACCGCACACAGTTCACGAGGACGATCGACACCAAGGAGGAGTTCTACGCGTTCTTCGCGGATCCGCCGAAGAAGAAGGAGAGCGATCCCACGCCGATCCACGCGGGCTTCGTGCTCGCGCACTTCAACGGCGACCCCGCGCTCGAGGCGAAGATCAAGGACGACCTGAAGGTCACCGTGCGCTGCATCCCGATCGACAAGGCGATCGGCGGCGAGCCCGGCACGTGCCCGTTCACGGGCCAGCCGAGCAAGCAGCGCGTCGTCTGGGCCAAGAGCTACTAAACCCCAGCTACTAAACCCCACCGGGGTTGCGGCTAGGCTGCGGCGCTGCGCAAGCGCGGCGTAGGCGCGCGCAGTCCGGCCTAGCGATGCGAACGGCGTTGGCGTTTCGTTCGTCTTGCGCCACGCCGCGACGGAGCGCGCCATTCCGGGCGCGCCTCTGCGAGAGTTCGATTACTCGTTTCTTGCCGAATGGTCGGCGACGGCGACGCCGGCGAATCGGGCGAGCCAGTAGGTGCCGGGCGGGAAGGGAACGCGATTCCCGTCGAGCATTTCCCGCCGGGCTTCCCGGTAGCTGGCCTCGAAGACCAGCTTTCGCTCGATCGCCGCCTTCCGGACACTAGAGTCGATTGCCGCGATGGTCGGGGAGATCTTGGTGCGATCGATGAGCGGCTCGCCGGCTAGGTGCATCGCTGACGCTGGGATCTCCATCCACGACTGTCGAAGCACAGCGTCGCCGCCGAGCACCGGCATGCCGAGCCTCATCCGCACTTCGGCCGTCTGCACCTCCAACGTCGAGATACGGCGCAGGAGCTCAGTAACGAACGTGACGCGATCTCCGACCTCCGGTGGAAGCGTGAGGTGGAGAGCTGCTTCCGTGGGCATCGTTCCTGTCTCGGAAAAGAAGAACTTCGGGCGTGTGGCTCGGAGCGGCTCGCCGGTGATCAGCGCATCAAATCCCCGTGCGCCGGGCCATTCGGCGGCGGTCGCGACGAGTCCGTGTTGTACGGCGTTCGTCGCGATGTACGTCAGCTTCTCGATGAGGTCGCCACGACGCTCGAGTCGGACCAGCGAGAGCGACGCAGTCGAGAAGAAGTTCTCGACTCTCCCGCGAAACGCGTTCATGCACTTCGCGAGAAGCCGATGGAAGTAGCCGCAGAACTCGGGCGCATTCCGATGGCGGTCGAAGATTGCGTAGTGGAGGTGGTTCGACAGCGCGATGAAATCGATGACGTCGATCTCGTACTTCTGTGCTGCAACTGCGAGGCAGTAGATCACTGCGTTGTTCGTCTCGGGATCTGGACGCAGCAGGAGTTGTTGACGGGCGCACCGACGCGTCACCATGTAGAACGAGTCGTCGTAGATCGCTCGCGGCGCGGACACGTGCTGGCAGCGATCACGAATCGCGCCACGCCAACCGACGAATTCGACTAGACACCTTGTCCGGTTCATCCGGCAATCGGACAGGCGCGTCCGATGGCCGGACTTCGCCGGACGCGAATTGACTGCACCTCCACCTAACCCTGGTGCAGCTGTGCACACCTCCAACAACCCCGGTACGGGCGGCGAGCAACCCCGGTGGGGTTAGACAAGGAGCTGTGGGGTTAGACAAGGAGCTTGGGCTTGTCGCCTGGATCGCCGCTCGTGGCGGCCATCGGCGCGGCGGACGGAGCGGTCGGGCGCTGCACGACGATCGGCGCCGGCGCCGGCGGGTCGCGGAACGGATCGTCGCCGAGGCGCGGCGCCGGAGGCAGCGGGCCGCTCGGGAGCGGCGGCGGAACGGGCCTGTGGATCGGGAGGTTCATCGCCGACTCGCCGGCGGCGTGCTCGACGCGCGAGGCCTCCCACGCGCGGAACCAGTGCCAGAGGCCGATCAGCACCGGGCCGGTGAGCCAGAGCTTCAGCGCGACGAAGATCTGATACACGCCGCGCCGCGTGTACGTGACCTTGTAGTAGCCGTGGTCGACGGTGCGCGACGAGTCCCACTCGATGGCGAGGTGGAGCACGACGCCCAGCGCCATCCACAGCGCTCCGAGGACGACGACCTGCCAGACCTTGAGCCTCGCCCCGCCGTACACGGCTCAGATCTCCATGATCTCCTTGTCTTTGGCCTTCGCGATGTCCTCGATCTGACCGATGTACTTGTCGGTCAAGTCCTGGATCTTCTTCTCGCCGTTCTTGCGCTCGTCCTCGGTGATCTGCTTGTCCTTCTCGGCGTCCTTGATCATGTCCATCGCGTCGCGACGGGCCGAGCGGACGGCGACGCGCGCCTCTTCGGTCTGCTTGTTGACGACCTTCGCGAGCTCCTTGCGGCGCTCCTGCGTCAGCGGCGGGATCGGCAGGCGGACGAGTTCGCTATCGGCGACCGGGTTGATGCCGAGGTCGCTCGCGCGGATCGCCTTGTCGATCACCGGGATCATGTTCTTCTCCCACGGCTTCACCGTGATGAGACGCGCGTCGACGACCTGCACGGTCGCCACCTGATTCACCGGGGTCGGCGTGCCGTAGTAGTCCACCTTGATGCCGTCGAGCATCGCGGTGTTCGCGCGGCCGGTGCGGATCTTCTGCAGGTCGCGCTTGAACGACTCGACGGCCTTCTTCATGCCGTCTTCGCTATCGGACGTGATGTCGTTGATCATGATCCCCTCTGATTCCTAGGCGTACTCGGTCTTGTCCGTATCGCGAACCACGCGGGTGTGCACGGCCTCGTTGGTGAGGACCGCCGCGATGTTGTTCGGCGTGGTCATGTTGAACACGATGATCGGCATCTCGTTGTCGCGGCACAGCGCGAACGCGGTCGCGTCCATGACGTGCAGGTCCTGCCGGAGCGCGTCGGTGAACGTCACGGTCTTGTAGCGCCGCGCATCGCCGTGCTTCTTGGGATCCTTGTCGTAGATCCCGTCGACCTTCGTCGCCTTGAGGAGCACCTGCGCGCCGATCTCCATCGCGCGCAGCGCCGCGGCCGTATCGGTCGTGAAGAACGGGTTGCCGGTGCCGGCGCCGAAGATCACGACGCGGCCCTTCTCGAGGTGGCGGATCGCGCGCCGCCGGATGTACGGCTCGGCGAGCTGGCTCATCGGGATCGCCGACTGCACGCGCGTCGTCACGCCGTGCTTCTCGATCGCCTCCTGCAGCGACACCGCGTTCATCACGGTCGCCAGCATGCCGACGTAGTCGCCGGTCGCGCGATCCATCCCGCGCGCCTGCGCGCCCCGGAAGATGTTGCCCGCACCGACCACGACCGCGACCTGCACGCCCATCTTCGCGACGTCCGCGATCGCTCCCGCGACGCCCTTCAGCACCTCGGGCTGGATCCCGTAGCTCTGGTCGCCCATCAGCGCCTCGCCCGAGATCTTGAGAAGGATACGGTCGAAGGCGGGTTTTCGATCCGACGGCATGACCGGGAGACCTTACACCCGGTCTGGCGGAGATGACACGGGAGCGGCATCATGGAGACGTGGGCGTCGCCGCGAAGATCGTGCTCCTCTGGCTCGGCGTGGGCGTGCTCGCATCCCTCGCCCTGCAGTGGCGCAAGAGCCGGATCGCCGCGCGGCCGGAGCTGCGCGACACGAACCTGCCAAGGGCCCGCGCGAAGCGACCCGACTAGGTCTTGTCGCCGCGGAACAGCTTCGCGAGACGGTGGAGCAGGCCCTCGCGCGGTTCCTGCACCGCGGCCATCTCCTTCGTGAAGTGCTTGGCCTCGCGGAGCAGGCTCGCGAGCTCGTCGGCGTCGAACCACACGCCGTGATCGGGGCAGCGGTCGAGCTGGACCTTGCCGAGGTCGACGGTCTGCATCTCGGCCTTGCACGAGGCGCAGGGGCGCGGCTTGTCGCCTGGGCGTGCGCGCCATGGCAGCTCGACCAGCGTGGACGCGCGCTGTTCGAGGATCGGGACGAGCGCGTCCTCGGAGATCCAGGCGCCCTCGCAGAGGCGGCAGCGCGAGGTGCTTCCGGCCTCCTCGAGAGGAGCGTCGCAGACGGGGCACATCAGCTCCATGCCCGGGTGATAGCACGCGGAGGATCCATAAGAATCCCGATGAGTGGGGCCTCCGGCCGGTTTGGGGCGCATCGCCGGCAAAGCGGGTATGATGCCCCCAGATGTCGGGTATTCCGGCGGGGGCAGGGTCGCTCCTCGGCAAGCGGCTCGGCAAGTACGAGATCCTCGCCCTGCTGGCACTCGGCGGGACGGCAGAGATCTACCTCGCGCGGATCGGTGGAGCGGCCGGCTTCGAGAAGTACGTCGTCGTGAAGTGCCTGCACGACCACCTGGCCGACGACCAGGAGTTCGTGAAGATGTTCCTCGACGAGGCGCGGCTCGCCGCACACCTCGACCACTCGAACATCGTCCAGACCATGGAGCTCGGCGAGCACGAGAACCGCTACTACATGGTGATGGAGTTCCTCGCCGGCCTGTCGCTGGCGATGGTGATCCGGCGCGCCGGCGAGCGGCTGCCGGGCGGCAGGATCCCGGTGCCGCTCGCGCTCAACATGGTCGCGCAGTCGTGCGCGGGCCTGCACTACGCGCACGAGCGGTCGATCAACGGCAAGTTCCTGGGCATCGTCCACCGCGATATCTCGCCGCAGAACCTCGTCGTCAGCTTCGAGGGCGTCGTGAAGGTCGTCGACTTCGGCATCGCGAAGGCCGAGATGCGGGAGACCAAGACGCGCTCGGGGACGATCAAGGGCAAGTTCGCGTACATGTCGCCCGAGCAGTGCGTCGCGGCGAACGTCGACCGCCGCACCGACGTGTTCGCGCTCGGCGTGATCACGTGGGAGCTGCTCACGGGGCGGCGCCTGTTCAAGCGCCCGT
>JAEUJX010000111.1 GCA_016794545.1 Myxococcales bacterium
CCGATCTTCGCGATCGCGAGTCGCGCGGTCCCGGGGCCCGTATCGAGCGTGCCGCCGACGGGCAACACGCCGCTCGCGACGGTCCCACCGCCGCACATCGCCGGACTGCCGCCGGTCGTGAATGCGTAGCCCTCGCCGCTCGCGCACGCCGCGCCCGCGTCCCCGGGCGTCCCCGGCCGGAGCACGAGGACGAGCACCGCCGCGGCGGCGACGAGCGCGCCACCCGCCGCGATCCACGGCGCGCGCGATGGTGTGCGCTTCCGCAGCCCCAGCTCGTCGAGCGGCCGATCGTGCGCGAGCGGTGCGAGGAGCTGCTCGAGCCGCGCGACCTCCGGATCGGCGGGACCCGAGCGGTCCCACAGATAGTCATCCGGCTTGCTCATCGGCCTCCTCGCTCGCGATCCCCAGGCGCTCGCGCAGTAGCTTCATGCCACGGTGGAGGTTCACGCGCACCGACCCCGGCGACAACCCGGTCTGCTCGGCGATCTCCGGCCCCGACAGCCCCTCCACGAGCCGCAGGATCATCGTCTCCTGATACGCCTCCGGCAGCCCGCGCAGCGCCGCCAGCACCTGCGCGACCTCGGCCGACCGCGACGCCTCGACCGGTACATCACTCAGCTCGTCGGTCGGCTTCTGCCCGCGCACGTGATCGATCGCCTTGTTCCGCGCGATCGCCAGCAACCACCCCGGAAACGCCGCCGGCTCCCCGAGCTGCGGCAGCCGCTCCAGCGCGATCGCGAACGTCTCCTGCACGAGGTCCGCCGCGTCCCGGTACCTCACCCGCGCCAGCACCACGCCGTGCACCGCCCGGTGAAACCGGCGATAGAGCTCCGCGAACGCGGCGCGATCCCCGCGCCGTGCCGCGGCCACCACGGCCGGGAGCTCCTGCACGAGGGGAATGTAGGCCGCCGTGGCAACGACGAGGTTCAGCATGGCCGTGCAACGGGTCGGGCGTGACAGAGGAGACCCGACCGAGACATGCCTTACAAGGACGGTACAGACGGCGGCGTGTTAGCGGAGACAGGGACGGTCTCAACTTGCTCAACGTGCGCCCGACAAGTGCGCGAGATCGTTGCCCGCAAAGGGACGGTCTCAACTTCGTGGGGGCCACGACCACGTGGGGCACTGGTCGCGACGGCACCCTCCTCACACGACAAGTTGAGATCGTCCCTTTGCGCGCAGTCATTCCGCGAGCTTCGGGATCGCAAGTTGAGCAAGTTGAGACCGTCCCTGGTTCAGGCGCCGGTCCTGGTTCAGGCGCCGATCGCGCCGCTCTCGACGACCGCGACGCCCGCCCCGCGCATCTCGGCGATCGCTCGCTCGCTGTCACCCGGCTTGAGCTCGACGCCTCGACAGCCGTCCTCGATCAGGAACACGTCGAAGCCGAGCTGGCGGGCATCGAGCGCCGTGAACTTCACGCAGTAGTCGGTGGCGAGGCCCATCACGTAGACCTGCTTGATCCAGCGCTCGGTCAGCCAGGCGTGGAGGCCGGTGGCCTTCTGGTGGCCGTTGTCGAAGAAGCCGGAGTAGCTGTCGATCGAAGGGTCGGTGCCCTTCTGCACGATCTCGTTGATCCGCGCGCGATCGAGGCCGGCGTGGAGCTCGGCGCCATGCGTGCCCTGCACGCAGTGCGCGGGCCACATCACCTGGCGCAGGCCGCCGAGGTCGATCAGATCGCCCTCCTTGGTGCCGGGGTTGTTGACCGCGAAGCTCCGGTGGTTGGCGGGATGCCGGTCCTGCGTCGCGACGATCGTCGTGAAGTGGGGCATCACGCGGTTCGCGACGGCGATGGTCTCGTCGCCGCGCGCGACGGCGAGCGCGCCGCCGGGACAGAAGTCGTACTGCAGGTCGACCAGGATCAGCGCGCGCATCGCGGCTCCATCTTAGATCGAGAGCTCGAAGCCTTGCTTGGCCAGGCGGTCGTACTTGCGGCGGTCGAACCGATAGAGGCGCGCGGCGCGATGTCGTACACCCTGCTCCACCTCGTCAGTCTCGACGATCAGATCGAGCGAGAGGATCTTCTTGCGGAAGTTGCGCTTGTCGAGCTCGGTGCCGAGGATGATCTCGTACAGGCGCTGCAGCTGGGTCAGCGAGAACCGCGGGGGCAACAGCTCGAAACCAACCGGGGCGTAGCGGACCTTGCCGCGCAGCCGCTCGTGCGCGCGCGCGACGATGTCGGCGTGATCGAACGCGAGCTTCGGCAGGTCCTCGAGCGCGAACCAGCCGACCCCCATCGCGTCGGTCGCGGCGCGGATGCGGTGGTCGGAGAGCTTCGCGAGCGCGTAGTACGCGACGGTGACGACGCGCTCGCGCGGATCGCGGCCCATCGCCGAGAACGTGTAGAGTTGCTCGAGGTACACGTCGGAGACGCCGGCTTCCTCCTCGAGCTCGCGGCGCGCGGCCTCCTCGAGCGTCTCGTCCATGCGCATGAAGCCGCCGGGCAGCGCCCACGCGTGCTGGAACGGCGACAGCTTGCGCTGGATCAGCAGCACCTTGAGGTCGGCCTCGTCGAGCCCGAACACCACGCAGTCGACGGCGAGCGCCGCCCGCGGATACTCGTACGTGTAGCTCATCGGTCGGCGGCCCCCGATGCGATGTACGCGCGGAGCTCGGCGAGCTCGCGCTCGAAGTTGCCCGAAAGGATCGGGAACCGGCACCACGAGCGCGGGTCGACGTTGCGGTCGTCCAGGTGGAACGACGGCGCGAGGCGCTCGCGCTTCCACTGGTTGCGGCACCACAGGCGAAAGAACCGCTCGATCCACTGCGCGAGCTGGAGCGGCGTCTGGTTCGGATAGCGCGGCGAGAGCTCCTGCAGCACCTCGATCGGCGTGTGCTTGTCGCGGATCGCCGAGTCCTCGACCGCCTCGAGGAAGTCGTACGGCATGAGGTCCGCCTCGTCGGTCTGCGCGACACCGGCGTTCTTGCTCGCCGGGCGCAGCTCGGCCGTCGGCTGTTGCTGGTTGATGTAGCGCAGCTCCGCGATCGGCTGGAGGCCCACCGGCCCCTTGGTCTCCATCCACACGAGCCACTGCCGCAGGTACGTCTTGTCGATGCCGCCGAGCGGCGCGAGCCCGCCGGAGGTGTCGCCGTCCATCGTGGCGTAGCCGACCGCGGCCTCGCTGCGGTTCGACGTGGTCAGGAGGACCGCACCTCGCACGTTCGCGAGCATCCAGATCGACGGCGCACGCACGCGGGCCTGGATGTTCTGCAGCGTGATGTCGTCCTGCTCCCACGTCAGCGTGCGCCCGATCGCCTTCTCGACGACCGCGATGTACTGCTTGTACTGCGCGTCCACGTCGATGATGTGGAACTCCGAGCCGACCGCCCTCGCGATCTGCTCGGCCGCGTTGCGCGTGACGTCGCCCGAGTTCTCCGTCGGCTGGTACGCGCACGACAGGAGCGCGCCGACCGCGGCCTTCGGACCGCCACCCTGCTCGAGCACCTCGGCGAGTCGGCGACAGAACGGCAGGTGCTGGCGCACGCCGCCCGGTCCGAGCTCCTCGAACGCGAACTGGATCGCGAGCGCGACCAGCACCGCACACGCGGCGCTGTCCGCGCCGCCCGACAGCGACACCACGTAGCCCTGCGCGCGGCCCTTGCGGAGGTAGTCCCACAACCCGAGCGCGACGGCGCGCGCGAACTCCTCCTCGCGGACGGTCGCGCGATCCTCCCACGACACCTCGATGCGCGGCGGCGACTCCGGCTTTCGCGTCGGCCATACGAACGGCACCTCGACGACCTGGTCGTCGGCGTCGTGGCGCGGGCGGTGGCTGCCGCGGCGCGCCTGCTCGCGCCGATTCGCATCGATGTCGACTACCGCGGTCGACAGCTCGTGATCGTGGAACGAGAACCGGCGGCCGCGCGCGACCAGGTCGCCGCCCGAGGCGATCAGGCCACCGCCGTCGTAGATCACGCGGCCGGCCTCGTTGCCGAGCAGGTTCGCGTAGAGGTACGCGACGCCGAACGCGCGCGAGCCCTCGATCACGAAGCGCTGCCGCACCGCGAACTTGCCGAACGCGAAGTGGCTCGCCGACGGATTGCACAGGATGTCGGCGCCGCGCAGCGACAGGTCGGTGCCGGGCCGGTTCGCGACCCATGCGTCCTCGCAGATCTCGAAGCCGATGCGGACATCACCGACGTCGAACAGGAGATCGCCGATCGGGAACCGGTGGATCGAGCCATCGGGCGCGGTGCGCTCGAGCACGTCGATCTCGCCCGCTGGCCACGCCTTGAACCAGCGCGGCTCGTAGTGGATGCCATCGCCGGCGAGGAACTGCTTCGCCGCGAACCCGGCGAGCTTGCCGTCGACGAGCAGCGCCGCCGCGTTGTACAGCGCCTTCTCGTGATAGACGGGCAGGCCGACGGCGACGACCATGTCGTGCGTCAGCTGCGCCAGCTGCTCGAGCTGCTCGAACGCCTGATCCTGGAGGCCGTCCATGAAGAACGCGTCCTCGCAGCCGTAGCCCGTGATCGCGAGCTCGGGCAGCACGAGCAGCGTCGCACCCTCGGCGCGCGCGTGCTCCACCGCCATCTTGAGATGCGCGAAGTTCTCGTCCCACGCGAACGGGGTCTGGTTGACGCAGGCGACGGCGACCTTGACGAGCTTCATGGGAGACCTACCGGTTGGATTTGAGATGCTCCGTCAGCAGCGCGGCGGTGCTGTCGACGTGCAGGAAGTCGTTCGCGAGTGCGACGGCGCGCGGGTGGCTGTCGGTGACCGAGATGGCCCCGAACAGGCCCGAGGCGCGCAGCTTGTCGAGCGAGTCGCCGGGGAACAGGCCGTGCGTCGCGATCGCGTCGATCGAGACGGCGCCCGCGGCGCGGTACGCCTCGGCGGCCTGCATCAGCGAGCCGCCGGTGCGGATCATGTCGTCGTAGATCACGACCTTCTTGCCCGCGACCTGCGCGGAGACGCCCGTGACGTGCGTCTCGCTGCCGTCGACGCGGCGCTTGTAGACGAACGCGGCCGCGACCCCGAGGTCGTTCGCGAGCGACTCGACCCACTTCGCGCGCCCGGCGTCCGTGCACGCGAGCACGAAGTCGGGGCCGGCGAGCCGCCGCGCCGCCGCGGTGACGATGGTCTTGCCGTAGACGTGGATCGGGCGGATGCCGCCCTCGAAGTAGTGCGCGATCGGATCGACGTGGAGGTCGAGCAGGAACACCTGCGTGCCGCGGCTCGCCATCGGGATCGAGGACAGGAGGCGCGCGCGCGTCTTCGCCGTCACCACCTCGCCGGTGCGCACCGAGCGCTCCATCGTCGAGTAGCCGAAGTACGGGATGACCAGGCGCATGCGATACGCCCCGCCGGTGACGAGGCCGCACGCGAGGTCGTAGAGCTCGAGCGTCGACGCGTCGTCGGGCGTGCCACCCACGAGGATCACGTCGCGATCCGCCGGATCGGTGGTGATCCGCAGGTACTTCTCGCCGTCGGGGAACGTCTTGCGCTCGACGGTGCCGAGCTCCCAGCCTCCGGCCGCGGCGATCGCCGTGCCCGCGAACGCATACGGGACCGTCGAGAACACCAGCGGTGCGTGCGGCGTGCTCATACGTCTTGCTCCCTCGCGGCCGCGATCAGCTGCTGCTTGCGGGTGTGAACGTGGTGATCGAGCCCGACCGGATAGGGCTGCGGGTTCATGAAGCGGCGCGACCGGATCGACAGCGCCGCGAGATCCCGCGCCGCGCGCTCGCGCGCCGCCGGCAGCGGATCGGGCTCGCGCGCGACGCGGCCGCGATCGAGGTACGTGACGAGCAGGTCCTCGGCGGTCGCGAAGCCGGGCGACAGCGCCGGCCGCGTCGGGTCCTCGATGTCGTGCAGCACGGGCCCCGAGAAGCCGACCTCGGAGTCGTAGATCACGTCCCCGACCAGCTCGCCGGCGGGGCCGCGGAGCCGGCGGACCTGGAGGACACCGGGGTTCGAGATCTTGATCGGCTGCTCGGACAGCTTGATCGCCTCGCGCCACGTGCCGTCGGCCTGGCGCGTCGCCCCGAGCTTGTAGACGCCGCCGAGCGCCGGCTGGTCGTACGCCGTGACGAGCCGCGTCCCCACGCCGTAGACGTCGATCTTCGCGCCCTGCTCGAGCAGGCTGCCGATCACGTGCTCGTCGAGGTCGTTCGACGCGACGACCTTCGTATCGGAGAACCCGGCGGCGTCGAGCATCCGGCGCGCCTCGATCGAGAGGTACGCGAGGTCCCCGGAGTCGAGCCGCACGCCGAGCAGCGGGTAGCCCTTCGCGCGCAGCTCCTTCCCGACCTCGATCGCACGCGCGACGCCGTCGAGCGTGTCGTACGTGTCGACGAGGAACGTGCAGTTGCCGGGCAGCGCGTCGGCGTAGGCGCGGAACGCGTGCAGCTCGTCCTGGTGGAACATCACCCACGCGTGCGCGTGCGTGCCGACCACCGGGATGCCGAACCGCTTGCCCGCGAGCACGTTCGACGTGCCCGCGCAGCCACCGATGTACGAGGCGCGGCTCGCCGCGAGGCCACCGTCGATGCCCTGCGAGCGCCGCAGCCCGAACTCGACGACCGGCGCGCCGCGCGCCGCGCTCACCACGCGCGACGCCTTCGTCGCGATCAACGTCTGGAAGTTGACGATGTCGAGCAGCGCGGTCTCGACGATCTGCGCCTGCAGGATCGGCCCGCGCACGCGCACGATCGGCTCGTGCGGGAACACGAGCGCGCCCTCCGGCACGCAGTCGACGGTCAGCGACAGCGTCATGTTCCGCAGGTACGCGAGGAAGTCCGCCGGGAATAGCGGGCCCTTCGTGGCATCCGTCAGCGTCGCGAGGTACGCGACGTCGTCCTCGGTGAACGACAGCGAGGTCAGGTAGTCGAGCGCGGGCGCGATCCCGCCGGCGATCGCGTACGCCCCCCCGAACGGCGGGCGGCGGTAGGTGAGGTGAAACACCGCCTCCTCCTCCGCATGACCGCCCTTCCAGTAGCCGCAGGCCATTGTCAGCTGGTACAAGTCGGTCAGCAGAGCGAGCGACATTCTTAGAGTGTAATTTGTACACTAAGTTTGTGAATGTCAACTAGCGATGAAGCCGTGGTGGTCTGGGGGGAGATCCTCTGGGACCGCTTCCCCGAGGGGGATCAGCTCGGCGGAGCGCCGGCGAACGTCGCCTACCACCTCGGGCAGGCCGGCGGCTGGGCGCGCCTGGTCACCCGGGTCGGGGACGACGAGCTCGGCCGGCGCGCGATCGCGCGGCTCTCCGAGTACGTCGACACGTCGCTCGTCCAGGTCGACGCGGAGCGCGCGACCGGCGAGGTCGGCGTGGCGATCGAGGCCGGCGAGCCGCGCTACACGCTGCACGCGGGTCGCGCGTGGGAGCGCATCGCGTGCACCGCGCTCGTCGAGGAAGCGATCGCCAAGGCCGGCGTGCTGGTGTTCGGCACGCTCGCGCAGCGCACCCCCGAAGGCCACGCCGCGTGGCGGGCCGCGATCGCGGCGGCCGGCGCCGGCGGCATGAAGGTGTGCGACGTCAACCTCCGGCGCGTGCCCGGCGTGGCGATCGGTCCGGAGGTCCGCGAGGCCATCGAGGTCGCGGACGTGGTCAAGGTCAACGATCGCGAGCTCGCGCTGCTCGGCGGCTTCGAGGCGCTGCGCGCGGGCACGCACAAGAAGGTGATCGCGGTGACCCACGGCGCCGAGGGCTCGACGCTGTACGGCGACGGGGCGCCGATCGCGATCCCGGGCGTGCGCGCGGCGCCCGGAGGTGACAACGTCGGGTGCGGCGATGCGTACCTCGCGATCCTCGTGCTCGGCATGACGATGGGCTGGGACCTCGCGCAGAGCGGCACGGCCGCGAGCCGCTACGCCGCCGCCATCGCCGAGGCACGCGGCGCGACGCCGATGTTCGACGACGAGCGCCTCGCGCAGCTCCTCGGAGCCGACGCGTGACCGACCGACCAGTGCCGAAGGTACCGAAGCAGGACGACGGACCCGATGCGTTCGACCGCGCGATGGCCGCGATCGTCCGCGCCGGCGCGCTCCCGGCGCTGCTGCTGCTCACGATCGCGGTCGGCGTGATCTACAGCGGCATCTTCCGCGGCGAGGTGGCGGGCGACGACCTCACGTTCCACATGGCGGAGAGTCGCCGCATCGCGGATTGCATCGCCGCCGGCGACTGGGACTGGTGGAACCCGTCGGCGAACGCGGGGTACGCGTCGGCCTACTACTACCAGGTGCTGCCGCAGCTCGCGTCCGCGCTGCCGGCGGCGCTGTTCGGTCACCACACGTTCTTCTTCCAGCTGAGCGTGTTCCTCCCGCTCCTGCTCGCGCCCGCCGCGGCGTACCGCGGCCTCAGGATGATGAACGCCGAGCCGTGGCAGGCCATCGCCGGTGCGTTCGTGCTCGCGTTCACGATCGGGCAGTCCCGCTGGGGCTTCTCGGCGGACGGCACGTTCTCCGTCGGGCTCTACACGCAGACCTGGGCGCTCGCCGCGTTCCCGCTCGCGCTCGGCTACGGCGTGCGCTGGCTACGCGAAGGCGAGAAGCTCGCGCCGGCGATCGCGTGGGGTGTGTTCGTCGGACTCTGCCACCCCTTCGGTGGTGTCTCGCTCGGCGTCTCGCTGGCGGTGGCGGTCGCCGTGGGCTTCGTGATCGAGCTGATCCGGCACAAGCCGCTCGGCGAGACGCTGCGCGGCGAGCCGCTGCGCCTCGTGATCCTCGGAGGCTGCCTCCTGGCCGCCACCCTGCCCGGCTGGATCACCATGCTCGTCGATGCCGACGGGTTCGGCGGGTTCCCGCACCGCGTCGACGACGAGGTGGGCCCGGGCTTCAAGGGCCTGGCCCTGTGGCACTGGAAGGGCACCATCCTCGATTTCGGACGCGTCGTGGTGCTGACGTGGGCGTTGCCGGTCGCGGTGATCTTCGGACGCAACAAGCTGCTGCGCTGGTTCTGGGCGCCGGGTCTGGTGTTCGCGCTGCTGCTCGGACTCGGCCCGCACATGCCGAAGACCGCCGACGATCTGATCCCCGCGGTGCGGTTCCTCGGCGCGATGCAGATCATGTGTGCGCTCGGGATCGGCGCGGGGCTCTACAGCGTCGTGATGGCGCTGTGGCACGCCAAGGAGCCGAGCCTCGTGATGCGCAGCATCACCGCCGCGCTGCACACGCTCGGCGCGAAGACGCTGACGTTCGCGCAGATCCAGTACGGCGTCCGGACCGGCATCGCCGCGGTGGTCGCCGCGCTGGCCGTGCTCGTGGCGGTCCCCGGTGCGCGCACGCAGCAGAGCCGCGTGCACGTGCTCGGTGACCAGCCGAAGAACCAGCGCGAGCAGATGGTGCAGGTGACGGAGGCGCTCGCGAACGCCCCGCAGGGCCGCAAGCAGGCGGGGCCCGGCGCGGAGAACCACTGGTGGAACCTGACCAGCTACGTGTGGGCGCGGATCCCGGCGCTGCTCCAGATGGGCGGCGGCGGCCTGCAGGCGTCGCCGAACTATGACTTCCTGTGGACCGTCCGCGACTGGACGAAGAATGCGTGGGTCTACGACGCGCCGTATCTGGTGTTCGACAAGGGCCGCAGCGCGAACCTGCCGGTCGGCGACGTGGTGATCGAGACCGACGGCTACATCGTGCGCCGCCTGCCGTCGCCCGGCCTGGTGTCGCCGATCCAGATCACGGGCGTGCTGCCCGAGGGGCCGTCGAAGGCGAAGAGCGAGGTCCGCCAGGCCGCGATCGCGTGGCTCAAGACCGACCTGCCGCTCAAGAACCGCCACCTCGTCTATCACGGCTTCGGGCTCGCCGGTCCGCCGCCGATGGGCAGCGTGCTGCGCTCGTGGCGCCAGGACTCGCCGGGCGACGAGGCCGACATCGTGGCGCTGGTCGACGCCACCGCGCCGACGACGTTCATGGCGCGCGAGTCGTGGCACCCGCGCTGGCACGCCTACGTCGACGGTGTCGAGAGCCCGATCCGCCGCGTCACGCCGGACTTCGTCGCGGCCGAGGTGCCCGCCGGACGTCACGTGCTGCAGTTCCGGTTCGAGCGCCCGTGGTGGGCGCACGCGTCGTACCTGGCGTGGCCGCTGGTCCCGTTCGCGGCGTGGCTCGCGTCACGGCGGCGCGAGCGCAGGCGGATCCCCGAGGCGCGCGTCGTCGGTTAGCCGTACACTCCGCCCGTGCGCATCGTTGTCCTCGCCGTCCTGGTCGCCGCCTGCGGTTTCCAGGTCCGCGCGAGCTCGACCGACGACGCGGCGGCCGGCGACGACGGCGCGGGACCGGGCCCCGGCTCCGACGGCGCGATGCCCGACGCCGCGATCGACGCCATGGTCGACGCCGCGATCGACGCGACGCCGCTCCTGCCCTGCCCGCCCGCGCCCTCGGGCTGCACGCAGTTCACGTGCAGTCCGACGGCGTGCCACTACGTCTGTAACGACAAGCGCGGGTGGACGAGCGGGCGCGACCGGTGCGTGTCGCTCGGCCTCGGCTGCATCGCGACGATCGAGGACTCCGCCGAGAACAGCTGCATCGTCGGCGCGACGCTGCCATCGTTCGCCGCCGGGACGTCCGTGTGGTTCGGCTTCGTGCAGGCGGCGAGCGGCACCGAGCCCGCCGGCGGCTGGGGCTGGCAGTGCGGCAGCTCCTCGTTCGTCGCCGGGAACTGGGGCACGTTCGAGCCGAACAACAGCGGCGGCAACGAGGACTGCGGCCTGATGATCGAGGGCGGCGCGTGGATCGACGGCGACTGCTCGACCCAGGCGCGCTACGTCTGCGAGCTCTCGCGCCTGCCGTGACCGGCCCTACGCGGGCGCGTGGCCGCCGAGGTCGACGGCGGGGAACTGCGCCGCGGTCTTCATCGCGACGTCCATCTGGTTCTCGGTCAGCTCGAACGTGTTCTTCAGCGTCTCGAGGAACAGCACCTCGCGCCAGTCGTTCTGGCCATCGGCGAGGGCGATGATCATCGTGTACACGGCGGTCCAGTAGCGGTCCGACGGCTTGTCGATCTCGGCGGCGATCCGCTTCAGCTCCACCCCGAGGTCCGCGCCCTTCACGCGCTCGAGCGCCACGTCGATGGCCTCGTCGAGCTCGGCGGACGTCAGCACGCGCATGTCGGGGATGTTCCCGAGCACCGCGCGCATCCCGATGCGCTCCTCGTGATGGATCTCCTCGTCGGCGGCGGCCATCATCGCCATGCACTGCACGAACGCGGGGAGCAGCTCGCGCACGTGGGCCGAGCGCTCCTCGAGCGTCAGCAGGCCGGAGTGCTTGCGCGCCGCCTCGAACAGCTCCTTCGCCTCGGACTCGTCGAGCGCGAGCTCCTTCTGGAGACCGTCGAGGAAGTCGATCTCCGCCTCGGCGAGCTGCCGGTCGGAGACGCAGATCTCGGCGGCCATCGCGTACGCCGCCGAGCGCTGGCTGCGCGACGGGAGGCCCTTCGCGATCGCGTGCAGGCGGTTCTTGCCGCCGCCCGCGGCGCGGATCGCATCCGCGGCCTGATCGACCAGGCGCGACAGCTCCTCGGGCGACAGGCCCTGGAACAGCTCGTGACCGCCGAGGTTGCCCTCGAGCGTGGCCATCTCGTCCTCGGTCACGTCACCATCGGCTTCCATCGCGCCGAGCATCGCCTCGACGACGAAGCGCCGCGGATCGTCGGCGCTGACCTTGCCGCTGAACATCTTGCGCAGAAAGCTCATCGTGCACCCCTTCTGGAAGGCGCAAAGGTACTCGACCCGCCCCGCCGAGATCTAGCGATGGCCGCGGATCATGCGGTTCTCGGGCACGGCGTCGAGGAACCGCGCGCGGATGGCCGGATCGGTGAGCGCCGCGGCGCGCGTCTCGAGCCGCGCGCGCGCGCGTTCGACGAGGGCCGGCTCCTCCGGATCCCGCGTCTCCGCGAGCACCTCGATCAGCGCGAGCCACACCAGGGACTCGAACTCCTCGATGCCGTGAAACTCCTCGAGGATCGCCATCGCCGCGCGCGCCGGCGTGACCGCGTCGCCCCCGAGCCGCAACCGCGCCCGGGCGAGCGCCGCGAGCGCCCCCGCGCGGGCCGGCGGCGTCTCCAGGAAGCCGCTCTCGGCGAGCACCGCCTCGCGCTCGGCGCGGGCGAAGTCGCCCATCGCGTGCGCGACGTTCGACAGGTAGATCCGCGTCCAGCCCTCGAACCGCGCGTTGCCCTGGGCGTGGCTCTCCTCGATCACGCGCTCGAGCAGCTCGATCGCGAGCTGGAACCGGCCGGCGTGCGCGTGCACGAGCGCGAGGTTCTGGCGCGCGCGCGTCGCGACCGTCTCGAGCCACATCCGCTCGGCGTCGACGAGCGCGCGCGACAGCTCCGCCTCGGCCGCGGCCCAGTCACCGAGCTCGACGTGCGCGAAGCCGACGCTGACGCGCGCGTTGCACGCGTTCCGCACGTCGCCGCACGCGGTGAACGCGTCGAGCACCTGCTGGTAGCCCATCAGATCTCCCGCGAGATCGCCGATGTGGCGCGCGCGGGCGGCGAGGAGCCGGTGGACCTGCACGCGCGCGCCCGGCTCGAGCTCGCCCGCGTCGGCCGTCGCCGCCGCCACCGCCGACGCGACCTCCTCGGCGAGATCGTACCGCCCGGCCTGGTACAGCATGCGGCCGGCCTCGCACAGGCACGCGACGCGTGCGCTGCCCGCCTCCGCGTTGGCGGCCTTCACGGTGGTGACGACCCGCGCCCACCGGACCGCGTCGGGGAGCTCGCCGCGGCGCAGGCTCGCGATGATCAGCGTGCCGAGCGCGCGGTACCAGCCCGGCGTCGCCGCGAGCAAACCCTCGACCGCGTCGCGCGCGCAGGCTTCGGCCTCGACCAGCTCGCCGCGCCAGCGGTGGGCCTCCGACTGCACGAGGCGCAGCTGCGCGATGTCGGCGCCGTCGTCGAGCATCGCCTCGCCCTCGGCGCTGCTCGGGGCGCGGCGGCCGCCGAGCCCGATCCCGCGCCCCGCTCGGGCGATCGCGGCCGCGAAGTCGTTCGCCGCGAGCGCCTGCTCGGCCGCGCGCACGTACGCGGCGATCGCCTTCTTCGTCGAGCCGCCGCGCTCGAAGTGCTCCGCGAGCACCGATGCGTCGGGCTCGCCCGCGGCCTCGAGCCACTCGCCGGCGACCTGGTGCCCGACGACCAGGTCGTCGGCGGTGAGCATCGCGTACGCCGCATCGCGCACGAGCGCGTGCCGGAACACGTACTCGGCGTCGCCGGTGCCGCACGACGAGGCCCGCCGGTACAGCAGCTCGCGCGCGGTCAGCTCCTCGAGCGCGGAGTCGACCTGGATCTCGACCAGCGCCGCGACCGCCTCCTTGCTGAACCGCTCGCCGTACACGCTGCCCGCCCGCAGCACACGCCGCGCGTCGGAGGGCAGCGCCTCGAGGCGCGCGGAGACGGTCGCGAGCACGGTCTCCGGCAGCATCACGTCACCGGCGCCGACCGCCCGGATCAGCTCCTCGAGGAAGAATGCGTTGCCACCCGCGCGCTCGATCACGCGCTCCACGGTGCGCTCGTCGAGGCCGTCACCCAGCACGTCGCGCACGAGCCTCTCGGACGCCTTCCTCGACAGCTCCCCGAGCGAGACCTCGGTGACCATCCGGCCCTCCCACAGCCGCGGGAACATCGCGCGCACCTCGGGCCGCGCGAGCGCGAGCACGAACAGCGGACGGTCCGCGAGATCGCGCAGCGCCGCGTCGATCAGCGCGACGGTGCCGGTGTCGCCGAAGTGCAGGTCCTCGAGCACGATCACGAGCGCGCGGTTCGACGCCGTCGCGGCACGCACGTACGAGAGCCACGCCTCGCGCCGCAGATCGTTCATCAGCACGGGATCGCGCCGCGCGGCGAGCAGCGCCACGTGCGCACCGTCCTCGGGAGGCACGCCGATCATCTCGCCGAGGAACACCGCGATGCGCTGGAGCTCCTCGCCCGTGAACCACCGCGCGAGGTGCGCGCCGAGGCGCATGCGCTGCGCGAGCGGCGGCTGGCCCTCGGTGAGGCCGATCGTCCAGCGGAGCGCGTGCGCGAGCACCACGAACGGCGACCCCGCGCGCATCGGATCGCCGCGGCCGACGAGCAGGTCGAACGGCTCACCCTTCGCGAGCCGCAGCAGCAGCTCCTGCCGCACGCGGCTCTTCCCGACGCCCGCGGTCCCGGTGACGACCACCGCGCGCGCGCCGGGCTCCTCGCGCGCCTCGGCATAGAGCTCCTCGAGGAGCCGCAGCTCCCGCTCGCGCCCGACACACTTCGTCGGCACACCGCACAGCCGGCGAGCGCTGTCGTCGGGGCGGTGCTCGCGGAGCACGACGAACGTCTCGCCCTCGACGCGCAGGTCGTAGCGCGAGTCGAGGAGGCCCGCGGTCAGCTGATCGACGACGACGCCCGGTCCCGAGGCCGCGCGGCGCGCACGGCGCAGCATCCGCGCCGCGCGATCGATCACCTCGCCGACCGGCCACGTGCCCGCGACCACGCCGCGCCCCGTGGCGACCACCACCGGATCCGGCATCACCGCCGACATCGACACGGCCGCGTGCACCGCCTGCAGCGCCTGATCGCGCGCATTCGCGCGGCCCCAGATCGCGACCAGGACGGTGCCGTCGGCGAGCACCTCGAACCGGCTGTCGGGCGGCAGCGTGGTCTCGCGGATCTGCGCGAGCCGGCGGTGATCCTCCGGCGACAGCGTGCGCGCGTTCGCGGCGCCGTGCGGCTCGCCCGCGAGCACGACGCTGACGATCCGCTGCTCCTCCTCGCCGACCTGCGTGCGCGCGCGCGTGATCCGCACGCCGCTCGGCGTCGCGTGACCGATGCCCTCGAGCAGCCGCGCCACCGTCGCGCCGTCGCGCGGGCGGTTCGTGACGTCCTTCGCGAGCATCGACGCCACCAGGTCGGCGAGCGCGCTCGGCACCTCCCGCCGCAGCTCGGTCACGCGCGGCGCCTCCTCCAGCAGGATCTTCGCGAGGATCGCGAGCAGGTGCTCGCCCGCGAACGCAGCCTTGCCGGTCAAGCACTGGAACAGCACGCAGCCGAGCGAGAACACGTCCGCGCGCGGATCGAGGCCCTTCGCGCCACGCGCCTGCTCCGGCGCCATGTAGCCGGGGGTGCCGAGGAGCATGCCGGTCTGCGTGGTCCCCGAGCGCGCACCGACGTGAACGATGCCGAAGTCGGCGACCTTGACCTCGGCGACCTCGCCGCGCGGCAAGAGGAGGTTCGACGGCTTGATGTCCCGGTGCACGAGGCCGCGCGCGTGCGCCTCGCCGATCGCGCGCGCCACGTGGATGCCGAGCACGAGCGTGTCGTCGATCGACAGGGGGCCGCGGTCGAGCCGGTCGGCGAGCGTCTCGCCGTCGATCCAGTCCATCGCGAGCCAGAGCCTGCCGTCGGGCGTGGTGCCCTGCCCGACGTAGCCGACGACGCTCGGGTGCTGGATCTCGGCGAGCACGCGGCCCTCGCGCTCGAACCGCGCGATGGTCTCCTCGGTGACGTCGACGAGCACCTTGATCGCGACGTCGCGATCGGTCTGGCGGTCGCGCGCCCGGAACACGCTCCCCATTCCGCCCTTCGCGACCGCGCTCGCGATCTCGAAGCGGTCCGCGATGACGCGTCCGACTTCCATCCCTGAACGAAACTATCTCACACCCGACGCAGACCCCGTGCCTCTGCCCCTGCCTGCCCCGGAACCCGTGCCCGCGCCCGATCCGGATCCTCCCTCCGTCCCCGCGCCCGTGCCTGGTCCGGAGCCCGCACCCGCGCTCGATGCACCCGCGGATCCCGATCCGTGGCCGGCGGCCTTCGCCGGCACCACCGGGCTCCCCCCGCCCTCGCCGGCGCGCGGCATCGGGATCACGATCTTGAGGCTGCGGAGCTTCCACGGCCGCGCACGCGAGCCGCGATAGAACCCGAACGTCACGGCGACGCCCGACGAGCTCCCGTACTCGGTGATCACGTCGTAGAGCGCGTTGGTCCCGCCGATCACCTTCGCCTCGGTGACGCTCAGGATGCGCGAGTACGCGCCGAGCGACTCCTGGTACTGCTTCTGGAGCGCGATGAACCGGCCGCGCTCCTCCTGCTTCTGGAACACGGCCGAGGCCGCGTCCCACACCTTGTCGGCCTTGCCGTCGCGGAGGTCCTGGAGGATGCCGTCCGCCGCGACGTACAGGTCGCAGCTCTTGTCCTTCGGGTCCTTGCACGCCTGCACGCGCTCCTCGCGTTGCGCCTGCGTGATCTTCAGCTCGCGTGGCAGCTCGACACCGATGCCGAGCAGCTTCCACACCCCGTCATCCTCGTGGAGGCTGACCGACGCCTTGCAGGTGGCCTTGTCGTACGCGACGGTCAACGAGACGCGGCCGATGCGGCCGGTCGGGCCCGAGGTGACGAGCGAGTCGTTGACCGCGGTGATCTCGCGGAACTTGCCGACGGTCGCCGCCAGGTCGTTCATCTCGTCGACGAACCGCTCCTTGCGCACCATCTCCTGGAAGCGCGGCGAGCCGGCGTCGTAGACGGCCTCGACCGCGCTCTGGCCCTTGCTGAGCTCGAGGAGCAGCTTCTCCGCGACGGGCCGGAAGTCCGGCGTCTCGTTGCCGTGCAGCTGCAGCGCGACGATCACGGTGATCCACGACGCGACGAGCACGAACCCGACGAACAGGCTGCGCACGAGCAGCCGGCCCTTGCGCGTCTTCGCGGCGCGCGGGAGCTGGTGCAGCGACTCGCCGACGGTGGTGATGCCCTCGCCGAGGCGCTGCACGCCGGCGCCGACGATCGGGACCTTGCGCGAGACCTCGCCGAGCTTGCTGACGCCCTCGCCGATCGTCCCGACGGTCGCACCGAGCTTCTCGACCGTCGCGCCGACCGCGTCCTTCGCCGCCTCCGTGACGCGCTTCGTTCGGCGGGTCTGCTCGCCGGCGACCGCGACGCGCACCTTGCCCGAAGACACCGGCGCCGACTCGAGGTCGCCGACCGGCGTGGGCGTGCCGTCGGTCTGCGCGGGTAGCGCCGTCGAGCTGCCCAGCGCGACGTCGACCGAGCCCGACTCGTCGGGCTTCGGCTTGTCGTCGTCGTCAGGCGCGGACACCGAGCCGGATCATGACATGAAGAAGCGCGCGACCAGGTTCTCGGCGACATCGCGGCGGTACTCCGCGGTCGAGCGGACGTCGTCGATCGGCTTGATCGCCCCGCGGAGCGCCGTGCGGGCCGCGTCGGCCGCCTGGGCGCGCGGCAGTCCGCGGACGACCGCCTCGACGGCGCCGATCCGGATCGGACGGTCCGCGACGGCGCCGAGCGCGACGCGTGCGGAGACCACCGTGTCGCCGTCGAGCGTGATCGCCGCGGCGCCCATCACCTTGGAGATCGACTGCGCGCGTCGCGTGCCGACCTTGCGCCAGGTCGTGCGCATCCCCGGCGCCGGCAGCGGGA
>JAEUJX010000722.1 GCA_016794545.1 Myxococcales bacterium
CCGCGCAGGCGAGCACGCCGCGGCCGGCCCCGCCGACGGCGCCGGCGAGCACGTCACGGCCGGCCCCGCCGACCGCGCAGGCGAGCACGCCACCACGGGCTCCGCCGACCGCGCAGGCGAGCACGCCACCACCGGCCCCGCCCGCCGCGCAGGCGAGCACGCCACGGCCGGCACCGCCCGCCGCGCAGGCGAGCACGCCACGGCCGGCCCCACCGACCCCGCAGGTGAGCGCGGCGTCGCCGTGGAGCACCGAACCGGGTGCGCACCGCGCTCCGGCGCCGGCGCCGACGGCGGACGAGCTCTACCGCGCCGCGGAGCGCGCGCTCGGCGAGGGCGACCGCGCGGGTGCGGAGCGCGCGCTCGCGCGGCTGATCGCGCTCGGAGGGCCGCTCCTCGATCAGGCGCTCTACGAGCGCGCGCGCCTCGCGTATCAGGCCCGGGCGTGGCGCGCGGCGCGCGGCCACCTCGCGGCCCTCGCCGCGATCGCGGGCACGCCGCTGGCCGAGCCCGGCCGCTACCTCGACTGCCGGATCGCGGTCGAGTCGAGAGCGACGGACGCCGAGCGGTGCTTCGTCGCGTATCGCGCGGCGTACCCGCGCTCGCCGCACGATCTCGACGTGCTCGCCGTGCTCGCGCAGCTCGCGCACGCGCGCGGCGGCTGCGCGGCGACGGCGCCGCTGCGCGACGAGCTCCTCGCGCGCTACCCGCGGACCGATCACGCGGCGGCGTGGCGGTCACGCTGTCCGGAGGCGCCGTGACGCGCCGGAGCGTCGCGCTGGCGATCGCGATCCTCGCGCTGATCGGCGCGTGCGATCGCGTGATCGACCTCTCGCGGCGCGGAGGCCCCGATGGCGGCGCCGGCACGGACACCGGACCCGGCCCCGATGGGGGGACGCCGGACGACGGCGGCCCGACCGACGGCGGCGGCGGGCTACCGGACTGACTGGACGATGGCGGCCCGACCGACGGCGGCGGCGGGCTACCGGACTGACCGGACGACGGCGGCCCGACCGACGGTGGTGGGATCCCGGACTGACGGGACGATGGCGGCCCGACCGACGGTGGTGGGATCCCAGACTGACCGGACGACGGCCCGACACGGCGGCGGGCTCCCGGACGGAGATGTCGGACGAGGGTGACTCAGGACGGTACGCGCTGCGGCGCGGGGCGCAGCTGCAGCTGCTTCCGCGAGCGATCGGCGAGTGCCACGTGCACCAGCACGATCACGGTTCCCAGCGTCACGTCAGAGACGGCCTTCACGACTCGATCTGCAAAGCTCCACATACCTTTACCTTCACCAGTGCCCGTTGCGGGCGGCCCACATCGAGGTGACGACGGGGCCAACTTGCCATGACAACCCCCCGGGTCACAAGGCTATTTCCGAGCCAGATTCATCGGCAATGAAACATGTATGGGGCATCGCGCGTCCATGGTGTATGCGCCTGACTCCCGTTGCCGTGTTGCTCGCCTCCGGAGCTGCCGTGGCGGCCCCGCGTTCCTTGGGTGATCCCTCTGCGACCGGAACCGTCACGAGGGTCGTGGCGGTGGCGGCTGCCGGCGACGCGATCGCCACCGATCAACCCGTCTATGCCCGCGCCGACCAGCCCGTGACGCTCTATGCAGCCGTGCAGGTCGACGGCAAGACCTGGTTCACCAGCGCGCCGGTGCTCTCGATCGGCGGCAAGCGCATCGCCGCGCGGCCGCTGTCCGAGGCGCCCGCGCTCGCGCTGTCGTGGAACCGCATCGAGCCCGCGAGCGCGAACATCTCGAACGGCGACGCATCGACGTTCCACTTCGAGCTGATCGACTACCGGCCCACCGCGATCGACGGCAGCACCAACGCCCCGGCACTCCGCGCCGATGTCCGCCCGACACTGACTCCCGACTACGGCGACGGCGTCGGCACGATGCGCTACCAGGTCGTCGTGCGCCAGGGCGCGACGACGATCGCGAGCCCCGGCCCCGAGGCCCGCCGCGGGCGCGGCTCGGGCGGCGTGACCGACGCGGTGATGCGCGTCTCGATCCGCCGCGACGACACGTACCTCGGCTACCTCACCGAGATGTTCGGGCAGCCGTACATCTGGGGCTCGGCCGGCCTCTCCGATCGCACGCACGAGAGCGAGCGGCTCGAGGGCTCCGACTGCGCCGACTTCGTCGTCTACGGCGCTCGCCGGATGGGCGCGAAGATCCCGTACTCGTGGACCGGCGCGCTGCCCGGCGTCTCGAAGCTCCTCGCCGCCGGCGCGCGCGCGACGGATGGCGTGTACCGCGACAGCCGCGGCAAGCCGCTGCCGTTCACGCAGGTCGGCGACATGGTGCTGTTCCCGCGCCACGTCGGCGTGCTCGCCGAGGACAGGGGCGTGCCCGGCGTCCTCGATGACCAGGACTACATGATGCACACGCTGTTCGACTCGCCGAAGGCGCAGCCGATCGCGGACTCGGGCTACGCGGATCGCCCGGTCGAGGTGCGGCGGTTCATACCATCTCTTCGTCGGGGTCGATGATCATCGCCACCAGCTGCGCCGGCGCCGGATAGAGCGTCGTCGAGCTCGGCGGCAAGGTCTGGTTCAGCTCGTCGACGTGCACGCGCTGCTCGATCGACGTCGGCCGCACGAGGAGGACGAGCTCCGCACCCGAGCCGAGTGCCGCGAGCGCCTGCTTCGCATCGGGCTCGCTGGTGATCGTCGCAGAGGCGAGGTGCCTGCGCACGAACATGTGCTCGACCACGTTCGGGTCGAGCTTCGCGAGCGCGCGATCGACAGCGACGCCCTCGTGCACCGGGCTGACGTCGGGCGACAGCGTCAGCTTGTACGCGTCCGCGTCGCCCGCGAACACCGCGACGAACACGGCCTGGTGGGCGACCGAGTCGCCGAGCGCGGCGAGCAGCTTGTCGGTCTGGTTCGCGACACCCGCGAGCTTCTCGACGATGAAGTGCTTCCTGGTCTTCTCGAGGAGCTCGTCGCGCTTGCCCGCGCCCTTGACCACCTTGTGGAGCGCCGCGGAGACCAGCCCCTGGTCCTCCATCGTCACGATGTTGAACAGCCCGTAGTTCGCCGACGAGTACATCGACGGCTCGGCCTTCGCCGCGAGCTCGGCCTGGTAGGCGAGCATGCCCTCGTAGGTGTCGTGCCCGTCGAGCACGTGTAGCTTCTTCGGCGTGAAGTAGTTGCGCAGCTTGCCGATCACCTCGGCATCGGAGACGCGCCACATCGTGTGGTGCACGCCGTCCTTGGTCGTGACCTTCAACGTCGGCGGTCCCGACTCGGCGCGGCGGAAGAACCGGTCGACCTCTGCCGCGGTGTCCCGCACGCCCGCCATGACCGCCTGCGTGTGAGCGCCGCCGTTCGCCTTGATCCGCGCGAGCGCCGCCGCCCGCGCGGCGTCGGTGACCTCTTCGTGCCGGCGGATCATCCCCTCGGCCCACGGCGAGAGCCGCACGGCCGCGACGATGGACTTCCGCACCAGCTGACGCCCCGGTCCCGCGAACGCGACGTGATAGCGGTACACGCACCGCGTGACGTCGCGCGCCAGCGTCCCGGCGGCCAGCCCCTTCGCGACGTCGAGCGGGGCGTTCGCCAGCTCGGCGGCCTTCGATGCTTCGGGGACCACGCCCCGGAGCCCAGCAATGTGCGGCATGCGCCGACGATACTACGCGCGCGCCTTGCGTGCGCCGATGTCGCGCCGCACCTGCTTGCCGCCGAGCTCGATCCGGTCGACGGCCTCGTAGGCCTTGGACCGCGCCTGCTCGACGCTGATCCCGAGCGCCGTCACGCCGAGCACGCGTCCGCCCGCCGACACCACCTGACCGTCCTTGCGCGCCGTCCCGGCGTGGAACACGACGACGTCGTTGCCGACCGCGTCGAGCCCGCCGATCGGATCGCCCGTCCGCACCGTGCTCGGGTACCCCGCGGCCGCGACGACCACGCACACGGCGACGCGCGCGTCCCAGGCGAGGGCGCCGACCGGCATCTCGCCCTTCGCCGCGCCGAGCAGCACCGCGCCGAGGTCGCCCTTCATCCGCGCCATGATCGGCTGCGTCTCCGGATCGCCGAACCGGCAGTTGTACTCGAGCAGCCACGGCGTCCCGGCGTCGTCGACCATCACGCCCGCGTACAGCACGCCGCGGTACGAGATGGCGTCCTTCGCGAGCCCGGCGATCGTCGGCTCGAGGATCTCGGAGCGGATCCGCGCGACGAGTGCATCGCCCGCCCAGCTCGGTGACACCGTCCCCATCCCACCGGTGTTCGGTCCCGTATCGCCGTCGAAGATCGTCTTGTGGTCCTCGGTCGCCGGCAGCACCTCGAGCCGCACGCCGTCGGTCAACGCGAGCACGCTGACCTCGCGCCCCGTGATGAAGCGCTCGATCACCACGCGCGCGCCGGCGTCGCCGAACCGCTTCGCCTCGAGCATCTCGCGCGCCGCCTCGCGGGCCTCCGCCGCGTCGCGCGCGACGACCACGCCCTTCCCCGCCGCGAGCCCATCGGCCTTCACGACGACGCGCCCCGCCGGCCCGGCGACGCGCTCGATCACCGCGTCGACCGCCGCCATGTCGGTCACGACCTCGAACGGCGCGGTCGGGATGCGGTGTCGCGCGAAGAACTCCTTGCTGAACGCCTTGCTGCCCTCGAGCTGCGCGCCGGCGGCGCTCGGCCCGAACGTCGGCACGCCCGCCGCGCGGAGCTTGTCGGCGAGGCCCGCCACCAGCGGCGCCTCGGGACCGACGACCACGAGGTCGACCGCCTCCGCGCGCGCGGTGTCGACGATCCGGTCGAGCTCGTCGACCTTGACCGCCACGCAGCGCGCGAGCGCCTCGATGCCCGGATTGCCCGGCGCGCACACGAGCTCGTGGCCGCTCTGCGCGAGCCGGTACACGAGCGCGTGCTCGCGCCCGCCACTGCCGACGACGAGGATCTTCATGCGCGGAATCTAGCCGTGTTGTCGCGGGCTTCCAAGGCACGCAACTTCCCAACGCACCGGTCGATAGGGGCCGGCATGCAAGACACCCCGACCCCGTCCTCCGACTCGTTTCACGCCGATCCGTCCGTCACCACCTGGTGGGCGCCGTCGCTCCCCGCCGGCGCCCACCCGACGCTCGTCGACATTCCGCGCGCGCCGATCGCGCCGCCGCCGCCCGCGGGCGCGGGGCTCGCGATCACGCTCGTGGTCCTCGGCCTGGTCTTCGCGCCCTGCATGTGGGCGTGCTGGGCGTACGCGGGCGGCCAGCTCCGCCTGATCGACAGCGGCGCGCGCGCACGCGACGGCCGCGGCGCGATCGCGGTCGCGTACGGCATCGCGATCACGCTGACGTTGCTCCAGGTCGTGCTGATCCTGTTCCTGCTCCTCGGCGCGGGCCGTCCGTGACGCCCGCCTGCGATGCAGGTCCCGGGCGGGCCCCGTCGAGGACCGCGACGGGCGTGCTCGTCGCGCTGCTCGTCGCCGCCGTGGTCGCGGCCGGCGTCTACTTCGCCTGCAAGCTGCGGGCGCCGCCACCGCGGCCATCGCGCGGCCCGCCGAACCTGGCCTGGAGCGCCGGACGAGCCGCGCTCCGAGCCGCCGCGTCGCACGCGTGCTCGGGCTTCGGTGGCGCCACGCGCGTCCTGCACGTGCACCGAGAATGATCGCCCGCAGGGTTGCGCGACGGCGTGGCCGCCTTACGCTCACGTTCGTGCTCTCCGTGGGGCGCCAGCTGCGGCTGGCAGTGGTCGACGCGCCGCTCGCGGGCAGGCGCATGCGCGGGCGCAGCGCCGCCTGGCTCGCCGTGTACTTCGTCTCGGCGGCCGCGATCCTCGGCATCGTCGCGAAGCTGGTGATCTCGAACAAGGAGAAGGTCGTCGACGCGGTGATGCGCTACGTGATGCCCGACGACTGGCGGGCCACGGCGACCTTCCTGTTCAAGAAGCTGTTCGCGACACAGGAGCAGGCGGTCATCACGAACGCCGCGCTCGCGATGAGCCTCATGGTCGTCACGATCACGCTGTTCCCGATCAAGGAGAAGGTCAGCGCGACGCTCGAGGTGGAGGCGAAGCTCCTCGACGAGCCGTTCGACGAGCACCCGCTGTGGTTCGAAGCGCTCGAGGAGGCGAAGCTGTTCCTCGCGATGCTCGCCGCGCAGGGCACGATCTTCTGGATCGGGTACACCGACGAGAGCTGGCGCACGACGCTGTCGCTGGTGCTGTCGTACTTCGTGCTGTTCGCGGGCGTCAGCCTCGACTTCCTGTCGCCGGTGCTCCAGCGCCACCGCCAGCGCTACTCGGTGATGATCAAGTCGTTCGCGGCGAACCCCGTGCTGTTCCTCGCCTTCGGCGCGCTGTTCTCGCTGCCCGCGATCATCACGGCGCGCGTGCTGGCGGCCCACACCGACTGGAGCCACAGCACGCAGCTCGTGATCGCGTTCGGCGTGCAGGTCGTCGGCATCGCGCTCGCCGCGATCGGCGGCACGGTCGCCGGCGCGCCGCTGCTCGCCGACGCGAAGCGGCGCACGCGCAGCCACCTCGTCACGCGCGTCCTCGCGTGGGTCGTGTTCGTCGGCCTGATCAGCTGGAACGCGCACCGCTTCTACATCGTCGGCACGTCGATCAACCACAAGACGCAGATCCTCAAGTGCGAGTACGACGTGGACTGGGGCAGCTTCTCGGCCGACGTGCCGAGCGCTCTCGAGCTCGCGCTCGCGATCAAGGGCGACTCGATCACCGTCGGCGTGCGCTTCGACGTCACCATCAAGAACCCGACGACGATCCCGGTCGAGATCGAGGACAACCGCCTCGAGGTGAAGCAGCAGGATCAGCTGATCGCGATGACCTCGCTCCCGCGCGTGAAGGTCGCGCCGGGCGCCACCGAGAAGGTGACGATCAAGCTGCCGCTGACGATCGAGCCGTCGCAGGCGCTGCGCATCCGGGAGCTGATCACGACCAAGGACTGGTCGATGACGCTATGGCTCCACGTCGACGACGACTGGGACTTCCCGATCTACCTGCTCGAGAAGTAGCGCCGCCTCAGTGGCGGAAGTGCCGCATGCCGGTGAACAGCATGGCGAGGCCGTGCTCGTTCGCCGCGCCGATCACCTCGTCATCGCGGACCGAGCCGCCGGGCTGGACGACGGCGACGGCGCCCGCCGCGGCGAGCACGTCGACGCCGTCGCGGAACGGGAAGAACGCATCGGAGGCCACGACCGCGCCCTTCAGCGCGTCGCCCGCCTTGCGCTCGCAGATCCGCACCGAGTCGACGCGGCTCATCTGACCGGCGCCGATCGCGACGGTGACGCCGCCCTTCGCGAACACGATCGCGTTCGACTTCACGTGCTTCGCGACGCGCCATGCGAACGCGAGGTCCGCGCGCTCGGCGTCGGTCGGGGTCCGCGCCGTGGCGACCTTCGCCTGCGCGAGGTCGACCATCCCGTGGTCGACGCTCTGCACGAGCGCTCCGCCCGCGATCGTGCGCACGCTCCACGCGAGGTCGCCCGTCGGCGCCTTCCAGTCGCCGGCCGCCGCGACGAGCCGCAGGTTCTTCTTGCTCGCGAGGAGGTCGCGCGCGGCGGCCGAGTAGCCGGGGGCGACCACGCACTCGAGGAACGTCTCGACCAGGAGCTTCGCGAGCGCCTCGTCCACCTCGCGGTTGACCGCGACGATGCCGCCGAACGCGCTCGTCGCGTCGGCGTCCCGCGCACGCCGGTACGCGGCCGCGACACCGGCATCGTCCACCTCCGCGCCGCCTCCGGCGGCGCTGCGCGGTCCGGCGGAGCCGGACCTTGCGATCGCCACGCCGCACGGGTTGTTGTGCTTCACGACGACGGCGGCGGGCTCCGCGAACTCCAGGCAAAGGCCGAGCGCGGCGTCGAGATCGAGGATGTTGTTGTACGAGAGCTGCTTGCCGCCGAGCACCTCGGCGGTCGCGATGGTCGGCCGGTTCGCGCCCCCGGAGCGCGGCAGCGGCGAGCGCGCGTCCGCGTAGAACGCGGCGCCCTGGTGCGGGTTCTCGCCATAGCGCAGCTCGTACAGGCGCGTCCACTGGAGCGACAGCGTGTCGGGCAGCTCGCGCCGCGACGGCGCCTGGTGTCGCGTGTGCGCGGCCGCCTCATCGATCGACGAGAGGTACGCCGCGATCGCCGCGTCGTACGCGGCGGTGTGCGAGAACGCCTTGCGCGCGAGCGCGAAGCGCTGGCCCGGGGACAGGTCCTGGCTCGCCTTCAGCGCCGCGATCACGATCGCGTAGTCCTCGGGATCGACGACCACCGCGACGCGCTCGTGGTTCTTGGCCGCCGAGCGCAGCATCGACGGCCCGCCGATGTCGATGTTCTCGATCGCCTCGTCGAGCGTGGTCGTCGGCTTCGCGATCGTCGCCTCGAACGGGTAGAGGTTCACGACGACCAGGTCGATCGGCGTGATGCCGTTCGCGGCCATCTCGGCCTGGTGCGGACCGGTGTCGCGGCCGAGCAGACCGCCGTGGATCTTCGGGTGCAGCGTCTTCACGCGACCGTCGAGGATCTCCGGCGCGCCGGTGTGCTCCGACACCTGCTTCACGGCGATGCCGGCGCCCGCGAGGGTCGCCGCCGTGCCGCCGGTCGACAGGATCTCGACTCCCGCCTGCGCGAGCGCCTTACCGAGCTCGACGATTCCACGCTTATCCGAGACAGAGACCAACGCGCGACGAATCATGCGCAAGCGTTTACCACGCCCGCGTGTTAGGAGTCTGCCGATGCGGACCCTTGCCCTGCCCGCCCTCGCTGTCCTCGCGAGCACCGCAGCCGCAGAGAATCTGCCGACCGCCCCCAGCGTGCCCGCGAGCCTCGCGATCGACACCTCCAAGCTGGTGATGTCGCAGCCACGAGCCGCGGCGCCGAAGGACAAGCTGCTGTGCCGGATGGGCGACGACAGTGGCTGCAAGATCGCGTGCGACGGCGGGTCTGCGACCAGCTGCTCCCGCCTCGGCTGGACGCTCGCGATGGGCGGCGCCGACAACCCGCTGCTCCCGACGACGAAGTTCGAGCAGGACTTCAAGGGCGCCGAGGCGCCGTTCGAGAAGGCATGCAAGCTCGGGTTCCATCCGAGCTGCGTCGACGTGCAGCTCGTGCGGCAGAAGATCGGCAAGAAGGTCGACACCGCGCAGCTCCAGGCCAGCTGTAACGCCGGCTACGGGCGCGCGTGCTCGCTGCTCGCCGAGTCCGTCCCCGAGGCGCAGAGGCTCGCGCTCTACGAACGGGGCTGCAACGGCGGCGACGGCGAGGCGTGCCTGGTGGTCTCGGACTCGAAGCAGGACCTGAAAGAGCAGCTCGCGTGGGCGCGCAAGGCGTTCTTCACGCCGACGAAGGGAAAGGTCCCCCTCACCTGCCCCGCCGGGATGCAGGCGTCGCGCACGGTCTCGTCGATCACCTTCGCATGGACGCTCTACACGCCGAAGTGGGCCTGCGGGCGCTACGACGAGGCGCGGCGCCGCTTCGTCGAGAACGGGCCGTTCATCGAGCTGTCCTCCGAGGAAGACGAGGCGGTCTATCCCTACGGCATCGTCTCGAAGAAGGGCACGATGAAGGACGGCCAGCCGGACGGCCTCGTCGAGCGCTGGAACGCGCGGGGCGACCTGATCGCGTCGACGACGTTCCAGGCCGGCCGCGAGCACGGCGTCTCCACCGAATTCATGCGCGGCCGCGACGGCTCGGTCGAGTCGGTCACGCAGGTGACGTACGTCCTCGGCAAGCGCGAGGGCACGTACCGGCACATCCTGATGCCCGAGGAGGATCTGGCCCGGCTCGAGACCGGCGAGTACAAGGCGGGCGAGAAGGTGGGGACCTGGATCGAGGTCCGGATCAAGTCCATGCGCGTGATCGAGGTCGAGCGTTACGTCGCGGGAAAGCTCGAAGGGGAGCGCGAGGAGTACGACGACCGAGACGGCAGCTTCGTCGGCAGCACCACGTACGTCGCCGGAAAGCCGACCAAGGGGACCCGGTACGTGAAGGGGAAGAAGACCGAGGAGATTCTCTACGGCGCGAAGGGCCGGAGATCCGAGGTGCGCGAGCTCGATCCGCAGGGCAAGGCGAAGCGGATCCGCACGTACGACGACGACGGTGATCGCATCAGCACGAAGATCAAGAACAAGCGAGGCGCCTGGGTCGACGACCCGGACGGATACTAGTTCTCGTTCGCTTCCTTCGCCGCCAGCAGCTCGGCGCCGAGCTCGTCGGGCGACGGCGATCCCATCTTCAGCTTGAGCAGGCCGCGGACCTCGACCTGGCGGATGCGCTCGCGCGTCAGGTTCATGATCTCGCCGACCTCCTCGAGGGTGATGCCACCGCGCTCGGCGACGTCGAGCGCACAGGTGTGCTTGAGCTCCCACGGCTCGAGGTCCGGGAAGTTGATCTTGATCGACCCGGTCTCCGGGTTGATGTCGAGGTAGAGGTGGTGCTTGCAGGCCACCCACGGGCACGGCCGCATCTCCTCGCGGCACTCCGCGCGGCTGGTCGGGCGCGGGATGTCGACCGGCGGGTACATGAGCGCACCGACGCGCAGCTCCTCGCGGGTCAGCCGCTTCATCGCGATCGTCTTGCTGCGCGGGCGCGTGCGCCGGCGGCGCCGGCGGATCTTGCGGCTGACCTCCGGCGCTTCGTCGCCGGTGGCAGCGTCCTCGCTGTCGCTCTCCTCCCCCAGCTCGGACTCGCCCTCGGCCTGGTCGCCGTCGAGCTCCTCGGTGAGGAGATCCTCGTCCTGATCGTTGTCGTCGCTCATCTTGGTCTCCTGTGGTGCTGGGTTACAAAAGGTCTTCGGCGCCCCCTGCGGCGCCGGCGAGACGAAGGCTCTGGGTGCGCGGCGCCGCGACGCGCCGGGTGAGCTCGCGGAGGCGCTCGACGAGCTCGTCGCCCGTCTTCCGCAGCTCGCCGAGCTCGCGGTCGCACTCCTTCCTGGCACGCGGCTCGAGCTCGGCGATGTCGCCGGGCAGCCGGAGCCACAGTGCATCGAGGTGCTCGCCGAGGCCCTCGACGAGATCCGTGTAGAGCAGGAACTGCCCCTGGATCTCCTCGATGGTGTGGCCGTCGGCCATCAGCTTCTTGACGTCGTTGATCCGGCGGACCGTCTTGGCGGGGTACACGCCCATCGAGCCGCGGTGCTTGCCCTTGCGGCCGACGCGCTTGCTCCGCGGCAAGAGGCCCTGCTGGACGTACTTGCGGAAGCTCGCCTCGGAGAACTTGATCCCGCGGCTCGTGAAGACGTCCACGATCTGCACCGCGCTGATGCCCTCCGCGTACTGCCCCTCGATCGCGCGAAGCTCCTCGTCCTTCAGCAACAGGTGACGGGGCGTCGGTGCCCCGCCACCCGCGCCGGGCGCCTCGTCATCGCGGCGCTGCGCGACGTCCTCGAGGACCGGGCGGCGGTGCGCGCGGAACGGAACGACGGTCCCCGTCGAACGTCCGTGCTGCGCCCATTCTTGAAATCGTGAAGACAACAGAGCTCCCCCGCTGGAACGAAGCGACGACGTACGCATCGACCTCTCGGTCTGCGTGACCCCCTCCGGGCGCCGTCTACTTTCGAGGGACGATAGTGAACCTATTGTCCGTCGATGTATCGTGACGATATTCGTCTGAATGGAGTCGGTCAACAAGAACGCTGCGACAAGAGGCAAGTATTTGCCTGCTTCCTTGTTCAGGTCCGGATTGACGTCGCGCGAAGCCCGCCGCGTGCCTCGCGTTCGTCCACGCGTCCGCGTACGGTGAGCGTCGCCGACGATGCGCCGCCTCTTCGCTGCGATCAGTACGCTCGCGATCGGGGTCGTGCTGCTCCTCGCCGGATCACGATTCCTCGTCGGTGAATCCGCCGCGGATCTCGAGAACCAGGTGTTCACGTCGCGCAGTGACCGGATCCGGATCGTGATCCCGCGCGGCTGGCGCGGCACCGATCAGCCGTCGTATCCCGGGCTCGCGCTGTGGATGATGCGCAGCCAGCCGCCCGGTCGGATCGTGCTGACGTCGGAGGCGTTCACGCGCGAGCTCTACTGCAGCTGGCCGATCGCCTGCCGCACGAGCCACGAGTCACCGGCGAGCAAGTACGCCTGCGCCCTCCGCCAGAAGCTGACCGCGCAGCGGTTCCGCGTCGGCCCGGTGCAGCCCGGCCCCAAGGACAACGAGGCGTCCGGGCTACCCTCGGTCTGGTTCGAGTACGACGACGGCAAGACGTTCCTGCGCCAGGCCATCGCACTCGGCGTCTCCGATCGCGCGGTGTCCCTCGTCCTCTCCGCGCCGTCGAACGACATCCGCGCGACGCACGTCCGCGCGTTCGAGCAGGCGCTCCGCACGCTCCGTACGGTCTCCGCGGAGGAGGCAGCGACCTCGACCCTCGCGCCCGATGCGGCGGTCCCGCTCGCGATCGTCGACGGCCCGGTCGCCGACGCCGCCCCGCTCTCCGACGCGGTGGAGCCCGGCGATGCCGGCGTCACGTTCGAGTCGGCGCCCGCTCCCCGCGAGGTGCCGATCGGTCCGTGCCCGTAGGCTCAGCGCCGGAACAACCGCAGCGGCGCGGCGTCGA
>JAEUJX010000724.1 GCA_016794545.1 Myxococcales bacterium
CGTCAACACACCGACCCGGGCCTCCGCGGGCGACGGCCCGCTCCGGCACCCGACCTCGTCGCCGAGCACGCCGACCAGCTCGCCGGTCAGCCGGACCTGCTCGGGCACGCACCACAGCGGGCGGACCGGCGGGATCGGCACCGCGACGCCGATCGCGCCGTGCAGCTCGTCGCCGACCAGCCGATCGAACACGATGACCTCCTCGCCGCGCAGCCGGATCCCACCGGAGCCGGCGACGACGATGCCCGCCGGGAGGCGGAAGCGCGCGACCAGGCTCCACGCGACGGTCCACGACGGATCGCCCGCGAAGTCGCGATCGTCGCCGGTCGGCAGCGTGAGCTCGGCGCGGAGCAGCGCATCCGCGTCCGCCGTCGAGACCACGCGCAGGCGGCCGCCGATCCGCAGATCGCCCGGGACCCAGCGATCGAGCGCGCGGTCGTCGCCGAGCGCGGTGAGCCGATCGCCGGTCTGGCGGGACACCGGCATGCGAGCGTCGAGCACCACGGCCGGCCCGAGGCCGATCGCGGCGCCGAGCCCGAGCGTCACGCGGCGGTCGATCGGGCGTGACGTGCCGTCCGTCGTGCGGAGCAGGAGCGGCGTGTCGAGGAGACCTAGCGACACGGAGACCGCGACGCCCTCGACCGGCGCGCCGGCGTCGAAGCCGAGCTCGGCGCGCCCGGGCGGCGGCGTGTCGCGATCGAGCTCGATCGCCGCGGGCGCGAACCGCGGGACGTCGGCGGCCGCCTCGTGCCCGAGGACGAGAGCGAGGAGGAGGACGAGGGCGGGTGCGAGTGCGCTCTTCACACCAGCTTCGAGCCCAGCTCGTAGACCCTGGCGGGTGGCATGTGGCGGTAGCGCGTCACGCGGACGCGGAGCTGCGCGATCTGATCGATCACGTCGCGCCGCGACCCGCCGTGGCCGAGCAGGTGGCGGGCGCGCTCGACGATCGCGCCGCGCGCCGACTTCGGGTGATAGATGAACGTGCGGCCGAACCGCACCTCGCCGCCGACGCCGACGAGCCGGAGCTCCGCGACGTCCCCGAGCTCGACGCCGTGCAGCGCGCGTTGCTCGGCGACGTGGAACACCGCCCCGCCGAGCAGGTCGAGCAGCTCGATCTGCCCCTTCGCGATGGACCGCACCTCGAACAGGGAGCGCTGCGAGGTGACGAGCGCGCGGATCGCGGCGCGCTTGCCGTCCTCGGGCGGCAGCGCGCGATACGTCAGCGCCGCCGGGGGCACGCGCTCGCCGGTCGCGACGCGCTCGACGACGTACCACTCGACGAAGGCCGCGCTCCACGCCTCCCACAGCTCGTCGTCGGGGTGGACCTTGCCTCGCCGCTCCTCGTACTCGCGGCGAGCGGCCGTCGTGCCGGCGGCGTCCGCGGTGTGCCGCGCGTACAGCTCCTCGGTCACCTGGTCGAGGAGCGCGGCGGGTGCCGACATCACTTGCCTCGGGCGAGCGCGTCGCGGAAGCGGGCGAACAGGTAGGTCGCGTCGTGCGGGCCGGGGCTGGCCTCGGGGTGGTACTGCACGCTGAAGATCGGCTTGCCTTCGACCGCGATGCCCTCGTTCGAGTGATCGAACAGGTTCTCGTGCGTGACGTGCACGCCGCTCGGCAGCGTCGATGGATCGACGACGAACCCGTGGTTCTGCGACGTGATCTCGACCTTGCCGGTGGTCTTATCCAGCACGGGGTGGTTGCCGCCGTGGTGACCGAACGGCAGCTTCAGCGTGCGCGCGCCGAGCGCGAGCCCGAGGATCTGGTGGCCGAGGCAGATGCCGAACACGGGCTTGCCGCTCGCGATCAGCTCCTTCGTCGCCTGGACGCCGTACGTCACCGCGGCCGGGTCACCCGGGCCGTTCGACAGGAAGAACCCGTCGGCGCCGAGCGCGAGCGCCTCGCGCGCCGGCATCGACGCGGGCACGACCGTGACGCGGCAGCCGACGTCGCGCAGCTGGCGGAGGATGTTCTCCTTGATGCCGAAGTCGTACGCGACCACGTGGTGCCCGATCGGCGGGGTCGGCAGCGCGCGGCCGTCGTCCTTCGCGCGCCAGGTCTCGGCGTTCCACTCGTAGGTCGCCGCGGTCGTGACGCGGGGCACGAGGTCGAGGCCGTCCATCTTCGGCGACTGCCGTACGCGACCGAGCACGCTCTCGATCTCGCCCGGGGCGACGTGCGGCGTGATCGCGCCGCGCATCGCGCCCTGATCGCGCAGGACGCGGGTCAGCGCGCGGGTATCGATGCAGTCGATGCCGGGCACGCCGCTCTGCGCGAGCCACGCCGCCAGCGTGTCCTCGGCGCGCCAGCTCGACGGGATCGGGGAGAGCTCGCGGATCGCGAAGCCGGCGCACGCGACCTTCCTCGCCTCGAGGTCGTCGCGGTTGATGCCGACGTTGCCGATCTGCGTCGCGGTCATCACCACGATCTGGCCGCAGTACGACGGGTCGCTGATGATCTCCTGGTAGCCGGTGATCGAGGTGTTGAACACGACCTCGCCGATCGACTCGACCCGCGCACCGAAGCCCTCGCCCCGGAACACCTGCCCGTTCTCGAGGACGAGCGCCACCGACCACTTCGCGGGAGTGCTCATGCCAGCCTCCGGTCGAGGTCGTGGATCGCCCTGCCCTCGAGCAGCGTCAGGACCGCGCGGCCCGCGAGCGTCTGCCCGAGGAACGGCGTGTTCTTGCTCTTGCTCGCCAGGCCCTCGGCCGTGATGGTCAGCGGCCGCTCGGGGTCGATCACGCAGAGGTCGGCCACCGCGCCGACCGCGAGCGAGCCCCCCGGCAGCCCGAACGCCTTCGCCGGCGCACTGGTCAGCGCCGCGATCGCGCGCCTGTCGTCGAGCGTGCCCATCCGCACGAAGTCGAGGATCAGCGGCAGCGCCGTCTCGAGCCCCAGCAGGCCGGGCGCCGCGCACTCGAACTCGACGTCCTTCTCGACCGGCGAGTGCGGGGCGTGGTCGGTCGCGACGCAGTCGATGGTGCCGTCGACCAGACCCTCGAGCAGCGCGTCGAGGTCGGCCTGCGTGCGCAGCGGCGGCATCATCTTGGTGTTCGTGTCGTAGTGGCTGCACGCCTCGTCGGTCAGCGTCAGGTGGTGCGGCGTGACCTCGCACGTGACGTCGAGCCCGCGGCGCTTCGCGTCGCGCACGAGCGCGACGGTGCGCGCGGTCGAGACGTGCGCGATGTGGTAGCGCGCGCCGGTGTACTCGACGATCTCGAGATCGCGCGCGACCATCGCGCTCTCGGCGCACGCCGGCTGGCCCTTGATCCCGATCCGCGTCGCGACCGCGCCCTCGTTCATCGCGCCGCCCTCGGACAGGTCGAGGTCCTCGGCGTGCTGGACGACCGGCAGGTCGAACGTGCGCGCGTACTCGAACGCCCGGCGCATCAGGCCCGAGCTCATCACCGGCCGGCCGTCATCGCTGATCGCGACGATGCCGCCTTCCTTCATGTCGGCGATGTCGGCGAGCACCTTGCCCTCGAGCCCCTGCGTGATCGCACCGATCGGCTTCACCCGCACGGCGCCGACCTCGCGCGCCCGGCGCACGATCAGCTCCGTCACCGTGCGCTGGTCGTTGACCGGCCGGGTGTTGGGCATGCAGCAGATCGTCGTGAACCCGCCCGCCGCCGCCGCGCGCGTGCCGGTCTCGATGTCCTCCTTGTACTCCTGCCCTGGCTCGCGCAGGTGCACGTGGAGGTCGATCAGGCCCGGCACGACCCAGAGGTCGCGCACGTCGACGATGCGCGAGCCGACCAGGCCACGCCCGATCTCGACGATGCGGCCGCCGCTGATGCGCACGTCCGCCGCCTGGTCGCCGGAAACGGCGAAGACCCGGCCACCGCGTAAGACCAGATCCCCGGGATCCATCGCGCCGGGTCTTACCATATCCGGGGCCCGACGCAGGGCCCCCGGGCACAGCCGATCTCCGAGAGAATCCGGAGAGAATTCAGCAGGGCGCAAGGCCCGGCTCGCCGGGCCGCGCAGCGCTGCCGAAGGCAGTGCGGAGGTCGATCACCAGCCGCACATCGAGCGTCCGGCCTGGGTCAGCGCTTCGGTCGCCTGGCGGCACGCATCCGCCATCGTCTTCCTGACGTCGTCGGAGAGGTCGCCGGTGCTCGACCAGCTGCCCTTCATCGCGTCGTACCCCTGCTTCAGCGCGTCCCGGGAGGCCTGCGGGAGCTGGTCGCACCGAGAGAGCTTCTCGATCAGCGCCCCGTACTCGGTGCACTCGGGGATGTCGCCGAACGGCGCGCTCGGCGGTGGCGGCGGCGGTGGTGGTGGCGCGAGGTCCGGGTCCCCCCACGGGTCGTCGTCATCCGGCGCGTCGACGCCCGCGTCGATCCTCGGGACGAACGGCCGCTGCGAGAACGCGCGCATCTCGGCCTCGAGGAAGCTGCGCTGGTAATCCTCGAGGTGCCCGATGCAGCGCTGGAGCTCGTTGTCGCTGGTCACGCGGTCCATGCAGCGCAGCACCTCGGACGACCACTGGTCCCGCCGGCAGGACGCGACCATGAGCTCCCGGATCGCGTCTGGCGAGCCCTCGCCGTAGCGCGCGGTCATGTAGTCGGCCGCCGCGCTGACCGCGTGGCCGATCGCATCGACGCAGTCCGCGTCGGTCCGGCGCTTCGCCTGCTCGGCGCCGAACTTCTCGAGCGCCTGCTCGGACGCGAGCTCGTCATCGGTCTTCCCGCGCGACTTGATCATCGACGCGACGAACACGCCGGCGATGATCACGGCTCCGATCGCGAACATCGCGCGGGGCGGCAGCACGCCCTCGACTATGACATCAGGCGCTTGACCGCCGCCACCACATCCCCCCGCGGCACGTCCTGCTCCTTGACCGCGGCGTTCTCGCGCAGGTCCTTCAACTTCACGACGCCGGCCTCCTGCTCGCGGGAACCGAGGAGGATCGCGACCGGGACCTTGGCGCGGTCGGCGTACTTCAGCTGCTTGCCGAGCTTGTCGTCACCCGCGTAGACCTCGACGTTGATCCCGGCCGCGCGCAGCTCGGTCGCGAGCTCCGCGTACGTCCTCGCGAGCGGCGCCTCGACCGACAGCACGAGCACCTGCGCGATGCTCTGCGCCTGCGCGTTCACCACGCCCATCTCGAGCAGCTGCGAGAACAGGCGCGTCGCCCCGATCGAGATCCCCACGCCGGGTAGCTTGCTCTTCGTGTAGTGCCCGGCGAGGTTCTCGTAGCGGCCGCCCGAGCAGATGCTGCCGAGCTTCTCGTGCGCGAGGAGGAATGTCTCGTAGACCGTGCCCGTGTAGTAGTCGAGGCCGCGCGCGATCGACAGGTCGATCGCGATGCGCGCGGGCGGGATGCCGAGCGCGAGCGCGCCCTCGTACACCGCGCGCAGCT
>JAEUJX010000757.1 GCA_016794545.1 Myxococcales bacterium
TGGCCGGCGCGCGTTCGATACAGGTACGCGTCGAGCTGCTCGACCCCGAGGGGCCGCGCCGCGAGCTCGACGCGGGTCAGGGGCGGCGCGGCCGAGGCGCCGTCATCGGGTTTCGGAGGCGGCGCACTCCCGCCACTGCCCTTGCCGCAGGCCGCGGCTCCGGACAGCGTGAGCACGAGCGCAAACCGCCAGGCCGCCATGCCCTCGCACGTAGCACGGGGACCCCTCGATCGCGAAGATCACGAGGCATTGCCGCCGCTCCCGCATCCTGTTATGAACCGCCGCCCCCGTGTTCCCCCATGCCGTCCTCGTGTCCCTCGCCGCGCTCGCGGGGTGCCAGGCGGAGTCCTCTCGCGACTCCGGCCCGAAGCCGGCGCCCGCCGCGATCGAGCTGCGCGAGGCGGACGGCACGGTGAGCGCGCGGGTCGTCCGCGGCCAGCCGTGCCGGGCGACGGTCGACGGGATCGAGCTCCTGGTCGGCACGCAGCCGCTGGTCGCGCAAGCCGGCGACGTGCGCTGGAGCGGCGAGCTCACGGCGAGCGGCACGCTGATCCGGCGCAACGACACCGTCGTCGCGCGCGTGTATCCCGACGATCAGCCCGCCGAGCTCGGTCTCTACTCCGCCGACGGCATCGCGCTGTTCAGTGCGAAGATCATCGGCGACAAGGCCGACCTGGTGAGTGGCGCAGGCGCGGTCGTGGCCACCGCGCAGAAGCAGCCCAAGGGCGGTGTGAAGGTCGGTGGACGCATGGTCACCGGCACGGACGACGTGCTGCTCGCCGCGCTGGTCGCGGCACCCGATGCAGGTCCGGAAGTGCGCGGTCTCGCCGCGTGCCACCGGCTGTTCCCTCCCGCGAAAGCAGCTCCGTAATGGCCGCCCCCAGCATCCGCAACGTCGCGATCATCGCGCACGTCGACCATGGCAAGACCACGCTCGTCGACGGTCTCCTCAAGCAGGCGGGCACGTTCCGCACGGGCGAGGTCGTCGCCGAGCGCGCGATGGATTCGAACGACCTCGAGCGCGAGCGCGGCATCACGATCCTCTCGAAGTGCACGGCCGTGACCTGGAAGGGCGTGCGCATCAACATCGTCGACACGCCGGGCCACGCCGACTTCGGCGGCGAAGTCGAGCGCGTGCTCGGCATGGTCGACTCGGTGCTCCTCCTGGTCGACGCCTACGAGGGCGCGATGCCGCAGACGCGGTTCGTGACGCAGAAGGCGTTCGAGATGGGTCTCTCCCCGATCGTCGTCGTCAACAAGATCGATCGCCCCGGCGTCGACCCGCACGACGTGATGGATCAGGTGTTCGCGCTGTTCGACTCGCTCGGCGCGTCCGACGCGCAGCTCGACTTCCCGGTGATCTACGCGTCGGGCCGCCAGGGCTACGCGATCCGCGAGCTCGGCGACGAGCCGAAGGACCTCTCGCCGATCCTCGACCTCATCATCGAGAAGGTGCCGCCCGCGAAGGGCGATCCGGACGCGCCGCTGCTCATGCAGGTCGCGACCCTCGACTACGACGACTACCTCGGCTACATGGCGATCGGCCGCATGCGCGCCGGCCGCAGCAAGGTCGGCGATCGCGTGCTACTCGCGCACCGCGACGGCAGCAAGGAAGAGTTCCGCGTCCAGAAGGTGCTCGGCTTCCAGGGCCTCAAGCGCTTCGAGCTCGCCGAGGCCGTCGCCGGCGACATCGTCGCGTTCACCGGGATGTCGAACCTGAACGTCGGCGAGACCATCACGTCGATCCAGAACCCGACCATCCTGCCGCTCCTCAAGATCGACGCGCCGACGATCACGATGAACTTCCGCGTCAACGATGGCCCGTTCGCCGGCAAGGAAGGCAAGTACGTCACGTCGCGCAACATCTCGGAGCGCCTCCAGCGCGAGCTGAAGAGCAACGTCGCCCTGCGCGTCGAGGACACCGCCGACGCCGGCGTGTTCCGCGTCTCCGGCCGCGGCGAGCTCCACCTGACCGTGCTCATCGAGACGATGCGCCGCGAGGGCTACGAGGTCTGCGTCTCGCAGCCGCAGGTCATCCTCAAGACCGACGAGGCGACGGGCAAGGTCCAGGAGCCCTACGAGGACGCCGTCATCGATCTCGACGAGAACTACGTCGGGCCCGTCGTCGCCGAGCTCAACCGCCGCCTCGGCCAGATGCGCGAGATGCGCCCGAGCGCCCCGGGCCGCACCCGCCTCGAGTACCGCATCCCGGCGCGCGGCCTGATCGGCTACCGCAGCCAGTTCATGACCGACACGCGCGGCACCGGCGTGCTGTACACGCAGTTCGCCGAGTACGGCCCGCAGGGCCCCGACATCCGCACGCGCCAGAACGGTGTGCTGATCTCCAGCGAGGCGGGCACGTCCAACGCGTACGGCCTGTTCTACCTCCAGGAGCGCGGCCAGCTGTTCATCGGCCCGAACATCGCGAACTACTCCGGCATGATCGTCGGCATTCACCAGCGGGACAACGACCTCGTCGTGAACCCGAACAAGGCGAAGAAGCTGACGAACATCCGCACCACCGCCGCCGACGAGAAGCTGATCCTCGCGCCGCCGCGCCAGCTCACGCTGGAGTACGCGCTCGAGTTCATCAACGACGACGAGCTGGTCGAGGTCACGCCGCAGACGATCCGCCTGCGCAAGCTGATCCTCGACCACAACGAGCGGCGCCGCCTCGAGAAGGAGCGCGGCAAGGCCTCCGAGATCGACGACTGAGCGCACCGGCGCCGGCGACCGGCACGACCGCGTGAAGGCCGCGTGATCGCGGTCCGGAGAGCCTGACCGTAGATCGATCGTCGAACGCGCTCTCGGGATATCATCGCCCCGATGCATGGGGTGGCGTGGGTGGCGGCGGTGCTCCTCGGGTGCGGTGACAGCGGCACGTTGCCGGCGGACGCGGTCGAGTCCGATGCGCCGTGCACGCGGTCGCTGTCCGCGATCCCGGCGCAGGTCGAGTACGGCAGCGTGAGCATCTCGCAGCCGGGGATCGCCACGATCGCGATCACCAGCGCCGGCAGCTGCCGCACGCGCGCCATCAGCCACGCCATCGGAGGTGCGAACGCGGGTGACTTCGCGGTCGCCAGCTCGTCGTGTGCGGGCACGGAGCTCCCCCCGGGCGCGGTGTGCAGCATCGATCTCCGCTTCGCGCCGGCCTCGACCGGGGCGAAGCAGGCCACGCTCGACCTCGACGGTGGCGACCAGCCGCTGCGCGTCGTCGTTCAGGGCGCCGCGACGACGGCGGCCCAGCGCTGGACGATCCAGCCCGGCGTGGTCTTCTTCCCGAGCACCGCCGTCTCGCAGACGAGCGCGGCGCAGCGCTTCACGGTGACCAGCCTCCATGCCCAACCGTCGTCGGCGTCGATCCAGGTCTCCCTCGCGGGCCCGGACCCGTCCGAGTTCCGCGTCGTGGGCGATACCTGCTCGCCGGCGGCGCTCGCTCCCGGCGAGACGTGCTTCGTCGACGTGGTGTTCTCGCCGTCGAGCACCGGCGCGAAGCTCGCGTCCCTCGGGCTCTCGGATCTGATCCTCGGAACGGCGAGCGCGACGCTGAACGCGACCGCCGTCGGCGAGGCCCTGCTCCTGATCTCCCCGGCGATGATCGACTTCGGCCCGAACGCCGTGCTGGGCTCGGTGAGCCTCGTGACGGTCATGAACGCAGGTGGCGTCGCCACCGGGCCGCTCGCCGTCTCGCTGTCGGGTGCGAACGCGAGCACGTACGAGATCACGAATGACCAGTGCACGGCGATCTCGCTGAGCTCGGCGCAGTCGTGCACGTTCCAGGTGCGCGCGACCTGCACCGGGGCCGGCTCCGTGGCGAACGCCGTCGCCAGCGTGACGGCCTCCCCGGGCGGCACGCGGTCCATCCCGATCACCGGGACGGTCGGCGGCGCCGCGTGCAACGGCGTGCTCCTTCCCACCCCGACCACCTACCAGTTCGCCGATCAGCCCGTGATGACCTCCAGCGCGCCGGCTATGTTCCTGTGCACGAACAACACGGGGCAGCCGACGATTCCGCTGCCGCCGACCGAGCTGCGCGGGACGAACCCCGCTGACTTCACGATCACGAGCGACAGCTGCGGCGGTGTCATCGTCCCGGTGAACGGCACGTGCAGCGTCGGCGTGGCGTTCTCGCCGCGCTCGGGTGGCTTCAAGAACGCGTCGCTGTACGCGGCGGGATCGAACGCCGCGCTCTCGGGGACGGGCCTTGCCGGCCTTCACGTCGACGCCGACACCTGCGCGGGCACGACGCTCTCCGGCGGTGGCTCGTGCCGGATCGACCTCGGCTTCCACCCGACGGCCACGGGCGCGCGCATGGCGACGATCACGGTGACCGCCACCCCCGGCGCCACCGTCGTGGCGGCGCTCGCAGGAACCGGTCAGGTATCATCGGCGGCGCGAGGACTCAGCGCGACGGGCGCGGCGGCCGCTTCGGCACCACCCTGACCTCGAACAGGATCGTCGGCCGGTCCTGCACGGTGCCGGCGCGGCACAGGGTCGTGCCCGGCTTCAGTCCTTTGACCACGAACAGGTTGTTCTCGAGCGTGCCGTTCCTCCTCTCGGCGTGGAGGATGGTCTCGTCATCGCACAGGTGGCCCATGGCGAAGCCGACCTCGCGCGAGACCGTCTGACCTACCTCCACCACCAGCGGCACACGTTCCTCGTCCGCGGCGGCGGCGCCGCCGCCGGCGGTCAGCACGACGAGGGCGAGTGAGATCCGCAGCATGAACCGGGTATAGCAGGGGTACCGGTGGGGTCCCAGTTTGTCGTCGGCGTGGTAGCGTGGGTGCGTGAGGGCTCTCGCAGCTGTGTTGTTGTTGGCTGCCTGCGATTCGTCGTCGAACGTGACGGACCGCGTGGACGCCCCCGAAGGCGAGGCCGTGCTCGTCGTCAACCCGCAGTCGATCGACTTCGGTGACGTCGGCGCCGGTGTCAGCACGTCGCCGTTCGTCACCGTCACGATCACGAACAAGGGGTCGCTCACCAGCGGCCTGGTGTCGTCGCAGATCACGTTCACCGATGCCGCGCTGTTCCGCATCATCGGCAACGGGTGCCCGCTCGTCGCGATCCCGCCGCTCGGCGAGTGCGTGATGCAGGTGCAGTTCCGGCCCGACACGCCCACCGGGGCCAAGCAGGCTCGCCTGCTGATCGGCGCGATTCCGGGTGGCGAGCTGGTCATCCCGCTGACCGGCAACGCGGTGGTCGACACGAGCCCGAAGCTCGTTCCGAACCAGGCCTCCGCGAACTTCGGCATCCGTGCCCTCGGCACGACGAGCCCGGTGTTCGACATCGTCATCCGGAACACCGGGGTCGCGGCGACCGGCCCGATCTCGGTCAACCTGCAAGCGCCACCCGGGGTGTTCGGCGTGAACACGAACTGCAGTGCCGCGCTGCCCCCGAACGGCACGTGCACCCTCGGGGTCACCTACCGGCCGAGCGCCGCCGCCATCGAGCAAGGCGACATCACGCTGTCGGCAAACCCGGGCGGCACCACGACGCTCCACCTCCAGGGTCAGGGTGCCAACATCTCGTTCAACACCACGCCGAGCTCGCGCGACTTCGGCAACGTGATCGCCGGCAACCAGAGCATCACGCAGACGATCAACCTGCTCAACACGGGCAGCGCCACGATCATCCCGCAGACGTCGATCACCGGCGCGGGCGCGAACAACTTCATGTTCGCGTTCGACGGCTGCGGTGGCAGCGCGATCAACCCGGGCACCGGCTGCACGATGGACCTCCGGTTCCAGCCGCAGAGCATCGGGGCCAAGACGGCCAACCTGCGGATCGACGCGAACGGCAGCGTCGGCACCGTGGCGCTCACCGGCCTCGGGATCAGCGAGGAGGCGGCGCACCTCGCGGCCAGCCCGCTCTCGGTGTTCTTCGGCGACGAGACCGTCGGCGCCACCACGGCGGCGAGGTCGATCACGATCACGAACACCGGCGGCACCACCACCGACACCATCTCGATCGCACGCAGCGGCGCGGGAGCCGCTGCGTTCGCGACGACGCACGACTGCACGACGCTCGCGCCAAATGCGACCTGCACCGTCATGGCGACGTTCTCGCCCCAGGCGACCGGTACCGTGTCCGCGACGCTGACGGTGTCCGCGGGCACCGCCGCGCCGGCGATGGTCATGATCTCCGGCAACGGCATCTGATCCGGCGGTAGCAGCACCGGCCGAGGTTCCCGGCGCATGCCGCCTGATCCCGGCGGATCACTGATACGCTCGGCGACATGCGTCCTCAGGGCTGGTCGTGGTGTGCAGTCGTGCTGGCGGTGGCAGCGGCCGGGTGTGGCGATGACAAGCCGCCCGGCCAGCCCGAGATCGCGAGCCAGCCCGTCGGCCCGAGTGGCGGCGTGGTCAGCGTCGAGGGCATCGACCTCGTGATCCCACCCGGTGCGCTCACCGGCACCGAGACCATCACCGTCACGCGCACGGGCGACTCCGCGCCGGCCGGGTACAGCGCGCTCTCGCCGGTGTTCCGGCTCGAACCCTCCGGCCTCGTGTTCGTGAAGCCGGTCGAGATCGAGATCGCCTTCGATGGCCCCACCGAGGGCGTCACCGTGTTCTGGTCCAAGCTCGGCGCCCCCGGCTACGACGATGTCGGCGGCACGCTGGGGCTCCACTCGATCACCGCGAGCAACACGCACTTCAGCGAGGCGTTCGCCGGCGAGGATCCGGCGGCGTTCGTCGTGATGCCGGCGATGTTCGACTTCGGGTCCGTCACCGTCGGTGCGAGCAGCAGCCTCGCCGAGCTGACGTTCACCAACACCGGCGGCAGCACCTCCGCTCCCGCGACGGTGAGCACGACGGCGCCGTACCAGATCGTCTCCACCACCTGTACCGGCGTGCTGGCCGCGGGCGCCTCGTGCCTCGCGCGCGTCCAGTTCACGCCGACCGCGGTCGGCGCGGCCCCCGGCACGGTCGTGCTCTCGGCGGGCACGACTTCGGCGACCGCCGACCTCGTCGGCGTCGGCGTCGGATTTGACCCGCTGAGCGTGAATCCATCGTTCCATGACTTCGGGGCGGTGGATCTCTCGGCGACGAGCGCGCCGTTCCTCTTCACCGTGTCGAACACCGGCGGCGTGGCGACCGGTGCGCTCACCCTCGCGTTGACCGGCTCGAATCCGGGCGACTTCACGATCTCGACGAACGCCTGCTCGGCCGCGCTCGCCCCGGGCGCGACGTGCACGTTCGCCCTCCAGGCCCGGCCGACCCAGACCGGCGCGCGCAGCGCGACGCTCGTGCTCACCGCGAATCCCGGCGGCTCGCTGCTCGTCCCGCTGACCGTGCAGGGCCGCCTCCCGGCGGCGCTCGACCTCACGCCCGCAGCGCACGACTTCGGCAGCGTCGCGGTCGGAACCTCGTCGGCCACGAGGACCTTCACCATCACCAATCCGGGCGGTGCCTCGACCGGGACCCCGGCCGTGTCGATCACGGGACCGAACGCGACCGCGTTCCAGGTCGTCACCTCGACGTGCACCGCGCCGCTCGCCGCCGGCGCGAGCTGCACGGTCGCGGTGCGGTATCAGCCGCTATCGCTGACGACCGCGACCGCGTCGCTCGAGATCGTGGCCACCCCCGGCGGGACAGCGAGCGCCGGGCTGACGGGGTTCGGGACCGAGGGCGGCTTCATCACCGCCACGCCGACCGTCGTCGACTTCGGCTCGTGGCTCGTCGGTGCGCCGGCGACCGCGCAGACGATCACGATCACGAATCAGGGCAGCACGCCCACCGGCGTCCCGAGCGCGACGATCGGCGGCGCCGGGGCAGCGGACTTCTCGATCGCAGCCTCGACCTGCACGGCTCCGCTCGCGGCGGCGCAGAGCTGCTCGATCACGGTCGGCTTCGCGGCCTCGACCGGAGGCATGCGCACCGGAACGCTCCAGGTGAGCGCGCAGCCGGGCAGCACCGTGGCGGTCGCGCTCGCCGGCGCGGGCCTCGCGCCCGCGACCTTGAGCTCGTCGGTCGCCGCCCTGAGCTTCGGCTCGGTGGCCGTCGGAGCGACCGGTGCGCCGTCGACGGTGACCTTCACGAACACCGGCGACGCGCCGACGGGCTCCGTCGTCCTGACCATCGCCGGACCGGATGCCGCCCGCTTCTCGCTGAGCGCGAACACCTGCACGGGTCAGCTCGCGGCAGGCGCGAGCTGTAGCGCCGGCGTCGTGTTCGCTCCGCTCGCGAGTGGTCCGCGCACCGCCACGCTGACCGCGAGCGCGACGCCGGGCGGTGCGGCGACGATCGCACTGGACGGCACGGGCTCGAGCGCGATGCTCCAGATCACGCCGGCCGCACAGGATCTCGGCAGCGTCGTCGTCGGACAGACCGGCTCGCCCGTCGGCTTCACCGTGACGAACACCGGCGCCGCCGTGGCCCCCGCGCTCGCGACGGCGCTCGCCGGACCGAACCCCGGCGACTTCCTCCCCGCCGCGGACACCTGCGCCGGGACGCTGCTGGCCCCCGGCGCCTCGTGCGTGGTCACTGTTCGGTTCTCCCCGCTGACCAGCGGGACGAGGTCGTCCGTGCTCCGGCTCACGTCCGGCTCCGATGTCCTCGACGCGGCCCTCACCGGCACGGGCGTCGCGCAGGCGCAGCTCGTCGCGACCCCGGCCACCTTCGACGCCGGCGCCGTCGCGATCGGCGCCGGCTCGCCGCTCGCGACGATCACGATCACGAACGCCGGCGGCACCACCACTGGCGCTCTCGCCACGAACGTCACGGGTCCCTCGGCGGCGGGCTTCGCGCTCGCGGCCGACACCTGCAGCGGAGCCGCCCTCGCCCCCGGCGCGACGTGTACGGTCGCGGTGCGCTTCGCGCCCACCGCCACCGGCGCGCATTCGGCGTCGCTCGCGATCGCGGGCACCCCGGGCGGCAGCGCCCAGGTGGCACTGTCGGGCACCGGGGTGACCCCGTCCGCGATCGCGATCGTCGAGAGCGTGTTCGACTTCGGCATCGTCGTCGCCGGTCAGGCGAGTGCGCCGCACACGTTCGCGGTCGTCAACAACGGCGGCGTGGCGACCGGCACCCTCACCATCTCGCTCGTCAGCGATCCGGCGTTCGAGCTGGTGTCCGACGGCTGCACCGGCGTCGTGCTCGCGCCGGCGGCGCACTGCCAGGTCACCGCGCGGTTCGTCCCGGTGAGCGGCGGCGCGAAGACCGCCGAGCTCTTCGCCCTGGCGACGCCCGGCGGGACGGTCCGCGCGAACCTCGCCGGCACCGCGCTCACCCCCGCGGCGCTGGCGCTGACTCCGTCGACGACCGACTTCGGCGCGATCCCGGTGGGCGGCACCAGCGCGCCGCAGATCTTCACGCTCACCAACACCGGGCAACAGACCGCCGGCGTCCCCGCGTTCCTCCTGACCGGGGCCGACGCGGGTCAGTTCGTGTTCGCGATGAATACCTGCGTCGCGCCGCTCGCGGCCGGCGCGACGTGTACCTTCCAGGTCCGGTTCTCCCCGACGACGACCGGCGTGAAGTCCGCGACCGCCTCGATCTCGAGCTCGCCCGGCGGAGCGGTGAGCGCGGCCCTGTCGGGGACGTCGATCACACCGGCGACGCTGGCGCTGACTCCCTCGCTGACCGATTTCGGCACCGTCGCGCTCGGCAGCAGCGCGGTCCAGACCTACACGCTCACCAACATCGGCCAGCAGACCGCCGGGGTCCCGAGCCTCACGAGGTCGGGGCCGGACGCGAGCGAGTTCCTGTTCGTGTTGAACGCCTGCACGGCTCCGCTCGCGAGCGGCGCGTCGTGCACGTTCCAGGTGCAGTTCGTGCCGATGACGACCGGCCCGAAGTCCGCGACCGTCAGCGCGACGAGCACGCCGGGCGGCACCGCGACGGCGAGCGTGGCCGGAACGGCGATCTGAGCGCGCGCTACTTCACGTCGACGTCGAGCGTGTGCGACTCGGCCACCGCCGTCGCCGAACACCGTGCCAGGCTGATCAGCTCAATGCGGAGTGCGCGCCGTCGCCACGGCGGCGATCGTCGCCGCAGCCGCGGGCGAGGCGCGATCGGGATCCAGCGCAGTTGCCCAGCCGTCGACGCGCCGCTGCCAGTTCGGGCGCTCGCTGACCGTGCCGGGGACATTGTGCGGAGATGGCTCGAGCGCGAGGTCATCGAGCGCGACGAGCACGACCTCGGCGGGCCCGCGTGCGAGATCCGCCGTGGCCGCGACCATCGCGCGCTCGACATCGGTGAGTGTGTCGTCATCGCCCGGTGCGCCCGCGAACTGGAGCAGCCCCGCCTTCTGCGCCTCGCGCTCGACGCGCTCGCCCGCCTCCTGGTCTGCCGTGATGAGGTCCAGATCACGACGGTCGTCGATGTCGGCGCCGCGCCACCAGCCGGCGAACGTCGCCGTGTCGTGCGTGTTGAGGCTCGCGACCGACTCGGGCGGCGACGGGGTGGGACGCTCGCCCGACGTCGACGGGAAGTACCACTGCCCGACGTGCAGCCGGTACAGCCCGTGGCGCGCCATCGCCGGCCGCACCGCATCGGGCACGGTACCGAGATCCTCGCCGACCAGCGCGCAGCTGTTGCGGTGCGACTCGAGCGTGAGGATCGCGAGCAGCTCCTCGAAGGGATAGCGCACGTACACGCCGTCGGTCGCCTCGCGGCCCTCGGGCACGCAGTAGAGGCGGAACAGCCCCATCACGTGATCGATGCGCAGCATGCCGGCGACCGCCATGTGGTGCTGCACGCAGCGGATGAAGTAGCGGTAGCGATCGCGGCGCAGCGCGCTCGGAGACAGCGGCGGCAGCCCCCAGTTCTGGCCGCCGAGGAACAGCGCGTCGGGCGGCGCCCCGGCCGCGAGCTCGGTCAGGAACAGATTGCGGTGCCGCCAGACCTCGTACGCCTCGCAGTTCACGCCGACGGGCAGGTCGAGGTAGAGGCCGACCCCGCCGCGACCGAGCGCCTCGAGCTGCTGCTGCATCGCCCACTGCGCGACCACGTGCGTGGTGAGGCGCGCGCCGTCGGCGCCGAGCGCGATCGCCTGCGTGCGCGTCTCGATGAAGGGCGAGCCATCGCGCCACGGCGCGGGCCACTCGCGCCAGCCGGCGCGCCGCTGCTCGCCGATCGCGCGAAACGCCGCGTAGTCGTACGCGCCGACGCGGTGCGCCCACGCATCGATCGCGGTCATGCGCTCGGGGCTCGCCGCGATCCGCTCGGCGATCGGATCGAGCGCGTGCCGGCGCCAGTGGTACTGCGATTTGTGGTCGATCAGCGTGCCCGGCACGATCGGCGGCGCGACCGGTGCGGGGAGCCCGACCTGCGCCGCGAGCGGCGCGAGGTCCAGGTACATCTCGTTCCAGTAGAACCGGCTCGCCGGCGAGTACGGCGAGAACATGCACGGCTCGTCGAGGAACTGGGCGAGGATCGGCAGCGTCGCGACGTAGCGGCCTCCGCGCCGCTCCACCGCGTGAAACAGCCGCGCGAGGTTTCCGAGATCCCCCGCCTGTCCCGACAGCGGCGACGCGAGCCCGTAGACCGGCGCGAACACCCCCCAGCGCCGGCCGCCCGTGCCCGGCTGGCCCCACGCCTGCTCGGGCGCGCTGATCGCGAACGCCTCGCCCTGCCCGGCCGAGGTCTTCCACTTGACGCTGTGGTAGCCGGTCTCGCCGTCGAGAGCCACCGTCGCCCGGCGCACGCAGTGCACGGCGCCGCCGGGCCACGCGTGCTCGCTCGCCGGGAGGTCGAACAGCCGTCCGTGGGCGCGGACGGTGCGCCCGCTCTCCGTCGTCACCTCGAGCTCCCACGCGTCGTCGGTCTCCGCGGGCACGCGGAACGGCACCTCGAGGTGACCGTTCCAGCCGATCACGACCGGCGGCACGATCTGCCGCCAGGTCTCGCGCTCGAGCACGGAGATCGCCGCGGCGGCGTCGTCCATCCGCTCGAGCTTGATCCCGAGATCCGGCGCGAGCGCGCGCAGCACGGCGAACACCGAGTCGTCGCTGGCGACCGCCGGCTCGCCTCTCCAGCTCGCGTACGATACGTCGATGCCGGCTCGCTTCGCGAGCTCGCGGAGCGCGCTCACCTGGTGCCTCGCACGCTCGGCAACCGCATCCTGCCTCGCAAGCTCGGCAAGCTAGCCGCCGACGAGCTTCACCCAGAAGCCCGGCATGATGCCCATCTCGAGCACGATGATCGGGCAGATCGCGATCACGAACAGCAGGCCACCCGACCGCGTCGGGGCGAACGGCTGGTTCGCCTCGCGGAAGTACATCGCGGTGACGATGCGCAGGTAGTAGTAGATGCTGATCGCGGAGTTCACGACGCCGACGAGCACCAGCCAGATCAGCTGGCCGTCGTAGACCTCCATCGCGCTCTTGAACACGTAGAACTTGGCGAAGAAGCCACCGGTCGGCGGGACGCCGCCGAATGACAGGAGCAGCACGGTCATCGCGAGCGCCGCGCCCGGGTGCTGCGCACCGAGGCCGGCCCAGTCGTCGACGAGGAGCCGCTCGCGGCCCTTGCTGCCGACGTACGCGACGATCGCGAACGCGCCCATCGTCGTCATGCTGTACGCGATCAGGTAGTACACGATCGCGCCGTTCGCGGACGCCGCGCCGAGGCCGAGCGCGCACACGCCGACCAGCAGCACGCCCGCGTGCGAGATCGACGAGTACGCGAGCATGCGCTTGATGTTGTCCTGGCGCACCGCGGAGATGTTTCCGATCGTGATCGTCACGGCCGCGATCACCACCATCGGGCTCGCCCAGCCGAGCGAGCCGAACGGCAGCACGTCGCCGCCGAGCGCGAGGCCGAACATCCGGATCATCGCCGCGACCGCCGCGGCCTTCACGGCCGCCGCCATGAACGCGGTGACCGGCGTCGGTGCGCCCTCGTACGCATCGGGCGCCCACATGTGGAACGGCACCGCCGCGACCTTGAAGCCGAACGCGACGACGAGCAGGAAGGCGCCCGCGATCACGAGGCCCGGGTTGTTGGTCGTCGCGAGCGCCTTCTGCATCTCGACGAGGCTCGACGTGCCCGCGGCGCCGTAGAGCAGCGCCATGCCGTACATCAGGAAGCCCGTCGCGAACGCGCCGATCAGGAAGTACTTCATCGCGGCCTCGTTGCCGCGGCGCGAGCGCCGGCGCATCGCGCACATGACGTAGACGCCGATCGACATCGTCTCGATGCCGAGGAAGATCGTCACGAGGTTCGCCGCGTGTGCGAGCATGATCATGCCCGACGCCGACAGCAGCATCACGCCGTAGTACTCGCCGATCTGCCAGTCGTGCTCCTTCTGGTGCGCCGGCGACATCAGCGCCGCGAGCGCGGTGACCACGCTGAACAGCGCGGACAGCACGTAGGAGGTCCGGGCGGCGATCAGCATCACGCCGAGCAGCGGGACGCGCGCGTCGCCGATCTGCCGGTAGAGGACGACCGACGCGACTGCGGCGGCCAGCGAACCGGCCACCGTCAGCCCGACGAGCGAGCTGCGGTCCTGGCCGCGATAGAACGCCTCCGCGAGCACCAGCAGCATGCCGGCGACCGCCATGATCAGATAGGGGATCAGGTAGCCGAGGTCGGCGGGGTTGAAGCTGAAGTTCATCGCGCACCTCCCATCGCCTTGCCGACCTGGTCGGCACGGGCGGCGGCCGCATCGAGGTTCTGCTGGATCTGGGCGTTCGCCTTCGCCTGCTCCTTCGGCGGCAGCGTGCCGTAGAGGTGCGCCGGGCCGTCGGGCTCACCGACGCGCTTGCCGAAGTCGCGCAGGAACTTCTGCACGCTCGGCTCCATCACGGTGAGCAGCGGGCGCGGGAACAGCCCCATCAGGAAGATACCGAGCACGAGCGGGATGAACGCACCCAGCTCGCGCCCCTTCAGGTCGGGCAGGTTCCCGTTCTTCGCCTTGTCGAGCTTCCCGAAGAACACCTTCTGGAACATGTAGAGCAGGTAGATCGCGCCGAAGATCACGCCGGTCGCCGCGAGCGCTCCGAGGAGCCGCGGGTACGGGATGAAGTTCGGCGCGGCGGCCGGGAACGTATCGCCGGCGTTGAACGTGCCGAAGATCGTCAGGAACTCGCCGACGAAGCCCGACAGCGCCGGCAGGCCCGCCGAGCCCATCGTCACGATCAGATAGATGCCCGCGAAGATCGGCATCTGCTTCCACAGGCCGCCGTACTCCGCGAGGCGGCGCGTGTGGCGGCGCTCGTACAGGACGCCGATGCCGAGGAACAGGCCGCTCGTGGTGAGGCCGTGCGAAAGCATCGCGTAGATCGATCCGGACACGCCGTAGGCCGTCAGCGCGAAGATGCCGAGCGCGCAGAACCCGAGGTGACTCACCGACGAGTACGCCACGAGCTTCTTCACGTCGTCCTGCGCGAACGCGACGAACGCGCCGTAGATGATGCCGATGACCGCGAGGATCGCGATCACCGGCGCCCAGGTCGCGGCGCCGTGCGGGAACAGCGGCATCGCGTAGCGCAAGAAGCCGTAGATGCCGAACTTCAGCAGCACGCCCGCCAGGATCACCGAGCCGGCGGTCGGCGCCTCGACGTGCGCGTCGGGCAACCACGTATGGAGCGGGAACAGCGGCACCTTGATCGCGAACGCCAGCGCGAACGCGGCGAAGCACCAGTTCTGCGCGCCGTAGGGCAGCGACAGCTCCATCAGCTTGTCGAGCTCGGTCGTGTACGTGCCCGTGACGCTGCCGTACTGGACGTACAGGTAGAAGATCGCGACCAGCATGAGCAGCGATCCGACCATCGTGTAGATCACGAACTTGATCGACGCGTAGAGCCGGCGCTGACCGCCCCAGATCCCGATGAGCAGGTACATCGGGATGAGCATCACCTCCCAGAACACATAGAACAGGAAGACATCGAGCGCGACGAACGCGCCGAGCATGCCCGCCTCGAGGACGAGCATCGCGGCGATGAACTCGCGGACGTGCTTCTCGATCGCCTTGCCCGTGCCGAGCAGCGTGACCGGCATGAGGAACGTGGTGAGGAGGACGAGGAAGATGCTGATGCCGTCGATGCCGGTCTTGAAGTGCGCCCCGAGGCCCGGGATCCACTCGACGTCGAACACGAGCTGGTAGCCATCGGCCTTCGGGTTGAAGAACCGCAGGACGAGGAGCGAGACCAGGAAGGTCAGCACCGTGAACGTCATGCCGATACCGCGATGGAGCGTGGACTCCGTCTTCGGCGTGCACATGACGAAGATCGCGCCGAGCAGCGGGAGCCCGATGATCAGCGGAAGGACGAAATTGCCCGGCATGACTACTTGTCCTCCAGCTCGATCAGGCGCGTGACCGTCTTGGTCGTGCGCGTGACCGGATCATCGATGAACAGCGTGACCTTCGCGCCGGTGTCGCCGTACAGCACGTAGAGGTCCGGCGTGTCGTAGACCGCGCCGGTGTTCGGATCGACGTCGGCCTTGCCGTCACCGTCGATGTCCCAGCGCAGCTTGGTCGTGGCGCTGACGAGGCCGGCGCCCGGCCGGGCCGTCAGGTGCAACCGATCGCCGACCATCTCGTAGTCGAACGTCGGCTTGGTCTTGCAGTCCGCCACCAGGAACACCGCGGCCGCGCCGAGCACGAGGCCCGCGAGGTAGCGCTGCACCTGGCCGTTCTGGAACCACCGCGACACGCGGCCGAACAGCCCGACGACCATCGCCGAGCCGTTGACCGCGATCGTGTCGATGATGAACCGGTCGACGATCTCGAACAGCGCGCGCGCCACCAGGCGGAACGGGCGGACGATCAGGAAGTCGTACACCTCGTCGAACCACAGCTTCGCCTTGCTCGCCTCGTAGGCGCCGTGGAGCGGGCCGTCGACCAGCCGCTCGACCGTTCCGGACGGCTTGCCCGGCGCACCGTAGAACACCCACGCGAGGCCGATGCCGAGGAGGCCGATGCCGAGCGCGACGACCATGAGGATCAGGATCGTGTTGTCGCTCGAGTGGCCGAGCAGCGGCTGCGCCGGCCCGTCGACGCCGGGGTTGTACCAGGTCTGCACCGTCGACGGCGCGAGCCAGCTCGACAGCGACGGCCACCACGACGGCAGCTTGAGCCACGACAGGTGCGGCAGGCCGAGGAAGCCGGTGAGCGTCGCACCGAGCGCGAGGATCACGAGCGGCATCGTCATCGACGGCGGCGACTCGTGCGCGTGCTTCGCGGCCTCGCTGCGCTCCGGTCCGTGCCAGACCAGGAAGTACAGGCGCCACATGTAGAACGCGGTGCCGAGCGCGGCGACGAGCAGGCCGCCCCACAGCACGTAGCCGTACCAGGCCGGCCAGCCCGGAGGCGCCGCGCTGCCGACGATCGAGTACGCGCCGCCGAGGATCTCGTCCTTCGAGAAGAACCCGGAGAACGGGAAGATGCCGGCGATCGCGAGGCAGGAGATCAGGAACGTGATCCACGTGATGGGCATGTGCTTTCGCAGGCCGCCCATCGTCATGATGTCGCCGGGGGTGGTCGACCCGCCGTGCTCCATGCCGTGCATCACCGAGCCGGCGCCGAGGAACAGGCACGCCTTGAAGAACGCGTGCGTCATCAGGTGGAAGATCGCCGCCGTCCAGTTGCCGGTGCCCGCGGCGACGAACATGAAGCCGAGCTGGCTCACCGTCGAGTACGCGAGGACCTTCTTCAGGTCGGTCTGCGCGAACGCCATGAACGCCGCGACGAGCGCCGTCAGCATGCCGATCGTGCACACGACGATCATCGCCGTCGTCGACGCCGAGTAGAGGAACGCCAGGCGGCACACCATGTACACGCCCGCCGTCACCATCGTCGCGGCGTGGATCAGGGCGGAGACCGGCGTCGGACCCGCCATCGCGTCCGGCAGCCAGACGAACAGCGGGAGCTGCGCGCTCTTGCCGCACGCACCGATGAACAGGAAGATCGCGGCCGCCGCGGCGAGGCGCTCGCCGCCCCAGAACGGCTGCACGTACGCGGCGCCGACGCTGGCCTGCTTGAGCTGCCCGAAGTCGAGCGTCTTCGTCGCCCAGAACAGCAGGAACATGCCGAGCAGGAAGCAGAAGTCGCCGATGCGGTTGACGATGAACGCCTTGCGGCCCGCCGTCGCGTAGTCCTCGCGCTCGTACCAGAATCCGATCAGGAGGTACGAGCACAGACCCACGCCCTCCCAGCCGATGAACATCACCGGCAGGCTCGAGCCGAGCACCAGGATCAGCATCGCGCCCGTGAATAGATTCAGGTACCCGAAGAACGTCGAGTACCGCGGGTCGTGGGCCATGTAGCCCGTCGAGTAGATGTGGATCAGCGAGCCGATGCCCGTGATGATCAGGATCATCACGCCCGACAGCGTGTCGAGGTGGAACGCGAGCTCGATCTTGAGCTGCCCGACCTCGATCCAGGTGTAGACGACCTGCTCGATGCCGGTGCCGCCGGCGCCGGCCTTGTACGCCTTCCACAGCTCGCCGAACACGAGCCACGCGCTCATGCCGAACGACGCGACCACCGCCGCGATCGCGACCGTGTGAGCGGCCGTCTTGCCGAGCCGGCGACCGAGCGTGAGGTTGACCAGCGCGCCGAGCAGCGGGAACAGCGGGATCCACGCGAGCATCGGCAAGCCGAGGAACTTGAACTGCGAGTAGTCCATCTCTCAGTGCCTCAGCGTGGTGAGCTTGTCGACGTCGACGTTGCGGCGCCCGCGGAACACCGCGACCACGATCGCCAGACCGACCGAGGCCTCGGCGGCGGCGACCGCGATGACGATGAGCGCGAAGGTGTGCCCCGAGAGGTCACCCCACATGCGCGAGAACGTCAGCAGCGTCATGTTGGCGGCGTTGAGCATCAGCTCGACGCCCATCAGGATGATCAGCGCGTTGCGGCGCACGAGCACCGCACCGACGCCGATCAGGAACAGCACGGCGGCCAGCACCAGGAAGTGCCCGTAGCCGACGTTGAACAGGATGTTACCCATGGCTAGTGGCCCTCCCCTTCGGGGATATCGCCTTCATTGTCCTGGCCGGCGTGGAGCGGGCGGGCGATCGCGATCGCGCCGACCACGGCCACCAGCAGCAAGATCGAGATCGCTTCGAACGGGAACAGACCGCCGTTGAACAGGTCCGTTCCGACCGCCTTCACCGTGCCCCACTCGTGGCCCTCCGGCGTCGCCACCGGCGCGGCGAGCGCCTTGATGGGATCCGGCGGCTGCACCTTCCAGAGCAGCATCACGAGCCGCCCGACGAGGTACAGGATCGCGAGCCCGCCGATCACCTGGCCGGCTCGTCCCGAGGGTGCGACCGGCTCGTCCTCCGGCCGGTTCAGGATCATGACGACGAACACGAACAACACCATGATCGCGCCCGCGTACACGAGCATCTGCACAACCGAGAGGAAGTGCGCGTACAGCATCATGTAGATGGCCGAGATGCCGAGGAAGCTGCCGACCATGCCCATGACCGCGGCGATCAGGTTGCGCCGCGTGACCACGAACAGCGCACCGCCGACGGTCATCGCGGCGAATAGCCAGAACAACAGGGCCATGCCCTTGTCGCGGGACTCGACGCGATCGAGGTGCGGCGACTTCTTCACGATGTTGACGCGCGCGCGAGGATTCCCGCCCTGCTGGGCCGGGATCGGGTCCGCATACGCGGCCTGCGGAGCCATCGCGTCGACGGCGCCCCACGCGAGGAACGCGCTGGTGATGAGGATGAGCAGGCGCATCATGCGGCAACGTCCTTGTTCTTGGTCTTCACCGCAGCCTCGAAGTCGGGGCGGAACTTGGTGAGGAACCCGAGCATCGGCCACGCCGCGGCATCGCCGAGCGCGCAGATCGTGTTGCCCGCGATGCCGTGCGCGATCGACGCGAGCAGCTCGAGGTCATCGGGCTTGCCCTTGCCGTCGGCGACGCGCCGCGCGACCTTCTCGAGCCAGCCCGTGCCCTCGCGGCACGGCGTGCACTGACCGCACGACTCGTGGGCGAAGAACTTCATGATCCGCCACACGTACTTCGGGATGTTCGAGGTGTCGTCCATCACGACGACGCCGCCGGAGCCGGCCATCGTCTTCAGCGCGCGGCCGCCGCCGAGGTCGAACTGCTGACCGGGGCGCACCATCACGTTCTTGATCCGCTCGTCGGTCTGGAGGGCGTCGAACTCGATCGGCACGTCGAGCTCGCTCTCGTCGAGCGGGGGCATCGACACGCCGCCGGGGATGACGGCCTTGACCTTCCGGCCCTTCCACACGCCGCCGCAGACCTCGTCGATCAGCTCGCGGAACGTGATGCCGATCGGCAGCTCGAACACGCCGGGCTTGTTGACGTGGCCCGACACGCACAGCATGCGCGTGCCGCCGGAGCGGCCCATGCCGAGGCCGTTGAACCAGGCGCCGCCCTTGACGACGATGAACGGCACGTTCATCAGCGTCTCGACGTTGTTGACGATCGTCGGGTTGCCGAACAGGCCCTTGACCGCGGGGAACGGCGGCTTGAGGCGCGGCTGGCCGCGCAGGCCCTCGAGGCTGTTGAGCAGCGCGGTCTCCTCACCGCAGATGTACGCGCCGGCGCCGCGGTGCACGGTGAGCTCGATGTTGAGGCCCGTGCCGAGGATGTTCTTGCCGAGGTAGCCGCGCGCGTAGGCCTCGTCGACGGCCTTCTGCAGCACCGCGTACTCGCGCATCATCTCGCCGCGGATGTAGATGTAGTTGTGCACGGCCTTGAGCGCGTGCGCGCTGATGATCATGCCCTCGATGAGGAGGTGCGGATCCCAGTAGATCAGCTCGCGGTCCTTGCAGGTCCCTGGCTCGCTCTCGTCGGCGTTGCAGACCAGGTGGACCTGCTTGGCGTCCTTCGGGACAAAGCCCCACTTCGTGCCCGTCGAGAAGCCTGCGCCGCCGCGGCCGCGCAGGTTCGACGCCTTGACCTCGTTCGTGATGTCCTCGGGGCGCATCGCGAGCGCCTTGCGCAGGGTCGCGTAGCCGCCGGTCTTCTCGTAGCCGGCGAGCGTCTTGGCCTCCTCGTTCCCGAACCGGGCCGAGACCAGCTTGGTGTTGCGATCGGTGGGCATTACACGACCTCGCCTTCCGGGTGCGGATCCGCCTCGAGCTCGGCGATCACCTTGCCGACCTGATCCGGCGTGAGGTCGAGGAAGTACTTCGTGCCGACCACCGCGCAGGGCGCGTTCGCGCAGGCCGCGATGCACTCCTCCTCGACGAGGTGGAACTGCTTGTCGCTCGTCGTCCCGCCCTTCTTCACGCCGAGCTTCTGCTCGAACGCGGCGAGGACCTCGTAGCCGCCGCGCATCATGCACGAGATGTTCGTGCACATGCGGATGGTGGTCTTGCCCGCGGGCTCGCGCTTGTACATCGTGTAGAACGTCGCGACGCCGTAGACGTGGGCGTACGGGAGGTCGAGCGTGGCCGCGACCAGCCGGAGCGCATCGTCGGAGAGGTGGCCGTGCTCCTTCTGCGCGAGATGGAGCGCCGCCATCACGACGGGTTTCTTGGTCGGATAGCGGTCACACAGGGCCGCGATCTTCTTCTGGGCGTCCGCGGAGAATTCGAGTGACATCGCTTGGTTGCCGCGGAAATTAGGCCGGCGCGGCAGCGGAATCAATGTGGGTGGCGCAAGAAACAACGGGGTCCGATCCGCCGGTTACGAGGAGCCCCAGTGGATGCCCGGGCGTGGTATTTCGTCGCGGCACATGGCCGACGACGCGCAGCTGTCCCGGGTCGAACGCATCGCCCTCAAGTTCGGCGAATTCGCGAACGAGGACCCCCGCGGCAAGTGGCTCCAGAACCGGTTCCTCCGCGGCATCAGCTACGTCTGGGTCCGGGCCGGCATCTCGAAGCGCATGATCGTCGAGGGCCTCGACGACCTGATGGCGCTCCAGCCGAAGACCGGCGTCATGATCGTCGCGAACCACCGGAGCTTCTTCGACTCCTACGCGATGCTGCTCGCCTGCTACATGGGGCCGGTCCCGTGGGCCAGGTCGCTGCAGTTCCCGGTCCG
>JAEUJX010000761.1 GCA_016794545.1 Myxococcales bacterium
GATGGAGGGTGGCGCGGCGAGCTGCCCGGCGGCGCGCGCACCGACCGATGGCGTGACAACGTCGCGTGGGCGCGCCAGCACCTCGTGCCGTGGCTGTGGAACCGGGTGCGCGGCCGCTCGGCGGCGGACCATCACGCCGCGAAGCGGCCGGAGCTCGCGCGACTGGATCAGAACGGTGGGTACACGTAGCCGAAGAAGTTCCCGGGATCGACGCTCCCGTCGCCCGGATTGAAGCTGCCCGTGAACTGCGACGAGTAGAGGTGGACGCGCTCGCCGCGCAGCATGAACGCGAGCCCACCATTGCCAGCGAGCCACGGCGTTCCCAGATCGGCCGCCTGCTCCCAGACGCTCGATCCCCGACGCAGGTGGAGCAGATACGGGTAGGAACCGTTGTTCTGGGCCCAGATCGAGTAGAAGTCGCCAGCGGCGGTTCGGCCGACCTGGGACACGTAGCCTCCCTCGGCGGGGTAGTCCTCGTGGCACTCGAGCACGCTGCCTCCGCGACAGGATCCGTCATTGAGCGCGACCGACCGGCCGGTCGCGACGTCGTACGCGCCGATCACGCCGTTGCGATCGACGTAGCCCAGGAACGCGCAGTAGAGCGTGCCAGCAGTGGCGGCGACGAGCACGTGCCGACCGATGCTCCCTGGCACCGAGGGACAGGCGGCGGGGAACTCCGTCGACTGCCCCCGATGGATCCGGAAGGCTGTGGTCCACTGGTTCAGCGCCCACACATTGCCGTCGTCGTCCGCGACCAAGCTGTCGTGCGCGAGATCGTACGTCACGCCGGTCGGGCTCCAGGTGCTCGCCCCCGGCTCCCGGTACACGATCTGCGCCATGTCGCCGGTCCCCATGACGCCGGTCCCCATGTACAGCACGCCGTCGCTGGCTTCGACCGGCATGATCTGGACCCCCGAGCCGTCGTCGAAGCGCTCCCAGGTCGAGGCCCCCGGCGGGCGGCGCCAGAGCTGGCCCTGGTTGGCGCGCGCATGGAGCGCCCCGGTCGAATCGAACGACAGCATGCTGATTGCCTTCAGCCCGTCGCTCGGCACGTCCAGCCAGGTGTCGCCGTCGAGGCGCACCAGACTGCCATAGGTGCTGACATGCGGGTGCGCTCGGGCGTCGAGCGCGAACGCCCAGACGCCTCCCGGGATGACGCCCCCGAGCGGCGTCCAGTCGGGTTCGCGATCGCCACCACCCGGACAGCCCGCCGCCATCAGCAAGAGCCACGCCGTCCCGAGGATTCTCCGCAACATCACCCTCCATCGTATCGACGGAGGAACCGGCCGGTCAAGCCGAGCCCGGTGGCTGGTCGCGTTTCGAACCGACTACGCGTGCACCGGCGGGACGCGGCCCGCCCACGGCCGCGCGGCCTCGAGCTGCGCGGCGAGCTGGAACAGCGTCGCCTCGTCGCCGAACGGCGCCATGAACTGCACGCCGATCGGAAGGCCGGCGGCGTTCCAGTGGAGCGGGACGCTCATCGCCGGGAGCCCGGTCTGGTTCGCGACCTGCGTGTTCGGCGTCTTCTCGAGCGCGTTCGCGCCGAGGGTCGCGAGGATCTGGTCGAGCACGACGCGGGGCGAGACGACGCGGAGGCCCGCGAGCACGACCCGCTCGGCGGGCTTCAGCGCCAGCTCGCCGATCTTCATCGGCGGATAGGCGAGCGTGCCGTCGAGGAACAGGTCGTACTTCTGGAAGAACCGACCGAGCGCGCGGCCCGCGGCCTGACACGCGTCGCGCGAGTGCTGGAGCTCGATCGCGTGCAGCTTGCGGCCGATCGTGCCGAGCAGCCACGTCGTCGGCTCGAAGTCGGCGGGCGTCGGCGCCCGGCCGACCCACTGCGCGGTTCGCTCGATGCCGGCGGCCGCACCGACGGCGACCTGCGTGAAGAACGCGGCGACGAGCGCCTCGCGATCGATCGGCAGCGGCACCTCCTCGAGCTCGTGCCCGAGGCTCGCGCACAGCGCGGCCGCGTCCTTCACCGCGGCCTGAACGTCGGCGTGCGTGGTCTTGCCGAGCTGCGAGCCCGTCGAGAACGCGATGCGCAGCTTCCGCGGAGGGCGCTTGATCTCCTCGGCGTACGGGCGCTCGCGCGGCGGGGACGCGTACGGCGCGCCGACGTCGGGGCCCTGCGTCGCGTCGAGCATCGTCGCGCAGTCGCGCACGCTGCGGGTCAGCACGCCCGACTGGACGTAGCCGCCCCACCCTTCGCCGACCACGGGACCGAGCGGATTGCGGCCGCGCGTGGGCTTGAGCCCGAACAGACCGCACGCCGAGGACGGGATGCGGATCGAGCCGCCGCCGTCGCCGCCGTGCCCCATCGGCACCGCGCGCGACGCGACGATCGAAGCGGTGCCACCACTCGAGCCGCCCGGCGTGTGCTCGGTGTTCCACGGGTTGCGCGTCGGGCCGCGCAGCTCGGGCTCCGTGACACCGACGAGGCCGAGCTCGGGCGTGTTCGTCTTGCCGAGGATCACGAGCCCGGTGCGCTTCATGCGGACCATCATCTCGGCGTCCTCGGTGGGCACGAAGTGCTGCGACATCCGGCACGACTGCGTGTACGGCTCGCCCGCGAGCCAGCCGTCGAGATCCTTGACCACGAACGGGACGCCGCGAAACGGCCCGTCGGGCAGCGTGCCCTTCGCGGCGGCGCGTGCCTTTTCGTACATGCGGTGGACCACCGCGTTGAGCTTCGGGTTGACCTTCTCGATCGCGGCGATCGCGGCATCGACGAGCTCGGTCGGGTGGACGTCACCGCGGCGCACGCGGTCGGCGAGCGCGGTCGCGTCATCAGGCGGGGCGGAGCTGGACATGGCGCCCGAACGTAGCTGAAAGCCCCCGCTCAGAGCGCCTGGCCGCGCGCCAGCTGCGAGATCACGACGAAGTGACAGACGCAGGCGGCGATCACGAGCACGTGGAACACCTCGTGATAGCCGAACCAGCGGGGCAGCGGATCGGGGCGGCGGAGCGCATAGATGATCGCGCCGGCGGTGTAGAGGATCCCACCCGCGACGAGCAGCCGCAGCAGCGCGTCGCCCAGCGCGCCGCGGACGTCGGGCCAAAACGCGACCACGAGCCAGCCGAGGGCCACGTACAGCGCGGCGGCGACCACGCGCGGTGCGCGCACCCACAGCACCGACTGGAAGACGCCGAGGGCCGCCCCGACCCAGACCAGGGCGAGCATCCTCGTGCCCGGTGCGCCGCCGATCCCGAGCACGCAGATCGGCGTGTACGTCCCCGCCACGAACAGGAAGATCATCGCGTGATCGGCGCGCTTCCAGCGCAGGTCGGCGAGCGCGGACCGCGTGCCGCGGTGATAGGTCGCGCTCACCCCGAGCATGAGCGCGAGCGTGACCGCGTAGATCGCGGTGATGCCGCTGGCGAGCGCGCTGCCCGCGGTGGCGACGATCCACGCGCCGCCGACGAGCGCCACGAAGAACCCGATCTCGTGCGAGACGCCGCGCAGGCGCGGCTTGACGGTGGTCGACATGCGGCGAGGGTGCGCCTCGCCGCGTCAGCCGGCGATCACGAGGGCGTCATGCTTCGTCCACACCACGTCACGTTCAGCGCACGTCGATCGCGAGTCCCCGCAGACCGCATGCCCGCAGCTGGGCTACAACGGTGGGTATGAGCTCCGCCACCACGAGCCCGCGGTGAGGCAAGCCTTCGCCGCGGTCCTCGCGCTCGCGGTCCTCATGGTGATCGTCGTCGTGCGCTGTGGCTTTCGCGATGCCCCGGAGACGCCCGATGCAGCGGCACCCGTGATCGCCGACGCGGCGGTCGCGGACGCCCCGATCGATGCCGCCGCGGTGCCCACCGATGCGCCGCCGCCGCCGAAGAAGCGCGGTGCCAAGCCCGCCGCGAAGCCGGCGCGCCCGGCGGGGAAGCCCACCCTGCCCTCACCGCCGATCGCGACGCCCGCGCCGGTGCCCGCCGCGCCCGTGACGCCGGCGCCCGTGCCCCCGGCTCCCGTGACGCCGGCACCGGGCGCGCGCCAGTGCACGCACCCGGCGAACCCGCCGGGCTGCCCCGCGAAGGAGCCGAACGTCAACCGGCCGTGCGACGCCGAGGGCGTGCACTGCCTCTACGGCACGAGCTGCTGCCCGTTCGAGTACGTCTGCACGAACGGCGCGTTCGAGGTCTGGATCTCGAGCTGTCCGTGACCCGGAGCGGTCACTTCTTGCGCTCGAGCTCCGCGATGCGCGCCCGCGCGGCCTCGAGATCGCGGTAGAGCTCGGCGAGCCGCGAGCCGTAGGCGTCGCGCTCCTCCTCGACGGCTCGCCGCAGCTTGCGCTCGACATCGAGCAGGTGGACGAGCATCGCGTGGACGTCCGCCCCGGGGATCGGCGCCACCGTCGGAGGCGGCGGCGGCACCAGCACCGCCTTGGTCTGCGCGCGGGCGAGGACCTCCTGCACCGGAGCCGGGGGCTGGCTCTTGCCCGGGTTGGCCGCGAGCCGCCGGAAGCGCAGGCTGCCGACGACGACGATCGCGCCCATCGGGATGGGCGACACCTTCACCCGGTTCGGGCCGACGAACACGCCGTTCGCGCTGCCGAGGTCCTCGACGTACAGCATGCCGCTCGCGTCGGCGTACATGAGCGCGTGGCGCCGCGAGACGAGCCCGTCGTTGCTCTGGATCGTGCATCCGGGCTCGCGGCCGATCAGCACGGGCTCGGTACCGATGGTGTACGAGCGCTCGATGCCGTCGCTGTCTACGTAGGCGACCGGGATCATGTACAGCTCCCCCCACCGTACCACTGCCGTGCGAACATGGGGGGATGGATGCAGCTCGTCGTCACAGCTGGGTCAGCTGATCGGCGAGCACGAACTCCTGGGTGTTGGAGTCGTAGACCCGCAGCGCCCCGTGCTCGAGGTCGTACACCCAGCCGTGCAGGGCGAGGGTGCCGTTCACGAGCCTCTTCTCGATGCAGGGAAACGTCAGGAAGCTCTCCATCGAATCGAGCACGTTCTCCTCGACGGCGACCCGCAGCAGCTCGGCCGGGTCCGACGTGAGCGCGCGCGCGGTGTCAGCGGCGTTGACCGCGAGACCGAGCCACTCGTGCAAGCTCGAGAGGTGCTTCAGGTTGTCGACGCCGTCGAGCGCTGCCTTCACACCTCCGCAGCCGTCGTGGCCGCAGACGATGATGTGGGGCACCTCGAGCACCTCGACCGCGTAGTCGATCGCCGCCCCGACGGAGCAGTCCGGGTGGGCGAGCGGAGGCACCACGTTGGCGATGTTGCGCACGACGAACAGCTCGCCGGGCGCCGACGACGTCAACAGCTCGGGGACCACGCGCGAGTCGGAGCACCCGACATAGAGAGCAGAGGGATTCTGGCCGCGGGCCGCGAGCTCGCGCAGGAACGCTGCCTCGTTGTTGAAGTACTCGGCGCGAAACCGGGCGTGGCCGGAGAGGAGGTGCTTCGTCATGACTTGTTCTTCACTTCGCGGAGGTTTGCCTCGAGCCGCGCGCAGATGCTGTCGAGTGGGAGATCGTTGTGCCTGCGCCCGAACGGCCCCTCGATCTCGGTGCCGATCTCCTCGATGCCGATGAGGATGTAACAGACGATGAAGCTCGGCAGGACCGTCCACTCACCGAACACGGAGACCAGCGCGAACGGCAGGGTCACGCAGTACAGCAGCAGCGCGCGGCGGAGGTGGACGGCGTAGGCATACGGCAGCGGCGTCTGATCGATCCGCTCGCACGCCCCGATGTGATCGACGAGGGCCTGGACGTCGGCATCGAACATCTGCTGCTGGATGTCGGTGATGACATTGCGGCGCCTCGCGTCGGCGATGATCGAGGTGATCTGCGAGGCGATGAACACCGGGATGTGCGGTGCGGCGAGGGCGCGCGCCTGGTCCTCGGCGGACAGCCTGGTCGCGGAGCCGAGCGACTTCTCCTCGAGGAGGTGCGCCCTCGCCGACCAGAACCACGCGATCGACCACTCGACGATCTGCGCGCTGGCGGCGTCGCCGTGCAACAAGCTCTCGGCCTTCCGGCGGAGGTTGCGGGACGTGTTCACGATCCCGCCCCAGACGCGGCGCCCCTCCCAGTAGCGCTCGTTGGCGTTGTTCGTGCGAAACACGAGCAACAGCGCGAGCGCGGGACCGACGAGCAGGTGCGGCTTGTCGGGGATCGCGATGTGCTCGTGATAGTGGAACACGATCGAGACGGTGATCGCCGTCAGGGCGCAGAGCCCGACGCGGTACGCGATCTCGCGGACGAGCGAGCCACGAAGATCGAAGAAGTGACTTCTCCAGTGGTGCGGGTCGTACTCGATCACGTCGGAGGGAACATAGACTACTCGACGTCCACGGTGCCGCGGAGGTCAAGCGTGGTACGAATCGTCATGGCGTCCAGTCTGCTGGCCCTCCTCGATGACATCGCGACGATGCTCGACGACGTGTCGGTCGCCGCGAAGAAGACGGCCGGCGTGCTTGGAGACGACCTCGCGCTCAACGCACAGCAGGTCACCGGCCTGTCGGCGGAGCGCGAGCTCCCGGTCGTGTGGGCCGTCGCCAAGGGGTCGCTGAAGAACAAGGCGATCCTCGTGCCGGCCGCACTCGCGATCAGTTACCTGCTGCCGGTCGCGATCATCCCCCTGCTGATGTTCGGCGGCGCGTTCCTGTGCTTCGAGGGCGTCGAGAAGCTGGTCCACAAGCTGTTCCCCGACAAGGGCGAGAAGGAGCACGAGGCCCAGCTCCGCGCCGCCGCCAAGGACACGAGCGTCGATCTGGTCGCGCTCGAGAAGGACCGCATCAAGGGAGCGGTCCGCACCGACTTCATCCTGTCGGCCGAGATCATCGCGATCACCCTCGGCGTGGTCGCCGAGCGGACCTTCGCCACGCAGGCCGGGGTGCTCGTCGCGATCGCGCTGCTCATGACCGTCGGCGTCTACGGCCTCGTCGCCGGGATCGTCAAGCTCGACGACCTCGGCCTGAAGCTCAGCCTGAAGAGCGGCACGAAGGCGATCGGCAGGGCGATCCTGTTCGTCGCGCCGTGGCTGATGAAGCTCCTGTCGGTCGCGGGGACGGTCGCGATGTTCCTCGTCGGCGGCGGCATCCTGGTCCACGGCATTCCGTGGCTCCACCACAAGATCGAGGAGCTGACCGCCGACCGCGGCGCCGTGATCGAGACCGTCGGCTCCTCCGCCCTCGAGGGCGGCGTCGGCGTGATCGCCGGCATCCTGGCGCTGATCGTCGTCAAGCTGCTCGGCGGCCTCTGGCGTACGATGCGGCCCGCGAAGGCCTGACCCGTGTCCCTGCACCTCCAGACCACCGACATCGCCGCGCTCGACGACGCCCAGCGCGTCGCCGTGCTCGAAGCCATGCTCGCGGGCATGATCGCCGACAACCGGATCACGGCCTCCGAGTCCCGGCGCTTCGACGAGATCGTGCTCGCGCTGCCCTGGGGCGTCGACCGCCCGGTGCTCGACGCGATGATCGCCGGCGCGAAGCAGCGCCTGCTCGCGCTGCGCACCCAGGCGGAGATCCAGGATCACGTCGCGGCACTCGCCGCGCGGCTCCCGTCACCGGAGCTGCGCGACAAGGTCGTGTTCACGATGGCGACGCTGATGCTCGCCGACGGCGAGCTCGCCCAGATCGAGAAGAACGTGCTCGGCCTGTTCGTGGTGTCGTTCGGGATCACCCGCGAGCGCGCCGCCGCGATCCGGGAGGCGCTCCACATCCCGCCGAAGCACGACGCCGCGCCCGAGCCCGAGCCGAACTGATCGCTCAGTCGGTGTACTTGAGCTCGAGCGCCTCGTTCGCGAGCTGCTCGTAGGTCAGCTGCGCAGCGCGGCGCTCCTCGGCCTCGTCGGTGAGCCGGCGGTAGAGCTCGGGCTCGATGATGATGAGACGCGTGAAGATCGCGCCGAACGCGCGGCCGACGTACGGCGTGTCGTTGATCTTCTGCACGAACAACAGGAGGCGCGCCATCGGCTGGTTCGCGACGTTCGGCTTCGCGCGCAGCAGCTGCAGGCGCTTGATCGCCTCGCGGATGCGCTTCTGCGAGGGATCGAGGAGTGCCATCGGCTCGAAGAACACCGCCCGGAAGAACGGCCGCGAGTGGTACGCCATCTTCGCGAGCACGCGCGCGGCCCGGGCGTGCTGCCGGAGCGGCGTCTGCTTGTCCCGGCGCGCCCGGAACTCCGGCGAGGAGTAGTACTCGACCATGTGAAAGTCGATCGCGACGTGACGCGACTCGTCGCGGTTGATGAGGTGCATCGCGCGCCGCATCATGTCGTCGTCGACGTAGTCGTTGAGCGAGCGCAGCAGCGCGATGTCGAGCATCAGCTCGCCGCCGAGGATGAACGTGTTCGCGACCTCCAGCGGCGCTTCGCGCACCGCCGCGATGAAGTGCGGGGCGAACCGCTGGAGCGCCGCGCTCTGCACGTAGTGCTTGTAATGGTGAACGTTGTAGTAGTCGGCGAGCATCTGGGCCGCGTGCGCGTGCCGGAGCTCGTCCTTCACGAACGTCGCGAAGATCTCGCGGAGGACCGGATCGTCGCAGCGCTGGCGCTGGGTCTCGAACAGCTCGCCGGCGAGCCGCTCGATGCCGGCCATGTCGGTGAGGCACTGGACGATCGCCATCTCGTCGTCCCTGGACATCGGGCGCGGCGTGCCCGTCCAGTCGAGGTCACCGACCTTCCACTGCCCGCGGTGGCACTTGTCGAGCATCGCCTCGAGGTTCATGCGGCACGCTCGTGGGTCTGGACCCGGTAGTGATACCGCTTCTTCCGCTCGTTCCTCGCGAGCTCGCGGCGATAGACCTGCACGCCCGCGCGGTAGAAGATGCGCTCGCCGAGCGGCAGGCGATGCGCGAGTGACACCGCGCGGCCCAGGTACCGCAGGCCGCGCACGCCGTAGTAGTCGCCCCGATCCTCGAGCTGCATGCCGGTGATGTAGTCGCCGCCGGAGAGGTAGCGCGTCACCTGGTGGAGGAACGTCCGCGCGATCGGATACGGGACGAGCTTCGCTTGCTTCGCGACCGCGTCGAGCAGCGTCTTGGTCTGCGGCATCACCTTCTCGGGCCGCACCTGGTGCTTGCAGCTCGACAGATAGAACGCCTGCTGGTCCTCGATCGTCGCCGGCAACAGCGCCGCGTCGATGCCGAGCACGTGGCCGGCGTAGCGCCACAGCAGGAGGAAGCTGTCGATCTGCGCGCGATCGAGCCGGATCCCCAGCTGCAGGAGGTTCCGGATGTTCACGTAGCAGAACAGCCCGAGCGTGATCGCGAGGTCCTGCTGGTTGATCGGGACCTCGCTGCCATGCCGGAACCGGCCGCTGTCGACGAGGAAGCGCCGCAGGCCGGCGTGGAGCAGGCGAACGCGCAGGAAGACCTCGTGCGCCTCGCCGCCGGGCGCGATCGAGCCCGGCATCGCCATCCGCGTGACCATCGCCGTCGTCTCGACGAGCCGCTGCGTGGGCTTGCTGGCGAACATCCCGGTCATCGCGGTGACGAGCGCGGCCTTGTAGAACATCGCTCCGCCGACCAGCGAGCCCGAGAACAGCGACGCGGCCATGAACGGCGCGTAGCTCGCGATCATCCGCTGTCCCTTCTCCATCGCGGCGAGGTCGGCCCACGGCGGGAGCGTCGACGCATCGTGCAGGAGCTGGCGACACCGCGCGTCGCCGGCCTCGGCGCGCGCGCGCACCACGCCGAGCAGATCGTGGATCCCCTTCAGGGGCCCCTCCGCCGCGAGCGACGCCACGATCTCGTCGGCGAGCGGATCGCCGGCGGCGCGCCAGCCGTCGAGCGCGGCCTCGGTGTACGGGGCGATGTACTCGAGGTCGGAGAACGCGGGACGGACGTGCAGTGGCGGCAGCGCCATGCCTGCAGTATGAAACCGAGTGAATGCTCGGGTCTACTCGGATTCCGTTTTCCCCCCTCAAGGTGCCGACCCAGCGACGAGCATGGGTGACGTACAACGCCATGCTCGACGCCACTGCTCGGCTTCTGGAGACCAAGGGATTCGCGGCCCTGACGACGAATCACGTCGCCGAGCTGGCCGGGGTGAGCATCGGATCGCTCTACGAGTACTTCCCCGACAAGGAGACCCTCGTCGCCGAGCTCGCGCGCCGTGCGATTCGCGAGATCCTGGTCGAGGTCGGCGACGGTCTCGCGGAGGCGGTCCAGCTCGGCGGCGAGCAAGGGCTGCGCCGCGGCATCGGCCTCCTGTTCGATGCGGTCGAGCGCCGCCGCGGGCTGGTGCGCGAGCTGTGGCAGCTGCCGTATCTGGCCACCCTCGACGAGTTCAAGCAGCTGCCGAAGGTGACGGTCGCCATCACGCAGAAGCTCTCGCCGGCGTTCGCGAAGCGGCGCGCGCTGCGCAACCTCGAGGCGGTCAGCTGGCTGCTCACGGTGATGGTGGGTAACGCCGTCGTCCACGGCGCCGCCGCACGGCCGCGCTCGCTGAGCCGCAAGGACGTCGAGGACACGCTCGCCGGCATGCTCGGCCTGCTGTTGCTCCCCACGCGCTGAGGCGAGATGTGCGCGTCGCGCGCGTGACCGCGGCGGTCAGGCGGCCGTCGCCTCGAGGATCCGCAGCCCGGCCGAGGTCGGCAGCGCGCGCGACAGGCGCAGGCCCGCGCGCGCGAGCAGCGCCGCGTACTCCGCCTCGGTTCGCTCGCGGCCGCCCGTGAGCACCAGCATCGTGAGATCGAGGAGCGCCGCGGAGCCGTCGGAGGGCTCCGCGAGCAGGCGCTCCACGAGCAGCACCACGCCGCCCGCGCGCATCGCCGCGCGGCAGTGCGCGAGGATCGCGACCGCCTGATCGTCGGTCCAGTCGTGCAGCACCCAGCGCAGGAGGTAGACGTCGCCGCCCGCCGGCACGCCCGCGAAGAAGTCGCCGCCCACCCACTCGAGCGAGGGGTCGCGCCCCGCCGCGGCGACCACGCTCGGCCGGTCGAACGCGATGCCGCGCAGACCCGGCCACGCACGCACGAGCGCCGCGAGCAGGCGCCCGTCGCCGGCCCCGACGTCGACGACGAGCGTGCGCCCCGCCAGATCGAGCGCGTCGGCGATCGCCTGGTTCCACGCCTCGGGTCCGGACAGCGAGCGCTGGAACGTCGAGCGCAGCGCCTCGTGATCGTCGAGGTAGTCGAACAGCGGCCGCCCGTTCGCGAGCTCGAACGCGGTGCGGCCCGTGCGCACCGCCTCCGCGCAATGACGCCAGGCTCCCTGCATCGCGGGCTGGCCGCCGAGCAGGGCGAGCGCGCGCAGGCTTCCGTCGGCGCTGCCGCGCAGCCAGCCGAGCCCGTCGGTCGTGGCGTAGCGGCCCTCGGCCTCCGACACCAGTCCGAGCGCGGCGAGCGCGCGCATCAGGCGGCCGAGCGCCTCGCGGTCGGCCGAGCAACGAGCCGCGAGCTCGTCGAGCGTGCACGGGCCGTCGGCGAGCGCCTCCGCGACCTCCAGCTCGGCCGTCGCGCACACGATCGCGCTGTAGATCGAACCGCTGATGAGCTGCATGAGCTGGCTGACGTGCATGACCATCGCTCCCGAAAACGCGCGAGCCCGCAGCGCCCTCTCAGGCGGTGCGGGCCCGGTTCCCGCCGGCTAGCGGCGAGGTGAGTGCCTCAGTTGCAGGCGGCGGCCGACTGCTTCACGGCATCGGCGGCCGACTTGCACGCGGTGCCGAGCGCGGCCTTGCCCTCGGCCGGGATGTTCGCCCATGCCGCCGACGTCTGCTCGTACGACTGCTTGAGCGCGTCGCGCGTCGCCTGCGGGAGCTTGTCGCACTTCGCGAGCGCCTCGATCGCGGCCTTGTAGTCGTTGCACTCGGCCGGCAGATCGCCACCGCCACCGCCGCCGGCGGGAGCCGCCGCCGCGCTGCCCTCGGTCGGGGCCGCCGAGCCGCCGGCCGGAGCCGCGGGGGGCTCGTCCGCCTTGACGCCCCAGTCGCAGTCCGGCATCTGCTTCGCCATGTCCTTGACGGCCTTCTTGCAGGCGTCGGGCATCGCCTTCTTCATCTCTTCGTTCTTCACGTCCTCCGCCCAAGACTTGGCCATCATGTCCGCCATCTTGGTCAGCTGCTCGCCGCCCTTGCCTTCCATCTTCTTCGCGCAGGCGGCCATCTTGCTCAGGTAGTCGTCGCACTCGGCAACGCCCGTCGCACCGCCGCCGCCGCCGTCCTTCTTCTTGCCGCAGGCCGTGATCGAGCCCGCGAGGAGAACCGCCAACACCATCGTCTTCGTGAGATTCTTCATAGGGCGCGATGGAATCACGGGTCCGCGCCGCGCACCACCGACCGCGCGTCCCATTTCGGTACGGAAGCGCTTATAGATCTGCCCGACGGGCCTGGCGCGCGGCAACGATCCCGAACACCGCGGCGGTCACGAACATGATCAGCGAGTAGATCGCGGGCGGAATCGCCATCACCGGATCGTTCAACAGCGAGGGACTCGATGCGATGGCGATCGCGAGCGTGCCGTTGTGGATCCCGATCTCCATGCCGATCGCGACCGCCTGCTTGGCCTCGACGCGGAACAGGCGCGGGACGACGTAGCCGACGGCCATGCTCGCCACGTTGAAGGCGAGCGCGGCGAGGCCGACCTGCTGGAAGAACTCGCCGAGGTTCGCGCGCTCCTTCGCGATCGCGGACCCGACGACGAGGACGAGGAACACGGCCGAGATGATGCGGACCGGCTTGTCGAGGCGGTCGGCGATCGACGGCTTCCTCGACCGGATCAGCATGCCGATCGCGACGGGGACGAGCACGACCGCGACGACCTGCATCACCTTGCTGAACTGGAGCGGGATCGAGCGGCCCTCGCCGAGGAAGTGCTCGAGCGAGAAGTTCACGATCAGCGGCAGGGTGATCAGCGACAGCACGCTGTTCACCGCGGTCAGGGTGATGTTGAGCGCGACGTCGCCCTTCGCGAGGTGCGAGAACAGATTCGCGGTGGCTCCGCCCGGCGACGCGGCCAGCAGCATGAGCCCGACCGCGAGCTGCGGACCGAGCCCGAACGCGTGCGCGATGCCGAGGCAGACCGCGGGCAGGATCAGCATCTGACAGCCGAGCCCGATGGCGACCGCTCGTGGATACACGATCACGCGCTTGAAGTCGGCGAGCGTCAGGCTCAGCCCCAGTCCCAGCATGATCACGCCGAGCGCGACCGGTAACAGCACCGTCGTGACGAGGTTCTGCTCCATCCCCCTGCCTTGTTACTACCTTTGCGTCGCTGATACGATCGCTTCGTGTGGCCGTTCGGGAAGAAGGTCGCGTGCTTCCAGTGCGACGCGAAGGTCAAGCTCGCCTCGACGAAGCTCCGGCGCGGGTTCCGGTTCTGCAGCGATGCCTGCGTCGGCGCGTTCCTCGCCGCGAACGTGCTGCGGCCGCGGCCCGGCGTCCCGGAGTCCGACTACACGAACCAGGCGGTGATGGAGCTCGGCGCGGCCGTCGGCGAGCTCAACCGTCTCCTCGGCTCCGACGGGGTGACCATCACCGGCAGCGCGGGGAGCATCCTCGGCGCCATCTCGGCCGCGCAGGCGATGCAGCAGCTCGAGGACGCGAAGGACGCGGTGTTTCGCTACAACGACCACGTCACGAACGCGCTCCCGTTCCTCTACGCCCTCGGGCGCCAGGCCGACGCCGACTACCTCGAGTGCGTGGACCTCGAGGAGATCCAGGACATGTCGGCGCTCGGCGCCGGACCCATGCAGAACGCGAAGGTGAGGCGCATCGTGCGGCCGGTCGCCGAGCGCGTCGCGCGGATCGCCGAGTCACTCTGAGCGCGGCCTCAGGGCCGGACTTCCTCGAGCTGCGTGCGGACGTCCCACAGCTCGGGGAAGAACACGTTGCCGACGATCTTCTCGAGGTACGCGACCCCCGCCGTGCCGCCGGTGCCGCGCTTGTGGCCGATCACGCGCGACACGACCTTGACGTGCCGGTGGCGCCACAGCGCGTACGCCTCGTCGATGTCGACGAGCTTCTCCGCCATCTCGTAGGCGTTCCAGTAGATCACCGGCTCGGCGTAGACCTTCTTCAGGGCGGCGACGATGTCGGGGTGCGACCGGTGTGGCTTCGTGACGTCGCGCTCGAGCACCTCGCGCGGGATCGTCATGCCGCTGCGCGCGAGGAAGCGCAGGTACTCGTCGTACAGCGTCGGGGCCTCGTACGTGGCCTTCACCTGCGCGAGCACCGGCGGATCGTGCTGGAACACGGCGAGCATCCGCGGGTCCTTGTTGCCGAGGACGAACTCGATCATCCGGTTCTGGTACGACTGGATGCCGCTCGCCGGGCCGAGCACGTGCCGGAACTGGACGTACTCGCTGGGCGTGAGCGTCGCGAGCACGCTCCACTGGTTCATCAGCTGGCTCTGGATGTGCGAGACCCGTGCGAGGATCTTGCAGCACGAGCGCGCGTCCATCCGCTGGAGCGCTTCGATCGCCCCGCGTAGCTCGTGCAGCACGAGCTTGAACCACAGCTCGGACGTCTGGTGCTGCACGATGAACAGGAGCTCGTCGTGGTGCGGTGGCGAGGCCAGCGGGCGCTGCGCGGACAGCAGCTGCTCGAGCCTCAGGTACGTCGCGTAGTCGAGCTTGCCGGCGAGCTCGGTGAGGAGCTCGCCGGTGGAGTCGTCATCCGAGCCGCTCATGTGAGGGGCCCTATAGCACGTCCGCTCGGCCGGCGCCCCGATCGGCGAGCCAGTGGCGCGGAGGAGCGAATCGACCGCAAACTCGTCGGCGTCAGGGCAGCGGCAGCTCGGCGCTCACCGTCGCGAACGTCAGCGGATCACTCTGATTCGCGAACTCCGTCTCGACCCACTGCCGCGATCGGTCCGTGGTCGCGATCCGCACCTCGTCGAGCGTGCCGCGCAACGGGTTCGGCGTGTTGCCGCCGGGTCCGAACGCCTGCAGGGCGTACGCGAGGAAGCCCATCGTCCCGGTCGTGTTGACCGTGCCGCCGTGGTTGTGCGTCGCGACCTGCACGCCGTCGACGTAGAGCGTGGTGACGCCGTTCATGCCGTTCGGATCGTAGACCCAGGTGACGAGCTTCGGCCCGACGTTGTCGAGGTTGGTCTGGGTCTGCAGGTCGTTGCCGTACAGCCCCACGGCGAGGTTCGGATACTTCGTGTGCAGGAAGCGGCTCTGCCCCGCGGCCGGGTTTCCGACGGTCATCACGCTCGAGAAGCCGTTGATCGGCGCGATGACGTCGACCCACGCGGAGATCGTGCTCGCGGTGTTCCCACTCAGCGGATTCGTGAAGGTGACGCGATCGTCGTTGCCATCGAAGGCGATGCCGCGGCCGAGCTTGCCCGCGGTGCTCGTCGGGCCGCCGACCGCGACACCCATCCGCTGACCGAGCGCGTCGGCGACCGTGGTCGCCCCCCCGAGCGCGTCTTCCATGTGCCACACCGCCGCGAACGAGCTCGAGAACGTCAGGAGCGCGTTCGACGCGTGCACCGGCCCCGGATCTCCGTAGCGGATCTCCCACGTCGTCGGCGTGGTGTCGGCGAGGTCCAGGCGGACCCACGCCTCGAGGTCGCCCGTCGCCTTGTTCCAGCGCTGGAGTTGCCACTCGAGCGGCGTGCCGTTCGCGAGCGTGAAGTAGATGTCGCCGAGGTCGGCGTGCAGCGCGAGATCGTTGTCGGCCGCGAGCTTCACCCACACGGGGAAGTCCGTCAGGTCGCCTGCGACCTTCGTCGGATCGGTCGTGAACACCTTCTTGTAGGCGGACCCGACCACTCCGTCGATGCGCTGCAGGTCGGGCGGCGCGTCGGGCGCGTCGACCGCGCCATCGCCCACCGCGCCATCGGCCACGACCTTCGGGGGACTCGCCTGGAACCCGCATCCGACGGCGACCAGCGCGAACACCACGAACCTCACACCTCGATCATCCTCCGCTTCTCGGGTGCCGATCCAGCGCAAAACGGAGGTGACCTCCGAGCCGTTTCCAGGGCTTGCACATCGCGCTGGCGCGCCCTCGACCGCCTGGCGTAGGTTCGCCGCGTGCTCCGCCGCGCCGTGCTGACGTTGCCGCTGCTCGTCGCCTGCGGCGATGCGCCCGGCGCGATCGAGGTCGATGCCTCGTCGCCGCCGTCGCCCGACGCGGCGCCCGATGCCGCCGCCGGGGCGTGTGCGCCGCTCGGCGAGTGTGCATGGCTCGACGACTACCAGCGCCGCATCGTCGGCGCACTGTCGGGCGCCGAGGACATCGCGCCCGGCCTGCGCCTCGCGCACCGGGCGAGCGTCGCCGAGCGCGACGCGACGCGCGTGTTCCTGTTCGACGAGCTGACGGCGCTCGGCCTCGTGCCGCGCCGCCACGACTACACGACCGTGCAGCACACCGGCGCGAACGTGCTCGCGACGCTCGATGCCACCGGCGGAGCGGGCGGCACGATCATCGTCGGCGCGCACTTCGACAGCGTGCCCGCGGGACCGGGCGCGGCCGACAACGCGACCGGCGTGGCGATGGTGCTGGCCGCCGCGCGCTACCTGAAGGACGTCCCGCAGCGGAACCACCAGATCGTGTTCGCGTTCTTCGATCAGGAGGAGCTCGGCCTGATCGGCAGCAAGCAGTACGTGCGGACGCTCGCCGGTACCGACGTGATGGGCGCGCACGTGTTCGACATGCTGTCGTTCGACGGCGACGGTGACCGCGCCGTCGAGCTGTGGTCGCCCACGCCGGCGCTCCAGACGGTCTACCAGACGCACGGTGCGGCGGCAGGGATGCCGGTCTCGTCGGTGATGTTCCAGTACAGCGATCACCAGGCGTTCCTCGACGCCGGGTTCCCCGCGACGGGCGTCGGCGAGGAGTTCGTCGCCAACGATCACACGCCGCACTATCACAAGGCGACCGACACGTTCGCCAACGTCTCGTTCCAGCACCTCTCCCGCGTCTCGCACCTGATGCTCGCGGTGCTCGACGCGGAGGTCCGGACTCCCTGAGCTACTCGAGCCCGAGCTTGGTCTCGGGCGGCAGCTTCTCGAGCGTGACGATCCGCGTCCCCGGATCCGCATCGAAGTGCACGGTGAAGGTCATGGTCACGAGGTCGCCGACCGCGACCGGCGGCGTCTTCTCGTTCGGCGTGAACGACATCACCATCGACGCCATGCCCTTCACCTTGCCGTCGCGGTGCTTGTACGTCGGGATCGCCTCGTGATGGATGTCGAGCTTGGGACCGACGCCGACGACCTTGCCGCGCACCGTGTACTGCGCCGGCGGCTCCGACTTGCTGCAGGCGAACACGAGCAGGAGCGCCAGCGCGAGCACCTTCATTCCCGGAGCGTAGCCGCGAACCGGCCGTTGCGGCCAGCGCCATCCGCGTCGAGTCCCCCCAGGGCGTGCGTGAGGCTCAGCGTCCACCCGAGCTCGGCCATGGCCGGCAGCTCCCAGGCCGGGTTCCAGCCGGGCACGGAGGTCGGCACCGGGAGCTCGATCGACGTCAGCGCCCCGGTCTGGGCGACGTACTCCGGGGTGACGAACGCGTCGAACATCACCGTGACGTCCTCGTCCATCGCGTAGAAGAACGCCTCGGTCCACTCGCCCGCGCTCTCCCACGTCGCCCGCTGCGGCGGACCGAACGTCACGATCGTCGACGTCAGGCCCGCGGGCAGCGTCAGCACGGCCGACACCGCGGTGTTCGGGATCCCGCGGGTCGCCGTGCGCGATGCGGAGCCGGCCGAGGCGGTCGCGGAGACGCTCTGGCGATCGCCGGTCACGAGTGACGCCGCCGGCACGCGCCACGCGTGCGCGTGGTCGTCCGTCGACGGGATGGTCATGCGCGTGCCACCCGCCGTGTGCAGCCGGGTGCTCTTCGTGACGGTCTCGGTGGCGAGCGCGTCGGTCTGCACCACGATCTCCTCGAGGGGCGTGCCGGCGCTCGCGAGATCGAACGTCAGCTCGGTGTCGGCAGTGATCGAGACGCCGCGGCGGATCTCGAAGCGCGGCGGCGACATCGAGTCGTCGTACGCCGTGATGTCGTAGGTGCCGGGCGCGAGCTCCCAGCTCAGGCCCGCGCGGAGCGGGTAGTTGCCGATCGCGCCGCGGGCGGTGGAG
>JAEUJX010000763.1 GCA_016794545.1 Myxococcales bacterium
TCGGGCGCGGCCCCGTCTCCGGCGGCTCCTTGACGGCGACGAGCGCGAGCGAGCAGCACATCAGCGCGCTCCCGACCACGAGCGAGGGCAGCCAGTCGTAGGAGGTGCCCTCGGCGATCAGGAGACCGATGCCGCCGACCATCGAGCCGCCCACGTTGCCGGCCTGCGACCAGCCGCCCGCGGCGCCCCGGCCCTCGGGCGGCGTCAGGCGGGCCATCAGTGACTCGGTGCACATCCCGACGAAGGTGGTCGAGAACCCGTTGATGAAGATGATGCCGGTGAGCAGGCCGATCGTCCCCTCGTTGATCGGGATGAAGCCGATCGAGATGATCGCGGCCGACGAGATGAGGTTGGTCGTGATGTACCAGCCGCGGCTCGTCCAGATCGTATCGACCAGCGGCGCCCACACGAACTTCCACGTGTGGGGCAGCGTGTTCATCGCGACCATCCCCGCGATCACGCTGTCGGGGAGGCCGGCCTTGCCCGCGAGGAACCCGATCGTGACCGAGATGAACCCCGCGGTCGCTCCGAACGGGAGGAACAGCAGGAAGTAGAGGGATGGGTGCGGCGGCTTGCGCCCGTCAGTCGCCGGATCCGACATCCGGCGCACTCTACTGCGTACGAGCCCTGCACACGCGCATGGGTGTCGCGAACCGCACGCCTCGGTGACCGAAATCGCGATCTTCGCGGCTGCCAACCGCCGCGACACGAATGCCGCGGAAAGCGGGCGATGTGCAAACCGCGCTCGCGATAACGCGGTGCGATCGCGTGCACGCCTCGCGGCACGTCGGTTGCGTATCCAGATGCGCCGGAGGAATCGCATGAGGATGCGCTTGTTGATAGGGCTGTCAGTGCTCGCCGCGTGCGGAGGCGGCGACTACGCCGGAGCAGGCGACGACGTCGGGCCGGGGCTCGCCGACGCCGGCACGGTCGGCTGTCTGACCTCGAACGAGTGCCCGGTCGGATACGTGTGCAGCTCGTTCGGGCGGTGCGAGCGGCTGACCCCACCACCGTCGACCGACGGCGGCCTGCCGCCCGACGCGCCACCGCCGCCGGAGATCGAGATCGAGCTCCAGCCGCCGGTGTCGTCGGATCGCTACATCTACGTCGCGATGACCGCGCAGGACGAGCTCGCCCGGATCGACGGCGCGAACCTGACCGTGATCACGACGCCGGTCGGCGAGGCGCCGCGGATCGTCCAGACCATCCCGAACAGCGACGGCGCCGTCGTGCTCGACTCGACGAACGGCAGCGCGTACGTCGTGCGGCCCAGTGGCGCCCACGACATCGTGAAGGTGGTGCCGACGCTGCGCAACCTGAACCGCCTGGATGTCGATCCCTCGGGCCGCTACGCCGTCGTGTGGTTCGATCTGACGAAGCAGATCAGCTCGGGCGGGATCGGCGGTGTCGGCAGCTTCCAGGACGTCACGGTGATCGCGCTCGCGCCCGGCCTCGAGCGCGCGGTCGACCTGACCGTCGGCTTCCGGCCGCGGCAGGTGCAGTTCGATGCGGGCGGCAACCGCGCGTTCGTGATCACGCAGGACGGGGTCAGCGTGATCGACCTCGGCTACGCGACGACGCACGGGCCCTCGATCGTGCCGCCGATCCCGGTCAGTAACCCGGCGTTCCCGCCGGAGTCCGTCGAGGTCCACGTGATGTCGACCGGCACGTACGCGGCGGTGCGGCAGATCGGCGAGAGCTCGCTGCGCGTGGTCGACGTCGGCGGGTTCGAGCTCGGGCGGACGTGGATCATCCCGCTGGCGTCGGCGGCGACCGACATCGACCTGGCGCCGTCGGGCACCCGGATGTTCGCGGTGCAGCGCGACGCGAAGAAGCTCTCGATCATCGACATCCCTGGCGACGCGCTCGACACGAACGGCGTCGAGACGATCGACCTCACCGGGGCCACGATCGGCTCGCTCGTGCTCAGCCGCGACGGCAATCGCGGCTTGCTGTTCACCAACGCGTCCACCGACGAGCGCATCACGATGGTCAAGCTGGATCAGCCCGGCTACCCGATCGTGACCTGGCCGCTCAAGAAGTCGGTGCGCACGGTCGGGATCTCGCCGACGGGCACGACGGCGATCGTGGTGCAGGCCAAGGCGTTCGGCGATCCGGCGACAGCCGCGACCGTCGACGAGTACATCGACCGCAGCTACGGCTACTCGATGCTCGACCTCGCGACCGGCTTCGCGAAGCTGCAGATCACGCCGGTCGATCCGGGCTCGTTCGTCTACGCGCCCGACGGCACGAAGGCGTACGTCTCGCTCGACGGCGGGAACACGCCGACAGCGGTGCGCGCACTGCAGGTGGTCAACACGCAGACCGGCGTGGTGATCACGAAGCAGCTCGGCTCGCCGCCGGCCGACGTCGGCATCCTGCCCGGCGCCGGGATGGCGTTCTCCTCGCAGCGGCACCCGCTCGGGCGCGTGACGTTCGTGAATCTGCTCACGGACGCCGTGCGCACCGTCACCGGGTTCGACCTCAACGGCAACATCGTGAACTGAGGACCATCATGCGCATCACCAACCTGATCGTCCTCGCGACGCTGAGCCAGACGGCGGCGTGCGTGTGGGACTGGGAAGACGACCGTTCGATCAAGTGGGACCGCGAGCGCGCGATCCTCGGGCCGGTCGCGATGAAGACGAACGTCGCGTACATCGACAGCGGGCTCGATCGCGTCACGTTGCTCGATCTCGCCGAGGACACGACGCGGATCACGACGAAGTCGATCGGCCGCCGCGCGATCCACGCGGTGCCGAGCAACGACCGGCACAAGCTGTTCGTGATCACGCGCGGCGAGGAGGCCATCCACCACGGCGAGATCGACCAGGATCCGAAATTCTGGGTGATCGACACGGAAGCGCGCGACGCATCACCGGTCGCGTACGAGATCGGGTCGCCATTCGACCGCGTCGCGGTGGCGCCCGATAACTCGATCGCGATCGCGTACTTCTCGGCGGCGGGACCCGACGCGGCCGGGTTCTTCCGCAACCCGAACGAGCTCGCGGTGATTGATCTGACGGAGCCGCCGAGCGAGAGCAATCCGACGCTGAAGACCATCCGGTCGTTCGGTTCGGTGCCCGAGGGCATCACGCTCTCGCCGCCGATGACGGTGCCCGGGACCGGAGCGGCGCGGACGTTCGCGTTCATCCTGTCGTCGAACAACCTGACGGTGCTCGACGCGACGAACCCCGATCGGCGCGAGATCTCGATCCGCCTCGACCTCGGCGGGCCGCCCGTCGTGCCGAAGGAGGTCGTGTTCGCGCCGAGCTCCGCGAGCGCATACGTGCGCAGCGACAACGCGCGCGACGTCCTGCAGGTCATCCTCGAGCAGGCGGAGCAGGCGGCGCCGGGCGCGAACGACTACCGGCCGGTGCTCGCGGAGCTCGGCGCCGGCGGCGGGCCCACGGACATCGCGGTGTACGACGACGCGACCGGCAAGCGGTTCGTGCTCGCGGCGACGCCGAACACGAAGGAGATCGTGCTCATCGATGCCGACACGGCCCAGTTCCGCTCGGTGCCGATCGCGGATCCGATCGATCGCATCCTGCTGTTCCCGGCCGACGTCGATGGCACCGGCGTGCCGAAGAAGGCGCTGTTCGCGTCGATCGCCGCGAAGCAGAAGCGCGTGCACGTGCTCGACCTCGAGCACATCACCGATCCGCTGAGCCAGGTCGGGCTGCGGCCGATCGCGCTCGACCAGGCGGTGCGCGACGTCGTGCCGGTGCCGGGGCGCGACCTCGCGATGCTCGTGCACGACGACAACCGCACGGTGCTCGGCCTGCTCGACATGGACACCGAGTCGACGTCGCCGATGCTCGGCCTCGGCAAGCTCGATAGCTACGACTTCTCGCCGGACGGGACGCACCTGATCGGCGCGACGCCGTCGATCTCGCGCGTCGGGTTCGTCGCGCTCGACAACCTGCACCCGACGGACTTCCGGCTCGACGATCCGCCGAGCCGGGTGCTGTCGACGCAGAACGGCAAGATCTTCGTCGACCACGGCGACCCGCTCGGGCACGCGACGATCATCCCCTCGACGGAGGCCGCGCGCGGTGACGCGACGGTGCTGGCGGGGTTCCTCACCATCAACCTGCTCGATTCGGAGCCGTGACATGAAGAACACACTCCTGGCGCTCGCCGTGCTGGCGGGCACGGCGCACGCGGATGCGAAGAACGAGGTCGCGATCGGCTCGTTCGACCGGGCGATGCACGCGTCGTCCGCGAACGCGGTCACGGCCGACAGCCTCGGCGGCGGCGTGATCGGATACGCGCGCAAGCTCGAGCTCGGCCTCACGCCCCGGCTACAAACCTGGGCGACCGGCGGTCTCGCGATCGGCGGAGCCGAGGGCACGATGTTCTCGACGCTCACCACCGAGCTCGACACGCTGTCGGTCTCGGCGGGCGGGCGCGCGCGCTACACGGTGTGGCGGAACCTGCGGGTCGGCGGGCGCCTCGATCTCGGGATGGCGCGCGCGGCGCTCACCATTCGCGAGGGCGACCGCGAGCTGTACGACCAGGGCTGGGGCATGACGGCCACCGCGGCCGCGGCGCTCGACCTCCTGGCCATCGCGAGCGCGCGGTTCCAGCTCGGGGTGCGGCTCGAGCTCGGCTACACCCTGACGAGCGCGATCGAGCTGGCGCCGGCCGAGGCCAACGATGCCGCGACGATCCAGCTCGAGATGTCGCAGGCCTCGCTCGGGAGCCTCGATCTCGGCGGAAAGTTCTTCTCGCTCACGGTGTTATCCCAGTTCTGACGTTTCGGCTTGGCCCTCCCGTCCGCCCGGTGTTACGAGCGCGCGCATGTTCAACGACATCCTGACCGGCAAGGCGTCGCTCGAACCACAGGCCCGGCCGCCGGTCGAGGAAGCGCCGCCTTCGCCCAGGCCGGCGCTGACCTGGGAGCAGGTCGCGGCGAACGAGGCGGCCTCCGCGCGGGCGGTGCGGGAGGCGGAGACCGCGCTTCGCAAGAGCCAGGCGAGTCACCGGCTGATCGCGGGCTGCGTCGTGGTGTTCGTGGCCGTCGCGATCGTGTTCATCAAGTCCCAGATGCGGCAGCAGATGCGCGAGGACAACGCGCGCGCCGCAGGATATTCGTCCTACGCCGCGTACCAGGAGGAGAGCGCGAAGGTCTATCCGACCGACGAGTACTCCTACAAGGTGAGACAGTTCGCCGGCGACATGTGCCGCTGCCAGGACCTCGCGTGCGCGCGGAACCTCCAGGCGCAGTACACGAGGTACCTGCGGTCGAGCGCCCCGAGCGACGACGAGTCGCGCGCCTCGGTCGAGCAGGACGCCCGCCGGCTCGCCGATTGCCAGGAGATCCTGGAGGCGGGCGGCCAGCCCGCCCGGCCGTACTAGTTCCCGGAGCGCTCGCGCGTGACGGACCCGCGGGCGGCGGGTCGTCCCGCCGGCGCACACTCCGTGCACCTGCGCCACGGCGATCCTGTCAGGCGGCGAGCTGCGTCTGCTGGAGCCAGCTCGAGACCCCGTGGGCGAGCTCGGCGTGGCGCGGAGCGGGGAGCCCGGCGGCGATGCGCGGGAACAGCTCGCCTTCCTGCCAGACCTCGTGCCACTGGAGCAGGACCTGGAGCGCCACCAGCTGGCGAGCGAAGCGCTGATCTTCGCGCTCGAGCCAGATGAGGTCGGCGAGAACCCGCTTGATCTCCTGGTGCTCGGCCATCATCTCCGCGCGGACCTCGTCGCTGACGATGCCGACGGTCGCCGGGTAGAGCAGCTCTTGCTCGAGGCCGAGGTGGAGGGTCAGCTTGTCGGCGAGCTCGGACATGGCCGACGCACGCATCGGCATGACCTCGGCGACGGTCACCTCGACGAGCAGCGCTTCGATCTCGTCGTGCTGGCGGGTCAGGAGGGACAGGACGTCGGAGAGCTGCATGGTGCCGACGGGGTGCAGTCCGCGTGCCACCGGCGTATCGTCTCGTCATGCAGCTCGACGCTCAGCGGGCGCCGTCCCCGATCGGTGCACTCCTCGTCACGGCGCTGGCGGTCGGGGTGGTCGGTCTCGGGACCGCCGCGCGTCCCGCGGGTTCCGCTGACCGGGATCTGGCGGCGGCGGTCACGGCGGACGGGTTCGCGCTGCTCGAGGGAGCGACGAACGACCGGCACGTCGTCACGGTCGATCGGGACGGGCACGGGGCCAAGCGGTTCGGGGTGGCGGTGATCGCGTCACACGCGCGAATGGTCGGCACCTCGTCGGGCGTTGCCATGGCATGGCAGAACCAGGACAAGGTGGAGCTCGCGAAGGTCGTCGGCGACGGCGAGCTCGGGGAGGTCTCGCGCTGGGGCAAGCGCGTCGTGCAGCTGTGCGACGGCGTCGCGAGCAACGACCGGCGGTGGGGCGTGGCGTGGCAGGAGATGGACGGCACGCTGTGGATGGTCCACGGCCCGACCCGGCGGCGCATGGAGGCGGCCGAGGTCACCTCGGTCTCGACGACCGGGCCGGCCGTCTGGTGCGCGCTGCGCTCCGCCGGCGCGTCGATCGCGTTCGTGTGGCGCGACAAGCAGAAGCGCGGGTTCATCAACTACTGCAGCGAGCGAGGCTGTGACGGGGAGATCGTACGGCTGCCGGTCTCGCAGCAGCACGCGCTCGAGGGCATCGCGTGCAACGACACGGCGTGCCTGGTCGCCCTGCGTGACGAGCGCGGCGCCGCGCGCCTCGGCTGGATGACCTCGAGGGGCAAGGTCGTGTGGTCAAAACCTCTCACCGATGCGACACCGGAGTCGCGGTTCTCGCTCGCCGCGGCGGGGTCGCGCGCCTTCGTCGTGGGCTATGTCGGTCGCGAGGGCGCGACGGTCACGCGCGCGATCGAGAGCGGCTCGCTCGTGCGGGCGTGGGCCGACCCGTACGCGCGGGGCACGCCGGAGGTCGCCTGGGCGACGGATCGGCTGTTCGTCGCGCATCGGCACGCCGGCGGCGAGGTCGCTCCCGAGGTCGTCCCGCTCCCCGAGTAGCGGCGGCCGCGCTCAGCGACGCTTGGTCCTGGTCGAGGTGCGCGGCTTCAGCGTGTGGCCGCGCGTGCGGCGGCGATCCGGCGCCGCGAGCTCGGCGGGCCAGTTGACGTCGGGGAGCGGGAAGGCCGGGCGCGCGAGCAGGTAGCCCTGGCCGAAGCGTGCGCCGGAGTCGATCACGGCCTCGAGCTCCTCGACCGTCTCGATGCCCTCGGCGACCACGACGGCGTCGAGCTCGTTGCACAGGACCACGATGGCGGACACGAGCTTGAACATGCGCGACGACTGAGAGAGCCCCGCGATCAGGCCGCGGTCGAGCTTGACGACGCGCGGCTGGAGGTCGGCGATGTACTTGAGGTTGGAGTAGCCGGCGCCGAGGTCGTCGACGACGAGGTAGACGCCGCGGTCGCGGACCTCGCTGAGGATCGTCTGGCAGAGGTGGAAGTGCGAGAGCGGCACGCCCTCGGTGATCTCGAGGTAGACGTCGCGATCGTGCTGAAAGATGGGATCGTTGGGCTGGACGATCCACTTCTCGTTGAGCTCGGCCGGGTGGATGTTGATGAACAGCGGGAAGTCGGGGCAGCCCTCCAGCGAGAGCTCGCGGAGCATGCGGCCGAGCTCGCCCGTGCAGCTGTGCTCGACGGCCGCGGCGAACAGCTCGAGGGGCGACGCGAACTCGGGCGCCCTCGAGCGCACGAGCGCCTCGTAGGCGAACACCTTCTTCGTGCGCAGGTCGACGACCGGCTGATAGACCATGCGCACCGCCTTCTCGTCGAGCACGCGGCGGATCGCATGCGTCGCAGGCGGCGGGTTCTCGCCGAGCAACGGTGGGTTCAGAGTCGAGCGCTTCACCCGGACGATCGATTGTAGATCAGAAGGACGAGGCCCGGTCGAGCGTGGCCAGAACGCGAGCATCGGAGGGGTCGCCGGAAGCACCCGATGCGTACCCCGCGGCCAGGGTCCTCAGGTCCGACGCCGTCGCACCGAGGCCCACCATCGACTCGATCGCGGCCGCGCGGGCCTTCCAGCTCGTCGCGCGGTCGCCGATCACACTCGCGAGCGCGGCCTTGACCTCTGCCG
>JAEUJX010000103.1 GCA_016794545.1 Myxococcales bacterium
GCCGGGCGCGACCGCGAGCACGAGCGTGCCCCCCGCGCCGTGACTGACCGCGAGCCGCGCGTCGCCGGGACCGCCGGTACCGACGACGGACGGCGAGCCCGCCTTGCCGCGCGTGCAGCGATCGAGCGAGAGCGTGACGTCGGCCGAGAAGTCGAGCGGCGCGCCGACGACGAGCGCGGTGGTGCCGCCGCGGTCCGCGCGGACCCACGCGTAGGCGGTCTCGGCGCCGCCGGCCTCGACGCGCAGGGTCTGGGGGAGGCGGCCGAGCTTGCCCTCGAGGCGGTAGGCGCGGCCGAAGTGGCCGCCCGACGGCGAGCGGTCGGCGAGGCCCACGCAGATCGCGTCGACGCCCGCCGGCACCGGACGGTCGCCGGCGATCTCGAGCGTGATCGCGTCGCTACAGCCCGCGAGCGCGGCGGCGACGACGACGGGAGACCAGCGCACCGACGAGCAGCATCGCACAGGCGGAAGCCCCGGAGCCACCACCACCGGCCGAGCAGCCGCCGTCCTCGCCCTCGGGCACGACGTTGAACACGACGTGGACCTCGGGGCCGAACCACGTCGTCCCCTCCTGGACCAGCTGGAAGCCCTCGTCGTACATCGTCGGCTCGCGGACCTCCGGGGCGACGACCTCGAACGTGAACGTCCCGGTCGCGCCGGGCTCGACCTTCGCGTCGACGGCGGTGGCGCGGTTCGTGGAGATCCAGTCGCCGTCGACGAAGAACGCGCTCTCGCGATCCTGCGGCGCGGCGGTGCCGAGGCGCGTGGCATCGAGGTCCCACGCCGCGTTGCCGGAGTTCGAGATCGTGACGGTGACCGTGGTGCGCTCGCCGGAGGTCAGCGTGATCGGGCCGTCGACTGTCGCCTCGCCCGCGAGGAACATCGGCGCGCCGCCGGTCTTCACCAGATCGATGTAGTGCGCCCAGTTCCAGCCCGGGCCCGGATCGGTGTGATCGGAGCAGTCCGGCGCGTCGCCGTGACCGACGATGAAGCCGCGCTCCTTCGGGATGCCGTACTTGTCGGCCAGGTACGCCGAGAGCTTCGCCGAGGAGACGTACATCGCCTCGGTGAACCACTTGTCGGGCATCGCCGCGTAGCCCTCGTGCTCGATGCCGACGGTGGTGGTGTTGAAGCAGGCGTCGTGCCACGCGACGTCCTTCTCCTTCACCATCTGCGTGACCTCGCCGTTCGACGACTTGATCACGTAGTGCGCGCTGACGTTCGACGAGGCGTTCTTGAACCAGCTGATCGTGCCGGTGTAGCTGCCCTCGGTGTCGTGGATGACGATGTGATCGACCTTCGTGCGGTTCGCGGTCTGGTAGTTCCCCGAATACGCCGCGTTCCACAGCGCGGGGCCGTAGTCCGCGTTGCCGAGCGCCTGCGTGACCGAGCCGAAGCCGCCGTCACCGGTGGTGCGATCGAGGGAGGGACGCGCGGCGATCGTGACGCCGCCGGCGTCGACGCCACGCGCGAGGAGCGTGGTGAGCTCGTCGCGCAGCTCGTCGTCGAACGCGGCGAGGTAGTCCTCGAGCGAGCGGGCGCCGGGCGCGCGCTCCTTGATCAGCATGGCGCCGGCGCGGAGGCCGGCGACCGCCTGGGTGCGGGCGGCGAGGTCGGTCTCGCCAGCGAGCCCGGCGCCGAACGCGAGCTCCTCGGGCGACAGGCCGAGGAGGCCGAGCGACGCGTGGCCGTGTGCGTGCGCGTCGACGATCTCGAAGCGCGTCTCGGCGTACGACAGCGCGGCGAGCAGCTCCGCCGGGACGCCGGTCTCGGCGCCGACCTGCACGAACGCGGCGGCGAGCGCCGACGACCCGCCGACGGCGACGCGCGGATCCTCGCGGTCGGACAGCGGCGCGATGCAGCCGGCCGCGGCGAGCGCGAATGCGAGGAACCCCTGGCGCATGACCGCATCCTGGCACAACGGCCGTTCGGGTCGCGACGGTTTTTCAGCGACAGATCCTGCCAGGAGCCGAGTGCAAACAGCCGTTTGCACCACGCGACTGGTAAGATGCACGCGTGTCCGCGTCCGCCGACGGCGGCATCCGCTTCGGTCAGTACGTCCTGTTGCGGCGCATCGCTCGCGGCGGGATGGCCGAGGTGTTCCTCGCCCAGCAGAAGGGGCTGGAGGGGTTCGACCGGCGCGTCGCGGTCAAGCGGATCCTGCCGCACCTCGCGGACGCGCCCGACTTCGTCAGGATGTTCCTCGGCGAGGCCAAGCTCGCTGCGCAGCTGACGCATCCCAACATCGTCCACATCTACGACTTCGGGACGGTCGACACCGACTACTTCATCGCGATGGAGTTCGTCGACGGCGTCCACGCCGGCCAGCTCTACAAGCACGTCGTCGACAAGGAGCGGATGTCGCCGACCATGATCGCGCGCATCGGCGCCGACGCGGCGACGGCGCTGCACTACGCGCACGAGCAGCGCGGGCCGAACGGCATGCCGCTGGGCCTCGTCCACCGCGATGTCTCGCCGGCGAACATCATGGTGTCGTTCGACGGGACGGTGAAGCTGTGCGACTTCGGCATCGCGAAGGCCGCGCTGCTCGGCGATCAGCTGACGAACCCCGGGCAGGTGAAGGGCAAGTACGCGTACATGTCGCCCGAGCAGACGATCGCCGCGCCGCTCGACG
>JAEUJX010000108.1 GCA_016794545.1 Myxococcales bacterium
ACCGGGCGCCGGTCCGGCGCCGGCGGCCGCGGCGGAGGTCGATCCGACCGTCCGCGCCGTCGCGGACGCGGGCAGGGCGCAGCAGCAGGCGTACGACCAGCGGCTCGATCAGCAGGCGGCGCAGTACGAGGGCACGGTCGCGCAGCGGAACGAGGCCGCGAAGGCGGACACGAAGAAGCTCGAGGACGAGGCGGCCGCTGCGAAGAAGAAGCGGGAAGAGGCGGCGAGGGCCGGCGGCGGGGCTCCGGCCGCAGCGCCGACGCTCGGCGCGCCCGCGGGACCGGCGATCGGCGGAGGAGCGCCGGCGCCGGCGGCGGCGGGACCTGGCGCGGCAGGGCCGGGCGCGGCGGGGCCGGGCGCGGTGGGACCGGGCGCGGCAGGACCGGCGGCACCGGGCGCGGCGGGACCTGCCGCACCGGGCGCGCCGGGCGCGGCGGGACCTGGCGGGCCGATCGGCAGCAAGATCGCGCTCGACATCTTCGGCGAGGCCCACGAGCTGTCGATCACCGACGCCGGCGTCGTGACCGTCGGGTCGACGCCGGTCGAGACGAAGCTCCCCGAGCTCGCCGCGGCCGTCGACGGTGCGCCGTCGGCGATCAAGGAGCACGGTGCGCCGGCTGCGGCCACGGCGCAGGCGAGCGTGACGAAGGCGAACGCCGACGCGAAGAAGGCGGTCGCCGGCGATCAGGCGGCGAGGGCGTCCGCGGCGAGCGAGCAGCAGAAGCTCGCCGAGCCGCTCAAGATCACGTGGAAGTGGGCCGAGGTCTCGAAGGATCCGGCGGTCACCGGCGGCTCGATCGACGATCCGCTGAAGCACCCGTACTTCGTCACGTTCAAGGGCCGCGTCGCGTCGCTCAACGACCAGGCGCACATCACCGTCGACGTCGGAACGTTCGCGGAGCAGATCTGGACGAAGATCTGCACGGCCGTGAAGGCCGCGAATCCGGCGATGACCGATCCGGCCGCGTACTCGAACTTCGCGAAGGGCTGGCTCGACATGCGGTCGCCGCAGTTCCAGTCGGCGATCCGCGAGTTCGAGAAGATCGGCGTGGAGCTCGCGAAGGCGGGCCAGAGCGGCTTCGCGAGGGCGCAGAGCTTCGGCTTCTGGTCCAAGGAAGAGGGCCGCACGCTCGCCGAGTCGATCAGCGATCTGACGCTCGAGACCTCGGTCGTCGGTGGCCTGATGGACGGCCTGCCGACGCTCGACGACAAGAAGGCGGGCTGGGATCCGGAGATCTGGGGCGCGCTCTCGCAGGCGTACGCGAACGCGGTCGTCCCCGAGCTGCTCAAGGGCAAGAAGGTCAACGTGTGCGTCGGCGCGGGCGTGCCCGCCGGCAACATCTGGGACGCGGTCGAGTCCGCGGCGCTCGAGAAGGGCCTCCGCGGCACGAAGGTCACGCTCGATCAGGTCACGACGACGTTCGGCGCCGCGGCGAAGGCGACCAACAACCGCCGGGAGCTCGACCAGACGAAGAACGTCGGCGGCAAGAAGGGCTGCGTGTTCGCGGGCGATCGCCCGGGCGCGATCGCCGCCGCGAACGCGCACTACGCCGCGATCGAGGCCGCCGAGCGGGCGGCGGGTGGACCCGCGCCCGTCGCGCCGCCGCCGCCGGCTCCTCCTGCTGCGGCGCCGTCGGCAGCGGCCGCGCCGCCGCCCGCCGCCGCCGCGCCCGCTGCAGGCCCTGCGGCTCCGGTTGCACCGCCCGTCGGCGCGGCCCCGCCGACCGGGCCCGCCGCGGCGCCTCCCGCGACGACGGCGCCTCCCACGGCGCCGCCCGCACCGCCGCCGCCCGCTGCCGTCGCCGCGGCGGCTCCGGGCGCCGCACCCGCGGCTCCGGGTGCTGCACCGGCGCCAGCGGCGCCTCCCACCGCGGCCACGCCGGCTCCGGCGGCGCCTCCCGCGCCGCCGGCGGCGGCGCCCGCGGCTCCGGTCGCGACGGCGGGTGGTGCGGCCCCGACCGGACCCGCGCCTTCGACCGGTTCACCCGACGCCGCGCGGCCGACGGGCCCCGTCGGTATCCGGGTCACGATGGACGTCCTCGGCGAGACGCACACGCTCTACGTCAACGAGCAGGGCGTGCTGACGGTCGCGAGCGCGCCGATGCCCGCGGGGCAGAAGGCGTCCGAGCTCGGCGGCGAGATCGCGGCCGCGCCGTCCGACATCAAGGACAAGGGCGTGAACGACGCGCAAGCCGCGTCGGGAGCCGTGCCCGAGGCTGCGGATCTCGCGACGAAGGCCGCCGGTGGCGACGCCACCGCGAACGCCGCGCTGCCCGCGAAGCAAGAGGCGCTGGCGGGCCCGCTCAAGCGCACGTGGGCGTGGGCGCGCGTCTCGAAGGATCCGGCCGTCACCGGCGGCTCGCTCGAGGATCCGCTGCGGCACCCCTACTACCGGACGTTCCGCGATCGCGTGATGGCGCTGTCCGCGATGGGCCACATCCAGGTCGATGCGATGCCGTTCGCCGAGTCGACCTGGCAGAAGATCTGCGCGGCCGTGAAGGCGGCGACGCCGCAGATGAACGACCCGAGGGCGTACTCCGACTTCGCCAAGGGCTGGCTCGACATGCGGTCGCCGCAGTTCCTGCAGGCGATCTCCGAGTTCGACATCCTCGGCCGCGAGATCGCCAAGGCGGCGACGTCGCAGTTCTCGCGCGCGACGAAGTTCGGCTTCTGGTCGAAGGACGAAGGTCGCGCGCTCTCCGAGGCGATGAACGATCTGACGCTCGAGACGTCGGCGGTCGGCTCGCTGATGGATGGCCTGCCGACGCTCGACGGACGCCGTGCGGGCTGGGATCCGGAGATCTGGGGCGCGCTCTCTCGCGCGTACGCCACCGAGATGGTTCCGCACCTCGTGCTCGACACGAGCAAGAAGGTCAACGTGTGCGTCGGCTCGGGCGTTCCGGCCGGCAACATCTGGGAGACCGTCGAGTCGGTCGCGCTCGGCAAGGGTCTCGAGAAGGCCGGCCGCACGCTCGAGTCGGTCACGACGTACTGGGGCGCCGCCGCGAAGTCGCGCGGCAACCGCCGCCAGCTCGACACGACGAAGAACGTCGGGTTCGCGGGCTCGGTGTTCCAGGGTGATCGCGCCGGCGCGCTCGCGGCCGCCGACCGACACTTCAATGCACTTCCGGCGGAGCAGCTCGAGCTGCCGCTCGGCCCGCCCAACCCGCAGCTCAACTTGCCCGGCGCGGGAGCTCCGGTGGTCCAGGCGGCGCCTGGCGCACCCCGGCCTCCGGCCGCAGCGGCG
>JAEUJX010000321.1 GCA_016794545.1 Myxococcales bacterium
GTGGGGCCAGAGGCCGATCTCGTCGAGGACGCGCACGCAGCGGCGCTGCACCTCCTCGCGGCGCGCCCGGGCGGGCGCCGCGGCGAACGCGGTCCGCGCGAGCTCGTACGGAGCGGGCAAGCCGGCGTCGCGGTAGACGTCGGGGTTGTAGTACTCGCGCCACGTCGCCTCGACGTACGACGCGAGGTACTCGCGGACGGCCGCGCGGGTCTCCTCCGACCAGCGCGGTGCGTGGCGCTGCCACAGCTCCTCGACGACGAGCCGGCCGAACGCGAGGTGCCGCGACTCGTCCTCGTGGTGGCGGCGATTGATCTCGCAGACCAGCGGGTGCAGCCGCCCGTCCTTCGCCATCCGCTGGTTGTAACCGTCGACGATCAGCTCGAAGATCATCGCGCGGGCGAAGAACAGCAGGTCCTCCTCGCCGGGCGCGTGGTCGCGCGGCAGCACGATCTTGCGGTCGGGGTAGATCTTGCCCGTGTAGCGGTGACAGAACTCGCCGAACCAGCTCATGTGCTGGTTCTCCTCGGCGAGGAAGTGGTGCAGGTAGTGGGCGTGCGGCGCGAGGTCGCGCGCGTACAACCGCTTCGCGATGCCCTCGAGCAGCGCCTTCTCGCCGTGGATGTTGAGCGCGAAGAAGTTCGCGCACTCGAGGAGCGACAGGCGGCGCCGCGCGGACTCGTCGAGGGCCTCCCACGCGGGCGTGCCGAAGATCGAGATCAGCTCGGGGCTCGTGCACCACGCCTCGGGGTGGATGCGCGCCGGCCAGGGCAGGGGCAGGCGCGGGTTCGCCGCCTCTTCCGCCGACAGCCGGCTGAGCCGCCTCGCCACGGTGGCGAGCCGGTTGTCCTCGGGGGCGAGGTCGTACGTGATCGTGGTGGCGGTCATAGCTTCTCCAGGACGACGGCTTGCCAGTTGAGGCCGAAGCCGGCCATCGGCAGCAGGAGCCGCGCGCCGGGGGCGACGGCGACCTCGCGCTCGAGCGCGATCAGGTTGGCGACGTTGTCGGCGCTGATCACGTGACCGATCTCGCCGATCGTGCGGAAGAACACGCGCTCCGCCGGGAGGCCGAGCACGCGCGCCAGGATCGTCCACGCCTTGACGTGCGTGTTCTGCGGGACGACCCAGTCGATCTGCCCCGGCGCGAGGCCCGCCTTCGCGAGCGTCTCCTCGAGCAGCCGCGCGGTGTACGAGAAGTAGGTGCCGACGGTCTCGTCGTCGGACGCCTGCGCGAGCGCGCCGTTCGTGATCTGGTGACACGCGACGACGCGATACCCGCGAGGCACGAGCGACACGACGCACGCGGCGGCTCCGTCGGAGATCAGGTTGTACGCCTGCTCGTACTCGGCCCCCGCCGGAAACCGGTCGGCCGAGACGCACAGGATCCGGCCGAGCTCCGGTTCGTCGCGCAGCAGCGCACGCGCGAGCCGGATGCTGCCGAGCATCGACGTGCACGCCTGCTGGCCGAGGCCGATCGCGGCGGCGCGATCGAGCCCGAAGTCGGCCTGCAGGTGGCTGACCGGGAAGTCCATCAGGTGCTTCACGTCGCGCGTACCGTGGAAGCGCGCGGGGCTGCCGATGTTCGCGTTGAGGGGCAGGCACGTCGCGTAGATGATCGCGCCCGCATCCGTGGCGGCCTGCGCGATCGGCGTGACCGCGCCGCGTGCCAGATCGTAGGCGGACTGATCCCCGCGCGCGACCCGGTGCCGCCGGAAGCCGGCCTCGGACAGCGCGTGCGCGGCGCTGTGGGTCCGGCCCGCCGCGACCGACTCCTCGAGCGAGTACTCCTGCGCGCCGAGCGACAGGGCGAAGTCGTGGACGTAGACAGCGGGTGCGCTCATGCGGCCTCTCGGTCCTGCGCGATGACCCAGTCGCCGAGCACGGCGCGCTTGGCCTTGCGCGTGGTGGTGCGGGGAATCGGCTCGCGCCGGACGACGACGCGCGTCGGCCGCTTGAACGCCGCGAGCGACGCGAGCGCTCGGGCGACCTCGGTCTCGGCGTCGACCTCGGCTCCGGGCGCGGGCACGACCACCGCGCACACGTCCTCGTTGCCGTGGCGCGCGGCGACGCCGAGCACGCAGACCTCGGCGAACCCCGCGTGCTGGGCGAGCACCTGCTCGACCTCGTCGGGGTAGACCTTCTTGCCGCCGCCGAGGACGATCACGTCCTTCGCGCGGCCGGTGACATGGAGGTAGCCGTCGGCGTCGAGGTGGCCGAGATCTCCCGTGGAGAACCAGCCCTCGTCATCGAGCACCGCCCGGGTGAGATCCGGCCGGTCGAGGTAGCCGCGCATCACGTGCGGACCGCGGGTCTGGATCTCGCCCTCGGACGAGATGCGCACGTCGACGCCCGGAAGCGGTCTCCCGACGGAGCCGACGCGATACGCGCGCGGCGTGTTGGTCGCGATCACCGGGCTCGTCTCGGTCAGGCCGTAGCCCTCGAAGATGCGGAGTCCCATGCGCTCGAACCGGCGCGCGACGTCGACATCGAGCGCCGCGCCTCCCGAGTAGAGCTGGTGCAGCCTGCCACCGAACGCGCGCAGGACGGGCGCGGCCAGGAAGCGCCGCACCGCGGGGAGCGGCACGACGGCGGCGATCGCACCGAGGGTGGCGACGACGAGGCGCACGAGGCGCGGGGCGCGCCGGAGCTGGACGTCGATGCCGCGCTGGAGCGCGCGATAGAGCAGGGGCACGCCCACGATCGACGTGATCCTCCGGCTCTTCATGAGCAATGCGAGCTCCGCCGGGAGCAGCGTCTCGTTCGCCGGATAGCTGATGACGGCGCCGCGCGACATCGGCACGAGCAGGCCGCAGATCAGCTCGTAGAGATGACACAGCGGCAGGAGCGACAGGAACCGCTCGCGGCCCTGCGGGCCGATCGCCGCGTCGACCGCGCGCACCTGGAACATCAGGTTCCCGAACGTGATCGCGACTCCCTTGGGCTCGCCGGTCGTCCCGCTCGTGTAGATGACGAGCGCGACGTCGCTCCGCCCGCGGTGCGCGGGCTCGCCCGGCGCCGCGACGACCAGCGGTGCGGTGTCGAGAACCACGAGGCGGGTCCCGGGGGCCGCCTCGCGGGCGCGATCGTGATGCGCGAGCGAGGTGAGGACGATCAGCGGGCGCGCGTGGCCGACCAGCACGCGCAGCTCGGCCACGCCGAGCTTGGTGTCGAGCGGCACGACGGTCGCCCCGGCGTGCCACGACGCGAGCAGCGCGATCACGTACTCGGGACGGTTCTCGCAGAGCAGCGCCACGCGAGCGCCCGGTCCGACACCCGCGGCGCGCAGCGCGGCCGCGGTGCCGGCGATCCGCCCGCGCACCTCGGCGTAGGTCAGCTCGTAGCTGCCATCGGGTCCACCTTCGCTTCGCAACGCGGGGCGCGTCGCGAAGCGCGCGAAGCACCGGTCGAGCTCGCACAGGAGTGCGCTAGTATCACTGGCAATCATAAAATGAAGATCTCTGCTGTGGATCGTGAGTCGCGAGCACCGCTGTCAGTAAGCCCTGTCTTTACAAGCGGCAAGCCACATTGATGCGTCGCGTCATGTAAACGTCGTTCCGCGTGACATCATTGTGGATGTCGCGCGGCTCGCGCCAGATGGCGCGAGAGCGACGCGCGCTCGGTGTGACATCCTCGTCGGAGAATGCGCTTCGAGGTGGCTACTCGACCAGCCGCTGACCGCGAGTCGTGCCGTGACTTCGGTGGGTGCGCTTACCGTGATTGCCCGTCGCCGACACACGCCGGCAACATGCAGTACATCCGAATGGTTGCGCGACTTAACGCATTGCGTTGACAGAGCTGGAATCACGCACTAGTAGTTCCTGTCTACAAATCTCAATCGGCATATCGATGATCCGGATCGCCCTCCAGTCCCTGTTCTTCGAGCGCGGCAAGCTGCTCGCGGCGGTGGCTGGCGTCGCGTTCGCGGCGAACCTCGTGCTCGTCCAGGCCGGGCTGTTCTTCGGCTTCCAGCGGGCATCGACCGCGGTGATCACGCGCGTCGGTGGCGACCTGTGGGTGATGGCGCGCGGCACGGCGCTGGTCGACTTCGCGGATCCGCTGGCGCCCGGGGTCGGCGACCTCGTGCGCGCCCAGCCGTGCGTCGAGCGCGCGCGAGCGGTGATCTTCTCGTGGGCGTCGATCCGCAAGCCCTCGGGCGGCATCGATAACGTGCAGCTGATCGCCGCGGAGGCGAGGCCCGGTGGTGCGCTGCCGTGGGCCCTCGCCACGGGGCTGCCGTCGGATCTCCGTGGCCCGATGCGCGTCGCCGTCGACGCCGCGGATCTCGCACGACTCGAGCTGCCCGCGAGCGCGATCGGCGCACCGATCGAGCTGCAGGATCGCACCGTCCATGTCGGCGCCGTGACCCGCGGGATCCGCTCGTTCACGGTGGTGCCGTACCTGTTCGCGGAGCCGCACGAGGCGCGCCGCATCCTCGGTCTCGCCGACGGCCAGGCGACGTTCTGGGCGCTCGACCTCGCGCGCCCCGGGTGCGCACCCGCCGTCCGTGCGAGCCTCGAGCGCCACCCCGATCTCGCGATCCGCGACCGCGCCGAGTTCGAGGCGATGACCTCGCGCTACTGGGTGATCGGCTCGGGGGCCGGCGCGACGCTCGCGTTCGCGGCGATGCTCGGCTTCATCGTCGGTCTCGTCGTCGTCGGCCAGACGCTCTACAGCCTGACCGAGAGCCGCAGCCGCGAGCTGGCGACGCTCAAGGCGATGGGCGCGTCGGGCCGGGAGCTCGCGGCGTTCGTGCTGTGGCAAGCCGGGTTCCTCGCTCTCGTCGGTGGTGCGATCGGTCTCGGCTGCGCGTACGGGCTGAAGCTCCTGGTCCTGACGATCGGCCTCACCGTCGTGCTCGACGGGACCGTGATCGGCGCCGGCCTCGGCGCGATCGTCGTGATGTGCGCGCTCGCCAGCCTCGCGAGCGTGCGCCGCATCCACAAGCTCGAGGCCGCGAAGGTGTTCAAGTGATCTTCGCCAGCGGCGTCGGGATGACGTACGGCAAGGCCGCGCTCGCGACGCGCGTGCTTCACGACGTGTCGATCGCGATCCCGCGCGGTCAGCTCGCGCTCCTCACCGGGCCGTCGGGCTCCGGCAAGACCACGCTGATCTCGATCCTCGCCGGGCTCATCCGCCCGACCGCTGGGAGCGTCGACGTCTGCGGCCACCGGCTGACCTCGCTGACCGAGGCGGAGAACGCGCGCGTGCGCCGCGACCACGTCGGCTTCGTGTTCCAGGCCGACAATCTGTTCCCCGCCCTCACCGCCGTCGCGAACGTCGCCGAGGTGCTGCGCCTGCGCGGGCTGCCGCGCAAGGCCGCGGGGCCCGTGGCGCGTGCGGCCCTCGCGCGCGTCGGCCTCGCCGATCGGCTCGAGCACCGCCCGGGCGAGCTCTCGGGAGGTCAGCGCCAGCGGGTCGCGGTGGCGCGCGCGCTCGCGAGCCGGCCGTCGCTGCTGATCGGTGACGAGATCACGTCCGCGCTCGATGGCGCGACCGCGCTCGAGATCATGCAGCTCGTCCGCGCGTTCGTCACGGGCGACACCGCCGCGGTGATCGTCACGCACGATCACCGGCTCGAGCGATTCGCCGACCGGATCATCCGGCTGGAAGACGGTCGGATCGTCTCCGACACCTCGCAGGAGCCCTCGTGAACAAGAAGCTCGTCGCATCCACGCTGCTCGCCGCGCTCGCCGTGGCCGGCGGCACGCTCGTCGCGCTCCGGCGCGGCCAGGCCGCCAGTGTCGAGGTCGCCCCCGGACCGATCCAGGAGACCGTGATCGCGCAGGGCCAGGTCGTCGCGGCCCGAGGGACGGCCGACGTCCGCGCGCTGGTCGATGGCCGCATCGTCGAGGTCGCGGTGCGAGAGGGAGACGCGGTCGAGGCCGGTCAACTCCTCGCGCGGTTCGACCCCAAGGAGATCGATGCCGCGATCGCTCGTGCCGAGGCCGAGCTCGCCGTCGCGCGCGCCGAGCTCGCGCTCGCGCGGACCGGCGGTCGCCGCGAGGATCGGCTGGCCGCGGCGGCCGCGCTCGAAGCGGCGCGCGCGGCGATGGAGCGCGAGCGAGCTCGTGCCGCTCGCGACACGGCGCTCGCGGACAAGGGCGCCGTCGCCCAGGAGCTCGCGGACGAGTCCCGGCGCAACGCCGACGTCGCCCGCGCGGGGGTCGCCCGGGCCGAGGCCGAGCGGACGAGCACGCTGCGCGGCCGCCCCGAGCAGATCGACGCGGCGCGCGCCCGGGTCGCGGCCGCGGAGGCAGGCCTCGCGGCGGCGAACGCGAGGCGCGATCGCGTCGTCGTCGTCGCGCCGATCGCCGGCGTCGTGCTCGCGCGCCACGTCGACGCGGGCGATGGCGTCGTCCCGGGCACGACCCTGTTCGAGCTCGCCGATCCCACGGCGATCGA
>JAEUJX010000203.1 GCA_016794545.1 Myxococcales bacterium
GTTCATCGCCGCACTCGCGGCGCTGCCGGCCATCGAGGTCTGACCCGCCAGCGAGCCGAGCTGTGCGCCGGGATCCTTCACGAACTCGACGAAGTCCGCCGTGCCGGTGAACGTCATGCCGAACTGCTTCGCCTTCGCGACGAGCCCGGCGAGCGTGAACAGCTTCTGCGGGTTCGACAGCAGCGGATCGTTCGGGTTCGCCGCCGTGAGGTAGAGGATCGCCGCGATCAGCTGGGTGTTCGAGAGCGCCGACAGGTTGGTCTTGCAGCCGCCGTAGACCGTGAACGCCGGACCGAACAGCTGCCAGAACCGATCGTCGACACCGCGCGCGAGCTTCAGCTCGCCGACCGTGTCGATGTAGTTGTTCTTCGGCTTGTAGTTGTCCTTGAGGCTCTCGTAGCCGTAGTCCTCGGTCGTGCCGCGGTCGCGCAGGCGCAGCCCGTTCGAGTCGATGTAATCGATGATCGACGCCACCTGCGTCTGGCGGTCGCGCCGGTAGCCCTCGGCGTCGTTCTCCTCGAACACCGGATCGTACGCGGGGAAGAAGATCAGCGCGTCGAGCGCGCTCTTCAGCGTCAGCGCGGTGGCATCCGTGCCATTCGCGCAGTTGACGTTGATCTTGTCGTCCTCCGTCGTGATCTGCCCCACGATGCCGCACGTCCCGATGTCCGCGCCGAGTCCCTTCGCCTCGCTCGACGTGAAGCCGACCGCGGCCTGGACCTCCTCGGAGGAGCCGCAGAACGCGAGCAGCACCTGATCGGCGAAGTCGGTGATCTGGACCATGCCGCGCAGCTCCTTGACGTTGTCGATGCGCTGCTGGATCCGGATCACGAGCTCCGACAGGTTCGTCGCCGAGCGCGCCAGGAAGTGCGCGCGCATCTGATCGCGGTAGTTCGCCGCCGCGATCATGTCGACATTCGTCGCGGTGCCGAACTGGTTCGTGATCACGAGCGCGATCGCGATCGCGATCAGCACGGTCACGAGCGCGACGCCGCGCTGCTTGCGGCGGCGCTTCGCCGGCTTGCGCGGCGGCTTGCCGAGCGAGCGTTCCTTCGTCAGGAACGTCCAGATGTGCCTCGCGATCCTCATTGGACGAAGTTCAACGGCTCCTGCAGCATGATCCGTGCCTGCGTCACGAGCTTCATGTCGTGGTCGCCGGGGTCCTTGACCGTGACAGTGATGCGCACGCGGCTCGGGAGCTGGCCTTTTTGTCCATCGGACTGCGTGGTGTCCCACGTGTCCTGCCACTCGACGTTCTTCCAGTTCCAGTACTCGATCTTCACCTCCTGCACGTCGGTCAGGAGGACGTCGTAGTCGCTCGGCAGGTCATCCGGTGGCTCGTTGGACGGCCGGCGCTGCTCGCGGCGGATCCAGTCGGTCGCGCCCGGCTTGTCGGGGTTGCTGCGCTGCAGGTACTCGACCACCGTCTGCTCGGACTCGTTCGCGTCGGCCCACAGCACGCGGTGGCCGAGCGTCGAGAACCGGATCTCGGGCATCCGCCCCTTGGACTTCGCGACGAACATCGTGCGCGGGTGGCTCTGGGACTGATCCTCGTTGCGCGACAGGTACGCGGCCTCGAAGTCCGCGACGACCCGCCCCATCGCCATCCGCAGCTCGTGGTTGCGCTGCTCGTACTTCTCGAACGTGCGGCGCGTGTCGCTGGTGTTCGAGATCGTGCGCCACGCCAGCGCCATCATGATCACCATGACCGCGCTCGCGATCATCACCTCGATGAGGGTGAGGCCGCGCTGCGGCAGGCGCGCGCTCATCGCGTCCTCCCGGATCCGGAGCCCGAGCCGCGCCCGGATCCGGAGCCGGAGCCCGAGCCCGTGTTCTCGGGGAGCTCCTGCGCGCCCATGCCCGAGAGCACCTTGTCCATGGCCGCCGAGTCCGTGAAGAACGCGACGACCTTCATGTCGCGATCGGAGCCCGCGACCTGCCACTTGATGAACAGCGTGACCTTGCGGATCGAGACCTTCAGGATCTCCTGCACCATCCCGTACTGGCCCTGGATGAACGACGCTCCCGCCTTCGAGTCCATGTCCATCGAGCTCGCGCCACCGCCGCCGAAGCCGCCGCCGATCATCGACAGCATGCCGCCGAGCGCGCTGTCCTGAAACCCGCCGCCCGCCGCCGAGCCGTCGCCCGAGCCGGCCGCCGAGCCGGAGCCCGCGCCCGCCATCGCCTGGAGCGTGTCCCAGTTCGGCAGCTCGACCTGCTCGATCTTCGCGCACCACTCGACGTTCGGCCAACCCTCGTCGTCGAACGGCTTGAAGTCGGTGCACGCGTCGTTGGCGTCCGAGAGCCCGGTGTCGGAGAAGCCGTCCTTGATCAGCTCCTCCTCGATGTCGTACATCTTGGCGCGCGCGAGGTCGGTGACCACGCCCATCATCTGCGCCTGCCGCGCGTTGAAGATATTGCCGGCGGCGCTCTTGATCAGCACCGTCAACGCGAAGCCGAGCAGCGAGAGGCCGATCATGACCTCGAGCAGCGTGAAGCCCTGCTGCTTCGCGTCTCGCCTCACTTCTCGCCCTCCGCGTCGCGCTGCGCATCGCGATCACCGAGCGCGTTCCGCATCATGTGATCATCGACGCTCTTCAGCTCGCCGTCGCGCAGCTCGACGCGGCCGGTCAGGCCGTGGACGAGGACGCTGAACGTCTCGCTGCCGTCGGTGAGCTCGATCACCGCCTTCTCGGCCGAGCCCGTCGGCCAGAAGTAGATCGCGACGCGGCCCTTGGTCTGCCCCTTGTCGAGGTGCTGGACCCAGACCTCCTTGAACTTGATGCCCTTGCCCGAGTACAGCTTGCGCGCCCAGCCCTTGCCGGTCGAGTCGCCCGTGATGGCGTCGCCGGCGGGCGCGCAGGTGCGGTCCTGGATGTGGGCACCGGCGACCGCGAGCGTGCGCTTCGTCGCCTCCTCCGGATCGCCGGCGGCGAACGCGTCCTCGGGCATCTGCCCGAGCCGCTGCTTGCCGCGCTCGATGGCGTCCTTGACGTCCTCTTCCTTCTTGTCGAGCTTCTCGTTGCGCACGATCGCGGTCTGACCGCGGCAGACCTCGACGATGTACTGGTGGTCCTCGAGGTCGATCTGCACGCGGTGCATCTCGCCGTGCTCGATCGCCAGCTGGTTCGCGCGCCGCATCACTGCGGCGAGCTCGGTCGCGTTCTCCACGAGATCCGCCTTCGTGATCATCCGGAACCCGGACCTCACGAGGACGGCGCCGCCCCCGATGATCGCGAGCACGATCATGATCTCGAGGACGGTCATCCCGCGCAGCCCGCCGCGCTTGCGCGGCGAGGTATGTGACCGAGCACGGCGCATCGACTACCAGGACTTGACGTCGTCCGCGGTGCCTTCCTTGCCGTCCTCACCGTTCGACATGACCGCGAGGCCCTTCGCACCGGCCGGCAGGTTCTGCCCGCACATCATCTTGTAGTTCTGGCCCCAGGGGTCCTTGATGTCCTTGTTGTTCATGTACTCGTTGAGGTCCTCGAGCTTGTCGGGGCAGCCCTTGTCGGGGTGCGCCGCCGACCACGACGGGTAGGCCTCGTACGCGTACTTCTTCACCGTCGCCGCGGCGACGTCGCCCTTGGACTCGCCGAACATCTTCATGACGCGCGGTCCGACGACCAGGCCCATGACGAGCGCCAGGATCGCGAGCACGATCATGATCTCGAGGAGCGTCATGCCCTTCTGGGCGTTGCGGGCGATGCGGGAGCGATTGCGGGTCTTCATACGGGTCTCCTTACGTTTCACTTCGGGCCTGAGAGCTGTCCGAGGTCCATGATGGGTTGCAGGATCGAGAACACGATGAACGCCACGGCGCCGCCCATGAACACGAGCATGAGCGGCTCGAGGAGCGCGGTGAACCGGCCGAGCTTGGTGTCGACCTCCGCCTCGTAGGTGGTGGCGACGCGCTCGAGCATCTGCTCGAGCTGGCCGGCCTTCTCGCCGACCGCCACCATGTGGATCATGGTCGCGGGGAACTGGCCGCTCTTCTTGAGCGTCTGCGCGAGCGATTCACCTTCGGTGACCGCCTTCTTCGCGTCGTCGATCGCGCGCTGCAGGATCACGTTGCCCATGATCTGCTTCGCGGTGTCGAGCGAGCGCAGCATCGGCACGCCGGACTGCAGCATCGTGCCGAGCGTCCGCGCGAACCGGCCGACGTTGATCGTGCGCACGAGCTGACCGAGCACGGGCAAGCCGAGCACGAACTTGTGCCAGATCGGCCGGCCCTCCTTCGAGCGGCTCCACTTCACGAAGATCACGCCGGCGATGACGAGGCCGAGGAAGATCCACGCGATGTTCTTGCCGATGAACGACGAGGACCAGATGAGGAGGCGCGTGTTCCACGGCAGCGTCTTGCCCTGCTGCGTGAACATCTGCGTGATCTCCGGGATCACCTTCACCATCAGCACGGCCATGATGCCGACGCCGACGACGACCATGACCAGGGGATAGATCATCGCGCCCTGGACCTTGGACTTCAGCTTCTGCGACGCCTCGAGGAAGTCGGCGAGGCGGGTCAGCACCTCGTCGAGGTTACCGGCGACCTCGCCGGCGCGGACCATCGAGACGAACAGCTCGTCGAAGATCTTCGGGTGCTTCGCGAGGGCGTCGGCGAACGCCATGCCCTCGTTCACGTTGGTGCGGACCTCCGACAGCGGGGTCTTGAACCGCACGTTGGTGACCTGCTCGACGAGCGCGCCGAGCGCCTCCGCGAGCGGGATGCCGCTCTTGATCAAGGTCGCCATCTGACGCGTGAACGCCGCGACCTCGGTCTTCTTGACGCCGCCGATCAGGCCCCCGAGGTCGACGTCGCGCGACAGGCCGCCCTTCTTCTTGTTGGCCTCCTTCGCCTGCTTGCCGCCCTTGGACAGCTCGAAGCTCGTGACGAGCACGCCATCCTTGCGCAGGATCTGCCGCAAGGTCTTCGGGCTCTCGGCGTCCTTCATCCCCGAGACGGACTTGCCGCTCGCGGAGACGCCCTTGAACGCGTACATCGGCATCAGTCGCTGCTCTCCGCGGTCATCAGCATGACCTCCTCGGGGGTGGTCATGCCGAGCATGACCTTGCGCGCGCCGTCGAACCGCAGCGACACCATGCCCGCCTCGATCGCGGCATTGCGGATCGAGCCGGCGTCCGCCTTCGCGAGCGTCAGCCGCCGGACCGGGTCGTTGATCATCAGCAGCTCGTAGATGCCGGTGCGGCCCTTGTAGCCGAGCTGCTGGCACGCCGGGCAGCCGACCGGCTCGAACACCGTGCCGACCGGCGGCGGGTTCATGCCCTTCACCTTCGGCAGGTCGTACGCCCCGCGGAAGAACCGCGCCGGATCGATGCCGAGCTCGACCAGCATCTCCTCGCTCGGGCGCACGGGGCGTGCGCACTCCTTGCACGGGCGCCGCACGAGGCGCTGCGCGAGCAGACCGACGAGCGACGACGCGACGAGGAACGGCTCGATGCCCATGTCGACGAGGCGCGTGATGCCGCCCGCGGCGTCGTTCGTGTGGACCGTGGAGAACACCAGGTGACCGGTGAGCGACGCGGTGATCGCCACCTCGGCGGTCTCGCGATCGCGGATCTCGCCGACCATGATGACGTCGGGGTCCTGGCGAAGGAACGACCGCAGGCCCGACGCGAACGTCAGCTCGATCTTCGAGTTGACCTGTGTCTGCGAGATGCCCTCGAGCTGGTACTCGACCGGGTCCTCGACGGTGAGGATGTTGATGTCGGGCGCGTTGATCTCGGAGAGGCACGCGTAGAGCGTGGTCGTCTTGCCGGAGCCCGTCGGACCGGTGACGAGCAGGATGCCGTGCGGGCGCTTGATGATCTCGCGGATCAGGTGCAGGTGATCCTCGGCGAAGCCGATGTCCGCGAGGCCGAGGAGCACGCTCGACCGATCGAGCAGACGGATCGTCACGCTCTCGCCGGCGGCGGTCGGCGCGGTCGCGACACGCATGTCGACGTCCTTGCCGGCCATCTTGCGGCGGATGCGGCCGTCCTGCGGCAAGCGCTTCTCGGCGATGTTGAGGCCGGCCATGATCTTCACGCGCGCGAGGATCGACTGCTGGAACTTCTTGGGCGCGCGCTTCGCCTCGCGGAGCACGCCGTCGATGCGGTAGCGCACGACGATGTCCTTCTCGCCGGGCCGGATGTGGATATCGGACGCGCCCTCCTTCGCCGCCTGGAACATGAGCGAGTTGACCCAGCGGATGATCGGCGCCTCGTCGTTGGCGTCGAGCATGTCGACGAGCTCCTCGCTCTGGTAGTCCTCGCCCTCCTCCTCGTCGTCCTTCTTGTGGCTCTCCTCGAGCTCGTGCGAGCCGCGGAGCCGCGTGTACGTCTTGTTGATGTGATCGGTGATCTTCTGGGCGGCCGCGACCACCGGCTCGACCGGCTCGGCGAGCAGCACCGCGACGGCATCGATCACGTCGACCGCCGTCGGATCGGCGACCGCCACCATCACGCGGCCCGACGCATCGCGGCCGAGCGGAAGCACGAAGCGCTGGCGCGCGAAGTTGATCGGCAGCTTCTCGATCAGCTCCATCGGGATGTCCTCGGCCCGCGGCAGGTCCCGCAGGTACGGCATCTCGGACTGCAGCGACAGGGCCAGCGCGAGCTGGTCCTCGTCGATCAGCTTGAGGCGCACGAGCACCTCGCCGATCAGGCCGCCTTCCTCGCGCTGCTTGGTCAGCGCGCGCTCGATCGCCTCGGGCGTGACTCCGCACCGCCCGACGAGGATCTCGCCGAGCAGCGGCGTGACCGGCCCCATCGGCGTGTCCATGCCGCCGCCGCGAGGAATGGCGAACCCGGGCGTGGCCATCAGGTGCCGCCCTTCTGCGGCGCGGGCGTCTTCGTGTTGGCCGGACCGGTCGGCGCGGGGCCGGGGGCCGGCGGATTGGCAGGCGCATCCGGATCGTCGATCTCCGACGGCGTGTAGTCGAGCGCGCCGGGCGAGACGCGCTGGCGCTGGCCCATCGCGCGCAGCACCTCCATGTCCTGCTCGACCGACTGCACCGCGCGGTTGATCTCCTCGATCATCCCGCGCTTGCGGCGGTAGTCGAGCTTGGGCTGGTACTTCATCTCGTTGAGCGTGGTGAACGAGCGCACGAACTCCTCGCGCTCGCGCGTCTTGCGCTCGCGGATCGACTGGAGGTCGAGCTGGTCCTTGATGATGTAGGGCGTGAGCAGGATCAGAAGGTTGGTCTTGCGCTTGCTCTTCGTCGAGTACTTGAACAGGTAGCCGAGGATCGGGATATCCCCGAGGAGTGGCACCTTCGTGACGTTGTAGATGTCCTTCTCCTGGATCAGGCCGCCGATCACGACGGTCTGCTGGTCGTGCACGACGACCTGCGTCTTCAGCTTGCGCTCCGTCCACGTCGGGCCGAGCTCGGGGTCCTTGCCGCCGATGTCCTTGATCTCCTGCTCGATCTCGAGACGCACGGCGTCGTTGCTCGAGATGTGCGGCGTCACGTTGAGCGTCAGGTTCAGCTTCTCGCGCTGGATGTTCTGACCGATCGAGCCGGCGAGCTGGTTGACGTTCTGGCCGGCGGCGCCGCCGGTCGGCAGGCCGAAGCCGCCGAACGAGAGGCCCGCCTTGTACGGGATGTTGTTACCGACCGAGAACTCGGCCTTCTCGTTGTCGATCGCGATGACGGCCGGCGCCGACAGGATGTTCGAGTTGTCCTGGCTCGCGAGCGCCTGGAACAGCACCGCGTAGCTCGGGATGCTGGTGCCGAGCAGCGACTGCGAGTTCGCGAGCGGCGCGCCGACGAGGCCGCCGATCAGGCCGGTCGCGGTCGCGAGCGACGCGATGTTGAGCGACTTGAGGCTCGGCGTCTGCACGCCGGCGATCGCGAGGTCGCCGTCGTTGTACGGGATGCCGCCGTGCGACGACGTGCCGATCGACAGGTCCTTCGAGAGCTGGACCTCGAGGATCAGCGCCTCGATGAAGATCTGGCGGCGCGGCTGGTCGAGGCGCTTGATGACGTCCTTGATCGCGATGTAGTCGCGGCCCGAGGACATCACGATCAGCGAGTTCGTCGGCTTGTCGCCGATCACGCGGACCTGACCCTCGAGCGACGTGCCGAGGTCACCCGCGATCGGCGGTGGCGGAGGTGCGTTGCCCGCCGGGTTCGCACGGGCCTGGCCCTGCGCGCCGCCGCGCGTGTTCTGCTGCTGGTTGCCCTGCCCCATCGCGCTGTTGAGCGTGGTCGCGAGCTCCTCGGCGAGCGCGTTCTCGAGCGGGTGGACCCGGATCGACGTGCCGCCCTCGGTGTCGAGCGAGATGTCGAGCCGATCGACGAGCGCCTTGACGCGCAGGTAGCCGGCCTGGCTCGACACCACGATCAGCGTGTTCGTGCGGTCGTCGACCAGGATCTTGGAGGGGACCGCCGAGCTGACATCGCTGGCGCCCGCCGGCTCCGTGCCCGGCACGCCCGGCTGGTTGGAAACGCCACGCCGCTGCGGCTGCGCGGCCGCAGCGGCCGCCCCACCGCCGCCCTGGATGCCGAGGATCTCGTTGAGCTTCTGCGCGAGCTGCGTCGCGTCCGCGTGCTGGACCGGGATCGTGTAGATGCCGTCGCTGCCGCCGGGCACGTCGATCGCGCGCGCGAGCGACATCATGTCCCGGATCTGGCTCGAGTAGTCGGTGATGATCAGCATCGAGCCCGCGGTCTGCACGTTGCCGGCGGGCGAGCGGATCGAGTCGAGCGCGGCGCGCAGCGTCTCCACCGGCGCGTACGACGGGCGCAGGATGTAGCGCACCATCTGGTCCTGGTTGCCCGGGACGCCCTTCTTGTAGATCGGCACCGTCTCGCTCTTCGCCGTCGCGCTCTCGACGATGCGGAGCATGTTGCCCTTCGGCACCACGGTGAGCCCCATCGTCGACAGCGCGACGAGGAACACGTTGTAGGCCTCCGCGGCGCTCATCTTGACCGGCGCCATCACGGTGACCTTCTTGCCGGTCGACACGATGCGCGGGTCGAGGATGAAGTTCCTGCACGTGAACCCCATCACCCACGTGATGAGGTCCTTGAGCTCGGTCTCGGGCTTGAACGTGACGGCGACCTGCCCCGTGCGCTTCTTGCACGGGTACAGCGTCTCGTCCTCGCCGGCGGAGCCGGAGCCGGCGCCGGGCGCCGGCTGCGCGACGGCGTGACGCGCAGGCGTGAAGACCACGAACGAGGCGACGGCGATGGCGACGACCGCGAGGTAGGCAGGGAGCTTGGCGTGGTACGAGAGCTTCTTCATAAGATAGTCCGGCTCAGCGAATCGTGTACTTCAGGGTGACGGGCTTGCCGCGGCGAGTGACCTCCATCTCGAGCGAGGTCGCTTCGCGCAGCTTGGTGTAGACCTCGAGCGCCTTGTCGGCGGTCGTGAGCTCGAAGCCGTTGATCGACTGGATCGTGTCGCCGTTGGTCAGGCCGAGCTTGGCGTACACGCTGCTCGGCCGGATCGCGTAGAGCTTGAAGCCGTCGGGCTTGCCGTTCTTCACCGCCGGCACGACGCGCGCGCCCTTGGCGACCGCCATCGGGTTCGCGAGCACCTGATCGACGAGCTTCTTGTCGATCTCGTAGGTCGAGTCGTCGATCTTCTTGATGCCGTTGTCGATCGAGGCCTGGAGGTCGTCGCCGCCGCCGTCCGACGGCGTCGGCGTCGGCGTCGTCGTCGCGACGGGCGCCGGAGGCGGCGTGACGCCGACGAGCACGAGCCGCTCGGTGCGGCCCGCGTTCTCGAAGTCGACGTACTTGTAGTGGATCTCCTTGACCTTGCCGCTCGCGCCCGGGAGCTGATCGCCGACGCCGAACGCGCCCTGCTTCTGGTTCTCCGTGTTGATCACGGTCGCGTACGAGTCGGTCGCCGGCACCGCGACGTTCGTCGCGACCAGGGTCAGCGGCAACGACGTGTTCACGATCGAGCTGGGATCGCTGTTCGCGGCGTTCGCGACCGGCTCGGGCGGCGCGCATTCGGAGCAGAACATGTTGCGGGCCTGGAGCTGCGTCCCGTCCTTGTCGTGCGTCTTCTTGTCCGGCGTCTTCGAGCTCTGCGGTGCGGCCACGATCTTCGGCGGGGTCGGCGAGTCACCGAGGAACTTCGCCTCGAGGATGTGCCCGGTCGCCTTCGCGGCGAAGATCGAGCAGACCATCACGACGACGGCGCCGAGCACCCAGAAGTAGCGCTTCACCAGGTCCTGCATGGGCTAGTCCTTGTCCTTCTCGCCGTCATCGTCGGCCGACGCGGCCTCGTCCGGATCCGTGGTCTCGAGCCGGCGGTAGATCGTGCGCGTCGCGATGCCGAGCAGCTTCGCGGTCAGGCGCTTGTCGCCGCGCGTGTGGCGCAGCGTCTCGTGGATGACGCGCATCTCGATCTCGGCGAGCGGCATCCCGATCGGGAACGTCAGCGACGACGCCGACGTGGTGCCGGGCGCCGCGTCGCGGATCTCGCGGGGCAGCGCGTCCTCGTCGATGATGTTGTGACCGGCGCGCGTCAGCACGACCGCGCGCTCGATCGCGTTCTCGAGCTCGCGCACGTTGCCCGGCCAGCCGTACTCCGACAGCCGCTCGACCGCGGCGGGCGAGCACCCGCTGATCGCTTTGCCGTTCTTCTCGGCGTACACCTGCACGAAGTGCTGCGCGAGCAGCGGGATGTCGTCGCGGCGGTCGCGCAGCGGCGGCACGCTCACCGGGATGACGTTCAGCCGGTAGTACAGGTCCTCGCGGAACCGGCCGGCCTTCACCTCGCCCGCGAGGTCGACGTTGGTGGCCGCGACGAGGCGGATGTCGATGCGGCGGGTCTTGCCGCTGGCGCCGAGGCGCTCGATCTCGCCCTCCTGCAGCACGCGCAGCAGCTTGACCTGCACGTGGCGCGAGATCTCGCCGATCTCGTCGAGGAACAGCGTGCCGCCGTGCGCGGCCTCGAACCGGCCATCGCGCGCGGTCGCCGCGCCCGTGAACGCGCCCTTCTCGTAGCCGAACAGCTCGGCCTCGAGGATCGACTCGGGGATCGCGGCGCAGTTCACCGCGACGAACGGGCCCTTCGCGCGGGCGCTGTTCTCGTGGAGCGCGCGCGCGAGCAGCTCCTTGCCGGTGCCGCTCTCGCCGAGGAGGAGCACGGTCGCCTCGCTCGGCGCGGCCTGCATCACGATGTCCATCGTGCGGCGCCACGCGAGCGATGTGCCGATGATCGCGCGGCGGCGCTTCTCGGCGAGCTGGGCTTTCAGGCTGCGGTTCTCGACGAGCAGCGACTGCTTCTCGAGCGCGTTGCGCACGATCCGCACGACGTGCGCGCGCTTGAGCGGCTTGGTGACGAAGTCGTACGCGCCTTCCTTCATCGCGTCGACCGCGGTCTCGACCGTGCCGTACGCCGTCATCAGCACGACCTCGGTCTCCGGCGCGATCGTCTTCGCGGCGCGGAGCAGATCCATGCCGGTCGTCTGCGGCATCATGAGGTCCGTCAGCAGCACGCCGACGCGGTGCTTGCGCAGCAGGTCGAGGCCGGCCGAGCCATCGGTCGCGGCGAGCACGGTCAGGCCTTCGCGGCGGAAGATCTTGGTCAGCGACTCGACGATCGCCGCCTCGTCATCGACGACCAGCACGATGCCGGCGTGCTCGGGATCCCCGCGCAGCTCCGACGGCTCATCCGACGCGGCTGACCCACCACCATCGACCTGCGCCGCCGCGAAGCGACGGAACGGACCATGAGCCGGCTGATTCCACATACCCAGCGCTCCAGTAACAAGCCGCAGGCCAGTCCGTATTCGGCTCAACCGTCTGAAAATATTGAGGGGATCCGCGAGTCTCGGACCCGCTTCGTGCCGAACTGTCCAGGCACAAGACGCGTGCTGACAATCTGGCAAACCCCCGGGAGATGGCAAGTCGGCTAGCCAGCCTGCCGCATCCCGGTCGCACCGGCTGCTCGGCTAGCCATCGCCAACTACCGAAGGTCCGCCCGATGTTCGCCAATCGAACGTGGCTCGCCGCGTGAACGATGCTCGCGCGCCTTCGAAAGGGAGCAAGAACGCATGCGGAATTGGCGCGAGCTGGTAGCGGTGTCTCTCATGTTCGGCGCGGCTGCGGTCGGCTGTGCGAACGACGACAGCCCGGGTGATCTCGACGGCCGCGAGCGCGCGGTCTGCGAGGTCCTCACGAACGAGCCGAGCGAGCTCGACGACTGTCGGGATCTCGCGAGCGACGAGGAGCTCGAGCGCTATCTCGCGGCGCACGGCAAGAGCAACAAGTGCGGCACCTCGCACCCCGACATCGCGATGCGCGAGCTGATCGACAGCGAGCTCGCCGAGCACGCGAAGCTCGAGCGCCAGAGCGCGGCGCCGGGCGGTGGCGGCGCGCAGGTGAGTGGCGGCGTGATCGACGTGTACTTCCACGTGATCAACAACGGCACCGGCATCGAGAACGGCGACCTCCCGGCGGCGGTGATCACTGACCAGATGAACGTGCTCAACGCGGCGTACGCGGGCACCGGCTGGAGCTTCGCGCTCAGGTCGGTCGATCGCACGACCAACGCGACCTGGTACACGGCCACGCCGGGGACGGCGGCGGAGACCGCAATGAAGACCGCGCTGCGCCAGGGCGGCGCCGCCGATCTCAACTTCTACACGAACAACATGGGCGACGGCCTGCTCGGCTGGGCGACGTTCCCGTCCGACTACGCGCGCCGCCCGAAGCAGGACGGTGTCGTCGTCCTGTTCTCGTCGCTCCCCGGTGGCAGCTCGTCGCCGTACAACCTCGGCGACACCGCGACCCACGAGGTCGGTCACTGGATGGGCCTCTATCACACGTTCCAGGGCGGCTGTAAGGGCAAGGGCGACTACGTGAGCGACACGGCCCCCGAGGCCTCGCCGGCGTTCGGCTGCCCGCAGGGCCGCAACACGTGCTCGGCGCCGGGCGACGATCCGATCACGAACTTCATGGACTACACCGACGACAGCTGCATGAGCTCGTTCACGGCCGGTCAGGACACGCGCATGGACAGCGCGTTCTCGACGTATCGGTTCGGCAAGTAGCTCGCCGCGCTCACGCGGTCGTCGCGCGCTTGCGCTCGGTGACCGCGAACTGGCGGGGCAGCGTGACGGTGAACGTGGTGCCCTCGCCGAGCTTGGTCTCGACGCCGATCGTGCCGCCGTGGCGCTCGACGAGCTCGTGGACGATCGACAGGCCGAGGCCGGTGCCCTCGCCGACGTCCTTCGTCGTGAAGAACGGATCCCAGATCCGCGGCAGCACCTCGGGCGGGATTCCGGGCCCGTTGTCCGTGATCTTCACTGCGACGCGCTCGGCGTCGCCGGAGGTCTCGATCGTGATCGTCGCGTTGTCGCGGCCCGACAGCGCCTGCGCCGCGTTGGTGAGGAGGTTCATCAGGACCTGGTTGACCTGACCGGCGTGGCCCCGCACGCGGCCGGGCGCGCCGAACTTCTTCACGACCGTGACGTTCTGCTTCAGCACGTGGCGGAGCAGCTCGAGCGAGTCGTCGATCGAGCGATCGACGTCGAAGTCGACGACCGACTCGTCGTCGGTGCGCGAGTAGTTGTGGAGCGCGGTGACAATCGCCTTCGTGCGCTGGGCGCCGCGCTGGACGACACGGACCATGTCGCGCATGTCCTTCGCGGCCTCGCTGCGAATGGCCGCGTCAGCGCTGTCGATGTCGCCGACCGCCTCCTCGAGAGGACCGACGGTGTTCACGATCGCGTTGACCGGGTTGTTGATCTCGTGCGCGA
>JAEUJX010000218.1 GCA_016794545.1 Myxococcales bacterium
CGAGCGCAGGCTCTCGCTGCCGGCGAGCTGGCGGAAGCTCCAGCCCTCGCGCTCGAGCGCGGTGAGCAGGACCATCAGCAGCGCGGACGGGTAGCGCACGAACGCGGGCACGTCGCGATGGACCTTCGCGGGCTGCTTGCCGGCGCGGAGCGCGTCGACGACGGCGCGCGTGCGCACGCGCGGTCCCGAGAACGGCGCGGGCTGGAGGGGCGGGAACCAGTACGCCATGCCGGGCTCGGGGACGGTCTCGCCGGCGAGCGGGGCGTGATAGCTGATGACCGTGATCATGCCGGAGACCAGGCGCTCGGCAGGCACGGCCGCGAGGATGACGTCGCGATCCTCGCTGCCGGGCTGCAGCGAGACGACGGTGGCGTCGCCGATCACCGCGGCGAGCTCGCCGAGCCACGGCCCACGCAGCTGGTGAGACGCGACGCACAGGTAGACCTGATCGAACGTGATCGCCTCGACCTCGTCGAGCCGCGTGAGGATGTCGCCGGGCGCGACGGACATCCGCACGGGAGCCGCGCGGGGCTTCCGGCGGTCGAGCGGGTAGAACGTGAAGCCGCGCCGGCACTCGGCGGCGTACTTCTCGCGCACGAAGTAGTAGACGTGCGCGCCGCCGAGCGCCAGGTGGCGGCCGTAGACCTGCCCCACCGCGCCCGCGCCCACGATCAGGACGTTCATGGGGCCGAACGTACCGCGGCGCGACCGCGATCCGGCCGTCGTTGATTTGTTGTATTGACAACCATCGGTCGTGCGCTTAGAGTTCCTGCATGGCCGACCACTTCACCGACGACGGCATCGTCCTCGAGCGCGCGCTCGGGTTCCGGATCTACCGGATCAACCAGATGTTCCGGACCGCGATGTACCGGACGTTCGCGACGCTCGGCCTCGACGTCACGCCCGAGCAGTGGATCGTGCTGGTCCGCCTCTGGCAGGAGGACGCGCTGACGCAGACCGAGCTCGCCGAGGCGACGCTGAAGGACAAGGCCACGATCAGCCGCATCCTCGATGTCATGGAGCGCGAGGGGCTGATCGCGCGCCGGACCGATCCGGACGATGCCCGCGGCCGCCGCATCCACGCGACGCGCAAGGCGATGAAGCTCCGCGAGAAGCTGACCCCGCTCGCGCGCGAGCTCGCGACGAACCTCGAGGCCGGCATTCCCGCCGCGGACCTCGAGTGCACCCGCCGCGTGCTGCTCCAGCTCGAGCGCAACGCGCGCGCGCTGACGGAATGATCGGCGAGGGCCCCGCCGGCGCCTGCTCGCTTGCCCGATTAGTTGTCAATGCATCTAGTCGCCATCCAACCACCCAGGAGAACCTCATGTCCACGCTCGCTGTCAGCTCGCCGACCGCCTACGGCCTCGCCGCGCTCGCCGTCCTCGTCATCGCCCAGGTCGTCGTCGCGACCGCGGCCGCGCGCCGGGGCGGCCACGTCCCCGGCGTGGCGATCCAGGACGGCCCACGCTCGTTCGCGTTCCGCGCCCAGCGCGCGCACCAGAACACGCTCGAGAACGCGGTGCCGTTCCTCGTCGCACTCGCGGCGGCGCTCGCGATCGGGGTCTCGCCGCGCGTCGTCGACGGCGCCGTCCTCGTGTTCGTCGGTGCGCGCGTCGCGCACGCGAGCGCGTACTACGCCGGCGTCGAACGGCCACGGACGGCCGCGTTCGCGATCGGGCTCCTCGCCGTCCTCGTCATGTCGATCGCGACGCTGACCGTCGCGGCACCTGTCTCGCTGTGACCTCTACCCCATGCACCTCCAGGAGAATCTCATGAGCACCACTCTCGAAGTCCTCGAACGCCGCGGCCCGGGCGACATGCACGTCGCCGAGCTCGGCACCGGCCCACGCGTCGTGTTCGTCCACGGCGGAGGCGCCGGCGGCCTCGCCTCGTGGCAGGCACAGCTCCCGCTCGCGGCGCGCTGGCGCCTCGTCGCTCCGTCGCGTCCCGGCTACGGCGCGAGCCCGTCCGACGCGGGCGAGGACTTCCTCGCCCACGCCGGTCCGATCGCGGAGCTGCTCGGCTCCGGCGCCCACGTCGTCGGACACTCGTACGGCGCCGTGGTCGCGATGTTCGCGGCCGCGCAGCGGCCGGAGGCGGTGTCCTCGCTGACGCTGGTGGAGGCCGCCTCGAGCGCGATCGCGCGCGGCAAGCCCGGCGTCGACGACTACGAGCGGCGGATGGGTGAGCTCGCGCGCAACCCGCCGGCCGATCTCGACGAGCGCGTGCGCGGCGTGTTCGCGATCCTCGATCCGACCGTCCCCCTGCCCTCGCCGATGCCGCCGCCGCTGCGCGCGTGGGCCGCGCGGATGTCGAGCTTCCGCTGGCCGTGGGAGGCCGAGGTCCCGATCGCGGCGCTGCGCGCGGGCGGGTTTCCGATCCTCGCGATCAGCGGCGGCGAGCGCCGCCTGTACGAGGAGATCTCCGACGGGCTCGCCGAGAAGCTCGGCGCCGAGCGCCGCATCGTCCCCGGCTCGCACGCCGTCCAGGCCGCCGGCGCTCCGTTCAACGACGTCCTCGAGGCGTTCTGGCAGCGCGCCGAGCTGCGCGCGCGCCCGACCCGGCCGCTGGCCGCCGCCGCGGAGGTCGCGCCGTGAACCGCGCCATTCACCTCGCGGCGGTCGGCAGCCTGCTCGCCGCCGTCGCCCTGTCCTCCTGTGCCTCGACCCCGAACCCGCCACCGCACCCTCGAAAGGAAACCGTCATGACCGTCGACGCGACCGAGATCGCCACCCGCCTCGCCAACCACCTCGAGACCGCCTGGAACGCCGCCGACGGCGAGAGCTACGGCGCGGTGTTCACCGCCGACGCCTCGTTCGTCGACATCCGCGGTGACCACCACCGCTCGCGGACCGCGATCGGCAAGGGCCACGACGCGATCTTCCGGAGCATCTACCGCGGCAGCAAGGTGCGATTCGAGGTCACCTCGGCGAACGTGCTCGGCGGCGTCATCGTCGCGCACGCGCAGGTCGCGATGGACGCACCGGCCGCGCCGCTGCCTCCGAACGACGGCTCGACCGCGACCTTCGTCGCCGTCGACGACGGCGGCACGTGGCGGATCGCCGCCTACCACAACACGCTGCGGCTCGGTCGCCCCGCCGCGCAGCCGTGAACCTGCGACCCGGCCCGGGCGCGACAGGTGTCCGGCGCGATCGGACACCTGTCCGGGCGAACAACCCGCACGTCCGCGCGGTTACGCGGGCACGGCGGCTGCACTACAGTCGCGCACGATGCTCGCGCTCCGCGACGTGCAGAAGGTCTACCGCAACGGCCTGATCGAGACGACGGCCCTCGCCGGCGTCACGGTGCATGTCCAGCGCGGCGAGTTCGTCGCGGTGATGGGCCCGAGCGGATCGGGCAAGACCACGCTGCTGAACGTCGCCGGCCTCCTCGACACGATCGACGGCGGCGACCTCGTCATCGACGGCACGCCGGCCGCGCGGCTGTCGGATGACGCGCTCGCGGACCTGCGCAACCGGCACATCGGGTTCGTGTTCCAGAGCTTCAACCTGATGCAGGACCTCGACGTGTACGACAACGTCGACGTGCCGCTGCGCTATCGCGGCCTGTCGCGCCGCGAGCGCCGCGAGAAGGTCGAGGCGATCCTCGGGCGCGTCGGGCTCACCGCGCGCATGCACCACCTGCCCCGCCAGCTGTCCGGTGGGCAGCAGCAGCGCGTGGCGATCGCGCGCGCCGCGGTCGGCGAGCCGAGCCTGATCCTCGCCGACGAGCCGACCGGGAACCTCGATTCGCTCACCGCGCGAACGATCGTGGACCTGCTCGAGGAGCTCAACCGCGGCGGCACGACGATCGTGATGGTCACGCACGACCACGAGCTCGCGTCCCGCGCGGGGCGCCGGTTGCACATGCTCGACGGCCGGCTGATCGACCAGATGCGCCCGAGCGCGCGCTCGCTGAGGGCCGCGCACCTGACGAGCTTCCTCGACGGGTTCGCGCGGCTCGCTCGGCTGCCGAAGCCGGTGCCGCAGGAGGTGGCGTGGGGGCCGTTCCTCGCGACCGTGCAGGCGTTGCAGGCGTTCGAGATCCTCGCGGTGCCCGACGAGCCCGGATGGTTCGATCGCGCGCAGCTGCAGCAGGTGCTGATCAACCTGGTGAAGAACGCGCACGAGGCGGGCAGCGGAACGGTCGAGCTGCGCATCGAGCCCCATGACGGCGGCGTGCGCCTGCAGGTGCTCGATCGCGGGGCGGGGATGACGGAGGAGGTCCGGCGCAAGGCGCTGCAGCCGTTCTACTCGACGAAGAAGTCGGGCGGCGGCATCGGCCTCGCGCTGTCGCGCGAGATCGTCGACGCGCACGGCGGACACATCGCGCTCGCGGCGCGCGACGGCGGCGGCACCGTCGTCGACGTCTGGCTCCCCGGACGGCCGTAACCCCCGCGGACAGCTGTCCGGAGCCGCGGACAGCGGACACCCGAGGCGGAACGCGGAGTTGCGGCGGCATACGCGCTGCACTGAGGCGCGGCATGATGAAACTCACCGCCGTCCTCGTCACCATCCTCACCGCCGGCACTGCCCACGCCGACGGCCTCGAGGTCTCCATCGGGCTGGGCGCGGCCACGTCGACCGGCGACGTCGGCGACGGCATGAAGGCCGGCGATCTGATCGGCTCGGCCGGCCAGGTCGACCTCTCGATCGGCGGGCGCGTCGCGAAGAACCTGTCGCTCGCGTTCTACGCGAACGCGCAGGCCGGCACCGGCGGCGCGTACACCGGCGCCGCCGGCATCGCCGCGGATCTGCACCTGCGGCCCGGCCGCGAGGTCGACCCGTTCGTGCGGCTCGGCTCGGGCGTGCGCTCGTACCTCGTCTCCGACGACGGCACGACGATCATCTCGTGGCCGACGTCGGTCATCGTGATGACCTCGGCGTTCGGGTACTCCGCGGCGAGCGCCTGCTGCTGCTCGAGCGTGCAGACGGTGTTCTTGTCGCCGCGCAGGAACAGCACCTTGGTGGGGAACGCGGCGAG
>JAEUJX010000227.1 GCA_016794545.1 Myxococcales bacterium
TCGTCCCGTACCTGTACAACGCGAGCTTCGCGGTCGAGCGCCCGCAGGCGCTCCAGATCCTGCGCCGCGTACTCTCGCTCCCCGAGCCGCGCAAGGACACCGGGGAGGCGCGCACGGCGCTCGTGATGGCGTGGAACAACGCGTGTATCCACGCGCACGCGCTCGGCGACTACAAGCTCGCCGTCGAGCTCGCCGACGGCGGCCAGCCGTACGCGCCCGAGAACCCGTACATCTATCACTCGGCCGCGTGCGCCTATGCCGCCGTCGGTCAGATCGACCGCGCGCTCGAGCAAGTGAAGCTGGCGATCGAGCACGAGTACGAGCACAGCGAGAAGATGGAGACCGACGCCGACCTCTCGGTGCTCCAGGCCGATCCGCGGTTCGGCCAGCTGTTCGTCGACTGGCGCACGCGACGCGCCGACCTCAACTAGCGGGAGCCGCGCTGCGGCAGCCCGAAGCCGAACGTCGCGCCTCGCTCGGGGCGGCCTTCCGCCCAGACGTGCCCGCCGTGTCGGGACACGATGCGATGAACCAGCGCGAGCCCGATGCCCGTGCCTTCGAACTCGCTTTCGGAGTGGAGGCGCTCGAACACGCCGAACAGCTTGCCGGCGTGCGCGGGATCGAAGCCCGTGCCGTGGTCGGTCACGGTGTAACGCACCTCGCCGGCGTCACGCTGACCGGAGACCTCGACGATCGCGACGGCGCGCCGGCGCGAGTACTTCACCGCGTTGTCGAGGAGGTTGATCCACACCTGGCGGAGCAGCTCGACATTGCCGACCGCGGGCGGGAGGTCACCGAGGCGCAGGTCGATCGCGAGCGCCGGGTTGGCGGCGCGGATCCCCGCGATGACGGTCTCGACGAGCTCGCGCATGTCGACCTCGGTCAGTGGCTGGATCGCGCGGTGGCCGAGGCGGGAGAGCCGCAGGAGATCCTCGATCAGCCGGCCCATCTGCTGCGCGTTCCGGCGGATCAGGTCGAGCTTGCGCCGGGCCTCGTCATCGAGGTGAGCTCGGTGGTCCTCCTCGAGCATCCGCGAGAACGCGTCGATCGCGCGCAGGGGCGCGCGCAGGTCGTGGGAGACCGAGAACGCGAACGCCTCGAGCTCGCGGTTCGCGGCCTCGAGCTCCGTCGTGCGCTCGGCGACGCGCTTCTCGAGGCCATCGAGGATGCGGCTGTTGTCGATCGCGAGCGCTGCACGGTCGGCGAGGTCCTGCACGAGCAGCAGGTCGTCGCTCGTGTACGGGCCGCGTGCGTGGCCGGTGCGGAACAGCGAGAGGTAACCGAGGTTGATGCCGCGCGCGCGAAGCCGCACCACGATCATGCCGGTCACGCCGATCGTCTCGAAGATCGGCATGAACCGAGGCGCGATCCGCTGGCGCAGCGTCTCGAGGTCGAGCTGGGGCATGAAGTACGGCTCGCCGGTGGCGAGCACCTGGCCCGAGATGCCCTCGCCGACCTTCAGCGGCGTCGCGTCGTGGAGCTCCTGCAGGTACTGCTGCACCTGCGGATCGGCGTGATAGGTCGCGACCGGGACGAGCTGGTCGTCCTCGATCAGGCGGATGTTCGAGGCGTCGCCGACGATCTCGCAGAACCGCTGTCCCACGACGCGGAGCAGGCGCGGAAGATCGGTGACCGCCTCGGCGAACACGGGCGCCGACTCGGCGAGTGCCCGCAGGCGCCACTGCCCATCGTCTGACACCCCACGAGTATAGAGTGCGATGATGGGACGTGGCGTATCGGATCCTGGCGTGGTTCCTCCGCGTGGTCACGCGGGTGTTCTTTCGCCAGGTCGAGGTCGCGGGGCTCGAGCACGTCCCGGCGGAGGGACCGGTGCTGTTCTGCGGGAATCATCCGAACTCGCTGATCGATCCGATCCTGATCATCACGACCTGCGGCCGGAAGGTGCACTTCGCCGCGAAGGACACGCTGTTCAAGGGCCGGATCATGCGCGCGCTGTTGCGCGGGCTCGGCGCGGTGCCGGTCGCGCGCAAGGAGGAGAAGGACGGCGGCCAGGTCGAGGCCGGCCCGGTGCGCGATGCCGCCGAGCGCGCGAGCACGAACGACAAGGCGTTCGGCGCGATGTTCTCCGTCCTCGCCGGCGGCGGGACCATCGGGATCTTCCCCGAGGGGCTGTCCCACGACGAGAGCCAGCTCGCGAAGCTGAAGACCGGCGCGGCACGGCTCGCGCTCGGCGGCGCGGATCAGGCGGGACGGCCGATCACGATCGTGCCGTGCGGCATGACGTTCATCCATCCGAAGCGGTTCCGCAGCCGCGTGCTCGTCCAGTACGGCCCGCCGATCGTGATCGAGCCGGGCCGCGGCACGGAGAAGCCGGCGGTGACCGCGGTGACCGCCGACATCGAGGGTGCGCTGCGCCGCCTCACGATCAACGCGCCCGACTGGGAGACGGTGCGGGCGCTCGACGTCGTGCGGCGGCTCTATCAGCCGCAGGAGATCTCGATCGAGGACCGTGTCGAGCTCGCGCGGCGGTTCAACGCGTACTACGGGCAGGTCGCGCAGGAGCCCAAGGTGCTCGCGCTGATGGCGCGGGTGCGCGCGTACCAGCAGAAGCTCGACGAGCTCGGCATCACGGATCGCGAGCTCGCGCGCGATCTGTCCAAGCTCGAGATCGTCGGCCGCGTGGTGCGGCACCTCGCGCTGGTCGCGTTCTGGCTCCCGCTGTCGGCGCCGGGGGCACCGTTCCACATCCCGACGTTCGCGTTCGCGCGGATCGCCGGGCCGCGGCTGACGCCCCGCAAGGACGTCGTCGCGACGACCAAGCTGCTCGTCGGGATGCTGCTCGTGCTGCTGTCGTACGGCGTGTGCGTCGGCATCCTGTGGTCGAAGGCCGGGTTCTCCTGGGCCCTGCTCGCCGCGATCGTGCTGCCCGCGTCCGGCTGGGCGACGCTGCGCGTGCTCGATCGCCTGCGGCTCGTGCGGCGCGGGTTCGCCGCGCTGTTCCGCCGGCTCGCGTTTCGCAAGGAGGTGCTGAAGCTGCGCGCGGAGCGCTATACGCTCGCCGAGGACGTGATCCGGACTGTCACCGAGGTGAAGCCGGCGCACGTGGAGGCGCTGTTCCCGCCGGACCATCCCGACCGCCTCCTCGAGCACGGCGAGGAGGACTCGCGCGCGCGCCGCAACGCGGACCTCGACGCCGAGTACGACAAGGACGCCGCCGAGGCCCGGGAGCCGTGACGGCGCCCCTGGTCGTGCTGCTTCACGGGCTCGCGCGCGGGCAGGGATCGATGGCGCGCCTGGGCCGGGCCCTGCGCGGCGCCGGCTTCGACACGATCAGCCGCACGTACCCGTCGCGGCGTCACTCGCTGTCGGAGCTCGCGGGAGAGATCGCCGAGTGGATCGTGGAGCAGGCGGGAGAGCGCACGGTCTGCGCGGTGACTCACTCGATGGGCGGCGTGATCGTGCGCCACCTGCACGACCCGCGGATCCGCTGGGGCCGCATCGCGATGCTCGCGCCGCCGAACCGCGGCAGCCAGCTCGCGGCGGGGCTCGTCCGAAACCCCGTGTTCCGCTGGTACTACGGTCCCGCGGGCGCGGAGCTCGCCGACGGCTCGACGTGGCCCGCGCCGCCGGCGCCGTTCGCGGTGATCGCCGGCACGAGGAGCCTCGCGCTGACCAACGTCACGAGCTGGACGATGGGGCGCCGGTTCTCGAAGGACACGCCGAACGACGGCACGGTCGCCGTGGAGGAGACCGTGCTCCCCGGGATGGCGGCGTTCGCCGAGGTCGACGCGACGCACACCTGGATCATGAACGACCCGCGCGCGCAGGCGCTCGTCGTCGCGTTCTTGCGGACGGGCGACCTGCTCTCTGTGACGGGACGGTGACAAACCGCACGGAAGAATCGCCCAGAAATTCCCAGGTCGTTCTGTGACGGGTTGATCGCAGGCATGTTACTTGCCTGAGGCAGGAGGCTGCATGTTTGGTCGTTTCCTCCCCCGCGAGACCAGCTTCTTCGACTTCTTCGAACAGCACGCATCGCTGACCATCGAGGGCACGAAGGAGTTCCTGTCGCTCGTCACCACGGGCGCCAACATCCCCGCGAAGTGCCGGCGGATCTCGGATATCGAGCACGAGACCGACACGATCACGCACCGCTGTGTCGAGGCGCTGCACAAGACGTTCATCACCCCGATCGACCGTGACTCGATCCACCGCCTGATCACGCGGATGGACGACATCATGGACTTCGTCGAGGCGGCCGCCGAGCGCATCGAGCTCTACGAGCTGACGAACATGACCTCGGACGTGCGCGACCTGTCCGATGCGCTGCACCGCTCCGCGCTGCAGGTCGAGCAGGCGGTCCGGGGGCTCCGCGACCTCAAGGATCCGCAGGCCACGATCAAGCTCTGCATCGACATCAACCGCCTCGAGAACGAGGCCGACGCCATCCTCCGCCGCTCCGTGGCGCGGCTGTTCAAGGAGGAGAAGGATCCGATCACCGTCATCAAGTGGAAAGAGGTCTACGAGAACCTCGAGAACGCCTCCGACCGCTGCGAGGACGTCGCGAACATCATCGAGGGCGTGATCCTCGAGCACGCCTGAGCCATGGACGTACACGCGATCGTCATCATCACGATCGGAGCGGCCCTCGTCTTCGACGTGATCAACGGCTTTCACGATGCCGCGAACTCGATCGCGACCGTGGTGTCCACCCGCGTCCTCACGCCGCGAGCGGCTGTCCTGTGGGCCGCGCTGGCCAACTTCATCGCGCTGTTCGTGTTCCATCAGGGCGTCGCCGACACGATCGCGAAGACGATCCACATCGAGCACTCGAGCACCGCGTTCGTGTGGGTCGTGATCTGCGGCCTGTTCGGCGCGATCGTGTGGAACCTGCTCACATGGTGGCTCGGTCTGCCGTCGTCGTCGTCGCACGCGCTGATCGGCGGCCTGTCCGGCGCGGGCATCGCGTACGGCGGAGTGGACACCCTGCAGCTCCCGGCGATCGCGAAGACGCTCTACTTCATCCCGCTCGCCCCGCTGATCGGTCTGTTCCTCGGCAGCATGATCATGTTCATCGTGTACTGGGTGTTCCGGAAGTTCCGGCCCCAGAAGGTCGACCGGATCTTCCGTGTCGGTCAGCTGATCTCGGCCGGGCTGTACTCGATCGGCCACGGCGGCAACGACGCGCAGAAGACCGCGGGCGTGATCTGGGCGGTGATGATCGCCGGCGGCATGCTGGGCCCGAAGGATCCGGCCCCCTACTGGATCTTCGTCGCCTCGTACTCGGCGATGGCGTTCGGCACCGCGATCGGCGGCTGGCGCATCGTCAAGACGATGGGCATGGGCCTGACGCACCTGAAGCCGGTCGGCGGCTTCTGCGCCGAGGTCGCCGGTGCGATCACGCTGTTCCTCGCGACGTATCTCAAGATCCCGGTCTCGACGACGCACACCATCACCGGCGCGATCGTCGGCGTCGGCTCCGTGGCGAACGCGCGCGGCATCCGCTGGGGCGTCGCGACGCGCATCATCTACGCCTGGATCTTCACGATCCCCGCCGCCGGCATGGTCGGCGCGGCGAGCGTGCTGGTCGTCGACTTCCTCGGCGCTTACTGAGCGGGGACGATCTCGACCTCGAGGTCGAGCTTGTCGTCCGGCGCCGCCGACTTGATCGAGACCGCGCCGAACTTCGTCTTCACGCACGAGTCCGCGGCGGCGTCACCGGTCGCGACCGCCTTGATCGTGGCCTTGCCGCCGGCGAGCGCGACGGTGACCTTCGCGAGCGTCGCCTTCTTGCCGTCGGTGCAATCGAGGAGAGACGCCGAGCGCGCGCGCACCGCCGTGGTCAGCGCGTCCTTCAGCGCCTGCTCCTTCGACAGCGACGCCTTGTCGGTGCGCGGCGCGAGTGGCTCCGCGGCCTTCTTCAGCGAGAGCTCCATCCAGATCGCCGACTGGGAGGTCGGCAGCTTGACGGACCACAGCGCGGTGGCGACGCAGGTGTCGTAGGCGGAGTCGCCGGCGCTGCGGACGAGCGGCTTGCCACCGTCGAGCCACGCGACGAGATCGACGTCGCCCGCGGAGGCCGGCCGCTTCGCCGCGCAGGCGTTGAGCGCGGTGACCTGGCCATCGAGCGCGGCGGAGATGTCAGCGGCGCGGTTGTCCGTGTACGCCATCCGCCTGGTGCCGAGCTGCCAGGGCCCACCCTTGGCGTCGAGGAGCACCGCGACCTCGGAGACCTTCGGCGAGACCAGGAACCGGCCATCGCCCTTGTTCTTGTCGAGCACGTCGAGCCGGCCGACGATCACGATCGCGCCGGGCAGCTTCTCGGTGATCGACGCCTTCTTGAGGCCACCGGCGAGGCAGCTGTCGAGCGAGCTCGATCCAGTGCCGCGGACCTTCGCCGCGGTGACGTTGCCGGCCTTGCCGACCTCGAGCCAGTACAGCGCGGAGGCGCTGGCGGCGGGCGCGCCCGTGATGCAATCGTTCAGGGTCCGATCCATGCCCTTGTCGCCGAGCAGGATCTTCTTCGGCGGCAGCGTCATGCCGAGCGCGGAGTCCTCGAAGATCTGGTAGGCCGGCCCCTTGTCGGCGAGGGCGGGAGCGGGAGCGGCGAGCAGGAGCGCGACGGTGACTGCGGTGCGCATGACTTGTCATACCCAGGATCTACGGTCGGCGCCGTGGCGAAGCTCTACTTCCGGTACGGCACGATGGACTCCGCGAAGTCCCTCAACCTGCTCGCGGTGGCACACAACTACCGCAAGCAGGGCAAGCGCGTGATGCTGATGAAGCCGCGGCTGGACGTGCGGTTCGGCACGGCCAAGATCGCCTCCCGCGCCGGCCTCGAGGCCGACGCGGACCTGATGATCGACGAGGACACCACGCTCGACCCGCGCGACTTCGCGGGGCTCGACTGCGTGCTGGTCGACGAAGCGCAGTTCCTGCCACCGCAGGTCATCGAGGACCTCCGCCGTATCACCGTCGATCCGGGCGTGCCCGTGATCTGCTACGGCCTGCGGACGGACTTTCGTACGCGGCTGTTCCCCGGGGCGCAGCGGCTCATGGAGCTCGCGGATCGCATCGAGGAAGTGAAGGTCACCTGCCAGTACTGCGCGAAGAAGGCGATCTGCAACCTGCGGTTCGTCAACGGCACGCCGACGGTGCGCGGTCCGCAGATCCAGCTCGGCGCCGACGAGTCGTACGCGCCGGTGTGCTGGGCGCACTACGACGAGGCCACCAAGCATGCGTCCGCGGAGGCCTCGGGCGCGGTGCTCCGTCCGAGCTGACGTTCCCGCACCAAAAAAAACCGGCCCGGGCAGAATTACCCGGGCCGGCCAGCCATCCTCCAGACCACGGTCTCACCAACCGTGATCCGGAACTGTTGCCTGGTCATCAGGTGCTGATGCTGACGACCTCCGCGTGGCTACCGCTGTAGCCGGCGTGAGACTGCATGTCGCGAGGAGGTGCAGCGCGAATGCCAGCCCCTGGGACAAGGGCGTTCGCGCCCTTGGACGCTCGACCGATCGCGAGGCCAGCGGCCGGCTTGTGGATCAGCCGGCGACTTCGAACGTCAAGCCGGCACGACGCAGCCGGTCGAGGAGGAACGGCCCCATGGCGACCGATGGCGTCGTGACTCCGCCAGGCGATGTCAGCGGGTCCTGTGCGAGGCACAGCGCGCTCTCGCCGAGCATCTTCGCGGTCGACGCGTAGCCCGGATCGCCGTGCGCATCCGCGGCGACGTACACGAGCCGGTGATTCGCGCCTTCGGCGACGAAGCGGACCTTCCAGTGGCCGTTCGCGCGCTGCTCGGGAGTCGGCCCCTCGCCGGGCTTGGGGGCGCGCTTCTGCAGCATGTCGCGCAGGCGCGGGCGCTTCAGCGCGAACGCGATCGCACCCATGCCCGCGGTGAACGCGAGCGCGCGGACGAGGCCCCCGGGCGATCCGGGAGCCGACATGACCTCGCGGTAGACGAAGTCGTCCCCCCACGGGAAGCCCGACAGCGCGTGCGAGCGGCGCACGACGCGCGTGTTGATGCCGGCCATGAGGAACGGGAGCGTGAACATCTTGAGCCGGCTGTCCCAGCCGATGCCGCGCTCGTCGGGGGAGGGCGGGCGGCGCGGGTCGTACGGATCGGGATCGAGGCCGTACGGGTTCGCGAGGTTCTTGCTGACCGAGCGATCGGCGCCGGCTTCGACGGCGGTCTGGATGCCGCTGGCGACGGTGCCGCCGGATACGGCGCCACTCGATTCGCCGTAGAGCGCGGTGACCGAGGTGGCGGGCACGCCGTACGCCTTGAGGAACTCCTGCTGCGCGGCCCAGCAGCCGAGGTCGCTCGGGATCGAGTCGAAGCCGCAGGTGTGGACGATGCGCGCGCCGCTCTGCTTCGCACGCGCGTCGTGTGCGTCGATCATCCGGCGCATCCACTGCGGCTCGCCGGTGAGGTCGCAGTAGTGCGTGCCGTGCTCGGCGCACGCGGCGAC
>JAEUJX010000241.1 GCA_016794545.1 Myxococcales bacterium
TAGCCGGGGAGCAGCTTGGGCTCGGCGAGCAGCGCGACCTGACAGGCGTCGCAGAAGTACGCCATGTTCTCGGCGCGAGCGCGGGGCACCTCGTTTGCTGCCCTCGCGCCGCACCGCAGGCAGCGGATCGGGACCTTCTCGTTGGGGTCCGCGGCGCCCAGCACGCGAGACAGATCGAGCTTGCCGGGCGGCGCGCCCGGCGCCGCACGAGGCGGCGGCTGTGGTGCGACCGGCGCGGGTTCCTCGATCGCGAGCTGGATGCGCGTCTTTCCACCACCGACGGTATCGCCGTGGCGGAGCGCGACCGGCGCGGCCGCGCGCACGTCGTTGACGAAGCTGCCGTTCGTGCTCTGCAGGTCCTGGAGCAGCACGTTCGGCGGGTTCACCTCGAGCATCAGGTGATGGCGCGAGAAGAACGGATCGGTGATCTGGAAGTGCGCGGTCGGCGCGCGACCGATCAGGAACCGATCGCGGGTCTCGAACGTGAACGTACGCCCGACGTCCGGGCCATCGACGACGCGTAACTGGACCTTCATGGCTGCCCCCAGGAGACGACCGCGATCCCGATGTTATCCGCGCCACCGGCGGCGAGGGCGGCCGCGAGCAACTGTTCGCACGCGAGCTCGGCCGTCGGTGCCTGGTCGAGCACTGCCGCGATCGCAGCCGGGTCGACTCCCGACCACAGACCGTCGGAGCACACGAGCAGCCGGTCACCGGCGGCCAGCGCGAGCACCTGGAGCTCCTCGCGTGCGTCGGCGCGGCCGATCGCGCGGCTGACCCGGCTGCGCAGCGGATGGCCCGCCGCCGCTGCGGGCTCGACATGCCCGCGTTCGACGAGCTCGCAGATCGACGTGTGGTCGCGGGTCACGCACGCGAGTGTCGCCCCGGAGGCGAGAGCGTGCGGCGGACAGTAGCGCGGTGCGGGCGACACGAGCGACGGGGCGCCGGCGCGCCGCAGCACGTACACGCGGACGTCGCCGGCGTGGCCGATCTCGACGTCGCCGCGCTCCGGCCGGATCCGGAGCGCGGCGAGCGTCGCGCCCGGCCGCTCGATTCCCGGATCGTCGCCGTGCGCCGCGAGCGCGCCGCGCGCTGCCTCGAACGCGGCGGCGAGCTCGCCGCCGTTCGCGACGGTGCGCGCGATCGTCGCCGAGACATCTTCCGCCGCGCGCTCGCCCCCGAGCTCGCCGCCCATGCCGTCGGCGACCACGGCGAGCCCGTGCGCGGCGTCGATCACCACGCGATCCTCGTTGCTCGGGCGGCTCAGCCCCGGGTGCACGACGCCGGCGATCGCGAACGCGGTCATCGCCCGCTCGCGATCCGAGCGACCCGCTCGCGGAGCTCGTTCCATTCGCGCGGCCAGCTCGCCGCGAGGCCCCGCGCGCGCTCGACGTCGGTCCACACGTCACGCGCCTGATCGACAGCGTTCGACGACGCGGTCCACGCGCGCGACGCGACGCCCGTGAGCGCGAGCGTGGCGTCGGCGATGGCGTCGGCGCCCAGCAGCCAGTCGAGCTCGACACTCCACAGGTGGAGCAGGCCATCGTCTCCGGCGGTGACGAGCTCGCGCCCGGGACCGACATCGCACAGCACCGCGCCGCGATGCCCGTGCAGCGTACCGACGACGGCCGCGCGCGCCCGATCCCAGAGCCGCGTGGTGCCGTCGAGGCCCGCGGTCACGACGAACCGATCGCCGGCCCATAGCCGTGCGCGCGCCAGTCCTCCGGCGTGCGCGCCGCGCGCGTACAGCAGGCCGGTCGTGACGTTCCAGCACGACCACGCGCCGTCCTTGCTCGCCGCGATCACGCGACGGCCATCGCGCGAGAACGCGAGGCTCGCGACCTCGCCGCCGTGCGCGAGCTCGCCGCCGATCCGGCGCCGCGTCGCGAGGTCCCAGATCGAGACCGCGCCGTTGTCACGCGCACCCGCGACGAGCGCTCCGTCGTGACTCGTCGAGATCGCGACGATCTCGTCGCCGAGACGATCGAGCTCGCTCGAGCTGGAGTCGTCGCCGGCCGCGGCCCATGTCCGGATCGTGCCCGTCGCCTGCAGCGACGATCGCACGAACGATCGCGACCACCCCGATCCGACGATCTCGGCGCCGCGACCGCAGGCCACGTCGCGCAGCGCGCCCCGTGACGCCCAGTCGCCGGTCCACGCCAGCGCGAGCGACGGCGCGGCGAGCCGGCGGACCTTGGTGTCGAGGCAGGCGGCGAGCACGGCGCTCCCGTCCCGCGTCCACGCCATCGCCAGCACGCGCGGGAGCTGGAGTGCGGCGCGCTGGACGCCGCTCGCATCCCACAGCTGGATCACGCTCTCGTCTCCGCTGTCGCCGGAGACCGCCAGCCCGGCCCCCGTGGGGTGCAGCGCGAGCGAGCGCGCCGGCCACGGCAGGCGCCGCGTCCACCGCGTGTACGCGCTGCGCACGCCGAACGGCACGCCGAACGCCGCCGCACCGGCGTGCTCGGCCTCGCGGAGCGCGTCGTCGCGCGCCAACTCGGGCGCCCGGCGGTGGAGCGCGGCGGCGTCGGCGAGCGCGGCCATGTCGCCGGCGCGGATCCGGGCGATCACGCGATCGCGCTCGTCGAGCCGACGCCGCCGCTCGAGCGCGGACGTATCGCGGCGCACCACCATCCGCGGCTCGGCGCGCTCGCGCCGGAGCTCGACGCGCCGCACCGCCTGATCGTTGCCTGCCGTGACCGCGATCGTTCCGCGCTCGACGCAGAGCGCGCGGATCGGCGCGTGGTGGATCGCCCACGATCGCACCTGACGGCGCGTGCGCACGTCCCACGCGCGGAGCGTGCCGTCGCTGCTCGCGCTGAGCAGCGTGCCGTCGTCGGCGAACGCCAGCCCGGTGACCGCACGCTCGTGACCGGCGAGGGTCCCGATCAGCTGGCGCGAACCGAGCTCCCAGATCCGGATCACGCCGTCGCTGCCGCCGCCGAGCGCGACGCCCCACGCGCCGCTCACGTACGCCGAGAGGCAACCGGCCGGGTCGACGAGCAGCGGCGCTGCTCCGCGCGCCGCGTCCCACACCGCGAACCCGCCGTCGAGGCTCGCGGCGGCGATCAGCTCCGACGACGGGCACGCGGCCACGGCGCGCACCATCGCCCCGAGCCCGCGCATCGCCCGGCTGTCGCCGCGATCGGTCCACCACACCGTCACGCCACCGTCGGCATCGCCGCCGACGAGCCGAGGGCCCGCGCTCGCGAGCGCCGTGAGGTGGCCCGGCGCCGGGACGTTCTCGTGCCGGCCCCCGTCGCCGATGATCGCGATCAGCGGCCCTGCGGCGACCGCGATCCCGCCCGGGACGAACGCGACGCCCGCCGCGTCGGGGAGCGTCAACAACCGCCGCGGCTGCTCGTCGGTGCCGCGCCACGTCGCGACCTCGCCGGTCGAGGTCACGGACGCGAGCGCGCCAGCCGAGGCCGCGAGCGCGATGACCGGCGCGGCGTGCGCGACGTAGTGACCCGCGAGCGCGGCGCGGAACGACGCGACGTCGTGATCCGCTTCCATCTCCGGATGTGCGGGCAACACGAAGTGCGCGAGCTCCTCGGCGGCGGTGGTGGGTTCGAGCGTGGTCGCGGCGAGCGAGAGCGCGGCGCGGTTGATCCACGGGAACAACGCGGTCGCGTCTGCGGCGAGGATCTCGTCCAGGATCGCTCTCGCCTTCGTGGTCTCGCCCATCACGAAGTAGCTCACCGCGCGGTTGTTCTCGCCGATCTGGCTCGGCGCGAGCGAGGTCGGCAGCTCGCGTGGATAGCCGCCGACGTGCCGCGCGTGGCAGGCGAGCAGGTGCTCGCGGAGCTGGCCGGCGGTCGGGCGCGCCGCTGGCGCCTTCGCCATGCACGCCGCGATCGTCGCCTCGATCTCCTCGGGCACGGCCGCGCCGAGCTCGCCGCAGCGGAGCGGCGCGACGTGCTCGTGGAACAGCCGGAGCACCATCTCCGGCAGCGGCGACTCCGCGGCGAGCACGCGCTGCACCGGCGGTGGAACGCGATCGCGATACCGGTCCCACGCCGCGCGCTCGCTCCCGAACGGCAGCTCCCCGGTGAGCATCTCGAACAGCGTCGCGCCGATCGCGTAGATGTCGGCAGGCGGACCCGCATCGCCGAGCGAGCGCCACTGCTCGGGCGCCATGTACGACGGCGTGCCCGCCGCGCCACCGCCGGTCTGATGATCGGCGCGGCCCGACAACCCGAAGTCAGTGATCCGCAGCGTGCGATCCTCCATGATCAGGCAGTTCGCTGGTTTGATGTCACGGTGGACGAGCCCGCGTGCGTGCACGTATTCCATCCCCGCAGCGAGCTGGATCGCCTGATCGAGCGCCTCGGCGAGCGACAGCCGGCGCTCCGCGCGCAGCCACTGCGCGAGGCTCCGGCCCGGCACGAACTCCATGAAGAACCGCAGCTGCTCGTCGAGCTCGATCGTGTAGAAGCCCGAGACGATGCTCGGGTGCCC
>JAEUJX010000251.1 GCA_016794545.1 Myxococcales bacterium
CCGCGCACCGCGCCGGCCGTAGAGCCGGCGTCGGCGGTCCTGCCGCCCGCGCCCGCGCCCCGGTTCCCCCGCGCGCGGTCCGTCGAGCCGGGCGAGAACATGCCCTCTCCCGAGTGGCCATTCGCGGACAGCGAACCGACCGCCCCGCCCGCGGCCGCCGCCACCGCTCCGGTGGAACCCGCCCCCGCTCCGCCCCCGCCGGTCGCCGTGGCGATGCCCGATCCGAAGGCCGCCGCGCTCGAGGCCGCGCGCATCGTCGGCGAGATCGTCGGTGACATCGAGTCCGCCGGCGGGGCCGCGATCGTCGCTGCCGCCGCGGCCGGCGCCGCGATCGAGGCCGCCCGCGCGCGCAGCCGCGCCGTCGCCGAGGGCGCCGATCCGTCGGTCGTCGCACCGGCGCCGCCTCCCGAGCCGACGGCGCCGCCGCTCTCGCCCGACGGCAGCGATCCGATGACGACGGTCCGGATGGCCCGCGATCGGATCCTCCGTGCGCTCGCCGAGGACGTCGCCGCGCAGGCCGAGGCCCAGGCCGCGGGCGAGCAGCAGAGCGCCGCCGCTCCGGCCCCGCCGAGCGAGCGCGACCGCGCACCGAGCCAGCCGGGCCGCGCGCCGAGTCATCCGGGCCGCACCCCCACGAATCCGCCGGCGACGACGCCGGCGAGCCCCGCGCAGCCTCCGGCGCGTCCGAGCGCACAGGGGATCCCGCGACCTGCCGACGCGGGGCCCGCGGCGCAGCCCGCGCAGGAGCCGGCCGTCCCCGACGAGGGCGAGGAGGAGTTCGATCCGGTCCAGATCGCGGCCGCGGCGATCCAGAAGCTGCGCCAGCGCGCGAAGACCGACCTCGCCGAGCTGCGCACGCACTACCACCGGCACGACATCCTCGTGCTGGTGCTCGCGTTCGTGATGATCATCGTGGCGGCGCGCATTCACCGCGGGCTCGTCACGCCGCCGACCGCGATGTTCTCGGAGCGCGGCCTCGTGTTCGAGCACTCGAAGGCGTGGCTCCAGCCGCTGCCCGTGCCCGCGTACTCGCCGCGCATCGTGCACGACCTCGGCGGCGCCCCGACGAAGCCGCCGAGCCTCTATCACGTCGAGTTCACGTCGTCGCTCGATCCGTCCGCCCGCATGGAGGTGCTGATCGACAAGAAGCCGGCGTGGAGCAACATCGTGACCGGCCTCGAGCTCGACCGCCGCACCCGCTGGGGCGAGCTGTACACGCTCGAGGACTCCGCGGTGAAGTCGATCGCGGGCCACGACTGGCTGCGCACCGAGTTCCGCTACGCGCACGTCGGCGAGAAGGGCGACGTCCCGCGCGTCGATCACGCCGTCGAGTACGCGACGATCGATCGCGACCAGATCTACGTCATCACGCTGTACGGCAACGAGGCCGAGCTCGATCGCATGGAGAGCGTCGTCGCACCGTCGCTGCGCGTGCCGACGCAGACCGGCTTGCCGCTCGTGCCGCAGACGCGCACGCTGTCGGACCGCACCTACCCGAACGCCGTCGCGCGCGCGTTCGACTCCACGGTGATGGTGGTCGCCGCGGATCTGGTCGACGGCCGCCTGCGTCCGCGGGGCGGTGGCTCGGGCGTCGTCGTCGGGGCCGATGGCTCGATCCTGACGAACT
>JAEUJX010000252.1 GCA_016794545.1 Myxococcales bacterium
TCTTCAGCTTGTCCTTGCGATACAGCCGGTACTTGGCCTCGACATCGATGTCCCCGAGCCCCGTCACCGAGAGCCCGTTCATCGCGGGCCGGCCGGTCTCCGGCGTGAGGCCTTCGCCCTCGAGCTGGAAGATCACCGGGAGCCGCGCACCGACCTGCAGCTTGTCGCTGATCCCGTACGCGCCCGTGATCTGCATGGCCGCGACGCTCTTCACGACCTGCGTGCGTTCCGTGCCGACCATGTTCGGATCGGCCGGGTCGACGTTGTAGACCGTGAACGGCCGCGTCAGATACGTGATCAGCGCGTCGATCGCAAGCTGCTTCTTCGCCGCGACGTCGCCGTCGGAGACCGTGAAGAACGACTTCGGGCCGATCGCGTAGTTGAATGTCTGGACATCGATCGCCGAGTCGAACGGCGGCGGATCGGCGGACTGTGCTCGGGCTGGGCTCGTGCTGGCGACGATCGCGAGCGCGAGAGCAGCGCCGATCCCCCATGGAGTGCGCATTGCGGACATTGTACGCCCGATGCTCGCGGGCCCGAAAGACTCTCGGGTACCCCTTGGATAGCGATCTGCTTACTTAGGTAAGGTCATGTCGAACGTCCAGACGACCACCGACGAGACCGGGTTTCCGTCGGTGTCGATCGCCGGGTCGAACTGGAGGTCCTTCGCCCGGGCGAGCGCGAGCTCGTCGAGCCCGTGGCCGAGCTTCGAGACCAGGGTCGTCGAGCGGACCTTGCCGGTCTCGTCGACGACGAGCCGCACCAGGATCTTGCCCTCGATGCCGAGCTGGCGCGCCTCGGGCGGGTAGTCCTTGCCCGCGGACCAGTAGCTGTAGTCCCCCTTGGGCATCGCGCGCTTCTTGATCGTCGCGACCGACCGGGGCGGGGGAGGCGGCGCCTCGCCGTCCCCGGAGCCCGTGCCCGTGCCTCCGCCCGTGCCGCCGCGCCCCACGCGCTCGGAGGTTCTCCGCCCCACCGCGACGCCGACGCCGGTGGCCGACGGGGCGATGTTCTCCATCTGGACGACCTGCTCGCCGCCCTCGGGAGTATCCGGCGCGGGCGGCGCCAGCGGGGTCTCCGGCGGCGGCGGCTCGGTCGCGCGGACCTGTGGGCGGACCTGGGTCCGCGCCACCGTCCGCTTCTGCTCGACTGGCGGCTCGGGGGTCGGCGGGGTCACCTCCGGCGGCTTGACCACCGGGGGCGGTGGCGGCTTGACGACCGGCGGCACCTCGATGTCGACCACCTCGATGCGCGGCGCCGCCTGGGGCTTCTTCGGCGGGTTGTACGCGACGAACGCGTCCCCCGCCGTGATCAGCGCGAGGTGGATCGCGATCGTGCCAGCGGTCGCGAGCACGAACGGCGAATCCCAGCGCACCGCGCCTAGCCTAGCAGATGAAACTTACTTCGCAGTGACCTGGCCGCACGCGGGACCGAACGCCGCCGTGCCCTGCACCTTGAACGCCCCGCCGCTCTGGCCGCCGGCATCGACATCGTACGAGACGACCGCGTGCACGGAGCCGCCCGTCGCGCAGCCCTGGGCGTCGAGCACGATCGCCTGGTAGTCGACATCGGTGTCCCACGTGACGTTGACCTGGCCGGGCGCGCCGCCCGTGCCACCGGTCACGTTCGTGACGCCGTGGCTGTGGACGCTGCCGTCGATGCTCGTCGCGGTGACCGTGAGGTTGCCGTCGATCTGCCACTTGAGCGACGTGCCGGCCGAGGTGACGTCGTAGTCGAGATCGAACGTCGTCGTGTCACCGCTCTTCGTGATCGTGCCGTTGATCTTCCACGACGCCGACGTCGCGTCGTCGCCGTAGTTCGTGAACGTGCAGCTCGTCGGCGTGCACTCCGCGGTGCCGCTGACGGCGCTCGACAGGTCGGGGCGCGGGAAGGTCTCGGGCAGGAGGCCGACGAGCCGGGACGGCTGGCCGGACGGCGTGACGATCGACTGACCCGCCTGGGTCATCGCCTGCACCGCCGAGGCCGCGTTCGCACCGTTGCTCGACGCCATCGAGCTGTTGACCTTGCCGACGTTCTCGACCGACGCCTTCGCGCTGGTCGTGTTCACGGTCCCCTTGTCCGGCTCGTCCTCGCCACAGGCGGCCACGGCTACGACGAGAAACGACGCGATCACGATCTTGTTCATGCTCAAGCTCCTCCCGAAAAGTAGGTTCGACCCACGTTACTAGGTCAAGACGAGGGTAGCGCCACCGCCGTCAGGTATCGGCAGGGTAGCCGGCGGCAAACTTCGTCTCGGGGGCCCGAGGTGGGCGTTGCACCTACGGTCGCTCGTTCTCGAGCGCGATCGCCGTCACGCCGGCCTGCTGCACGAGGTCGATGGCCCGCATCACGTTGCCGTACGGCCCGACGCGCGAGCCGGCGATGATCGCCTTGGGCTTGGACGTGGTCGCCGCGATCTGCTTGATCCGCGCGACCGCGGCCGCGTCGTCGGTGAAGCGGTCGCCGTTGACGTAGAGGTCGCCCTTCTCGGTGACCGAGACGCGCAGCGTGCTCTGGACCTCGCCGCCGGTCGCCGCCTTCGGCTTGTCGATCTCGACGCCGCGCGCGACGATCAGCTTCGCGGTGACGATGAACACGACGAGGATGACGAGCACGACGTCGACGAACGGCGTCACGTTGATGTCCGTGATCGCGCCCTGATCGTCGTCCTGGTAGAGCGAGCCGCCCGCCATCAGTCGGTCTCCGCGGCCTTCTCCGCCTGCTTCTCGTCGTCGGCCTTCGCCGGCTCGCCGGCCTTCGCCCCGTGGATCAGCGACAGGACCGTGTGCGCGCACTCGTCGGCGCCGCCCATGAGCAGCTTCACCTTGCGCGAGAAGGTGTTGAACGCGATGACGGCAGGGATGGCGACGAGCAGACCGACCGCAGTGGCGACGAGCGCCTCGGCGATCGCGCGCAGCGTCTGCTGCTCGGCGTCGGCGCTCTTGATCGTCAGGTTCTGGAACGCGCTGATCACGCCGAGCACGGTGCCGAACAGGCCGATGAACGGGACGTTGTTGCCGAGCGTGCCGAGGATCATGAGGTTGCGATCGGCGCCCCGCCGCCACCGGGCGCGCTCGCCGTGCATCGCCTCGGCGACGGCCTCGGGGCCGCGGTCTTTCTCCTGGAGGCCGCGCAGCGAGACTTGAATGGGGATCGCCGGGTCGTTCTTGTACTTGGTCTCGAGCCGCTCGACCTCGCCGCGCAGGAACGCGCCGCGCAGCTCGCGCGTGAACACGTCGGTGTCCGTGTCGCGCCCGCGGAACCACAGCCACCGGTCGATCATCACGCCGACCGAGATCACGGAGAGCGCGATCAGCAGCCAGAGGACCCAGTTCGCACCGAGCTGGGCGAAGTCGACAAACGCACTGGCCAGATCCATCGCCGGAAGTGTTACGCGACGCCTGGGGCCTCGTCGACCCGCTGCGGCACGGTCTTCATCACCTCGCGCATGACCGCCGTGGCATAGGCACCGCCGGGCAACGCGAACGCGACCTCGTAGGTCTCACCGTCGGCCGCCGGGTCGCCCGCGGTGACGCACCCGTCCGCGACCTCGATCGCGGCATCGCGGCGCGTCCCCTCGGCGAGCGCGCGCACCGGCGCGAACGAGTCCGCCGTCAGGCCCGCCGCCGCGAGCACGGCCGCCTCGCGCTCGGCGGCCGCGGAGCCCTCGGCCGGGCGCCGCATCTTGTCGCCGAACATCGGCCCGGTCACGACCAGCTCGCCGGCGACCAGGCGCGCCTCGTCGGTCGCCGGATCGTCGCTCGTGAACATGCCGCCGCCCTTCTTGTGACAGACATCGCCGGCGAGCACCGCGCGGTAGAGGCCGTCGGCCAGCCGCGCGGCGAGCCACGCGTTGAACAGCTCGCTCTGCAACGCCGAGACGAACAGGCGATCGAGCTTCTTGTCGCGCGACCGCTTGCCGGTCGCGAGCAGCGCGCGCCCCTTCGCCGCGTTGTCGCCGTCGCGCCCGAACCGCTGCTCGCCGTACCAGTTCGGCGCGCCGGGGGCGCGGGCGAGCGCGTCGAGGATCGCGCGCGCGCGCTCGGCCGACCCCGGCGCCGCGCCGCGCACGCGCAGCACGAACCGGTTTCGCCGCACGTGCCCGGTGCGGAGCTTGTGCCCGTGGCGCACGGCCTCGAGGACCGTGATGCCGTCGAGCGCGAGCGCGCTCGCCGCCTCGGGCGTGACGGGCGGAGGCAACGAGAGCCACTGGCGCGTCACGGCGTGGCGGTCCTTCATGCCGGCGATGCCGATGTCGCGCTCGGCGATGCCGAGCGCCGCCGCGATCTGCGCCGCGGCGAACCGCGTGGTCAGCCCGCGCTTCTCGATGCGCACGAACACGTGCTCGCCGGACCCCGAGGCCGGATACGGCAGCTCCTCGTCGACGACGAAGTCCTCGTCTCGCGACCGCAGGACGCCGCCGGTGCCCGGGAGATCAGCTGTGAGGAACGGCAGCACGGGTGGGGTGTTACCATCTCTGCATGTCCCCGCCGCGCGTGCTGGCCGTTCTCGCACTGGCGATCCTCGGCTGCGCCGGCAGCTACGGCGGCAAGCCGCGCGGCGCGAAGGCGGCGGTCCCCAAGGGCGGCATCGAGGCCGCGGCGCTGCCGTACCAGATCGTCGACGCGCGCACCGGGCGCCAGGTCGACACGGCGGCGTTCTACCAGGCGCTCGAGCAGGCCAAGGCGGTGTGCATCGGCGAGGACCACTCGAACCCGCACCACCACTGGGCGCAGCTCGAGATCGTGAAGCAGCTCGCCGCGAAGAAGCCGCCGGGTGACCGCATCGCGCTCGGGCTCGAGATGGTGCAGCGCCCGTTTCAGGGCCCGCTCGACGACTACGCCGCGAAGCGCATCGACGCGGCCGCGCTCCGCGCGCGTGTCGGCTGGGAGGAGCGCTGGGGGTACGACTACGGCTTCTACGGGCCGACGCTCGACGCCGCGGTCGCCGCGGGCGGCCAGCTGCTCGCGCTCAACGCGCCGCGCGAGCTGACGAAGAAGGTGTCGCGCAAGGGCATGGACGCCCTGTCCCCCGACGAGCGCGCGCAGGTGCCCGAGCTCGATCTGAAGGACGCGCGGCACCGCGCCTGGTTCGACGCGCTCATGGACTCGATGGGCGGCGTGGCCGCGCACTCGAAGAAACCCGAGGAGGAGCCGCCGGCCGAGTCCCCGCACGGTGCGCCACCGCCGCCGCCGATGCCGAGCGCGGAGCAGATCTACACCGTGCAGGTGATCTGGGACGAGACGATGGCCGACGGCGCGGTGAAGTGGCTGTCCGCGAATCCGACCGGACACGTCGTGATCCTCGCCGGCAATGGGCACTGCCACGACTCCGCGATCGTCGGCCGCATGAAGCGGCGCGGTGTGACGGCGACGGTGTCGGTGCGGCCCGTCCTCGACGTCGAGTCGTCGGAGGTGCTCGCCCAGCCGATGAATGACTACGCGTTCGTCCTCGCCACTCCGAAGTGACGATCGGGTATCCTGACTCTCGATGAGCGCGGACCGCGTGGAGCAGCTGATCGCGCTCGGCCGCGAGCACTACAACGCCGGCGAGTACGAGCAGGCCGAGCCGTTCCTGGCCGAGGCGGCGGGCGCGCGGCCATCGTTCCCCGACCTCTACAACATGCTCGGCGTCATCTATCACGCGCAGGGCCGCTTCCAGGACGCCGAGGAGGCGTTCGAGAACGCGCTGCGCCTGAACCCGCGCTACACCGAGGCCGCGCTCAACCTGTCCGTCACCTACAACGACCGCGGCAAGTACGACAAGGCTCGCGAGGTCTACACGCGCGCGGTCTCCGCGTCGGTCGGCCAGCCGAACGCGCTCGACCGCTTCGCGCGCGGCAAGCTCGCCAACATGCACGCCGACCTCGGCCGCGCGTACGCCGGCCTCGCCATGTTCGACGAGAGCGTCCGCGAGTACTCGAAGGCCCTCGACCTGTGCCCCGAGTTCGCCGATCTCCGCGTGCAGCTCGGCAACGTCTACCGCGACATGGGCGTGTTCCACGCCGCCGTCGCCGAGTTCGAGCACGCGAAGCGCCTGCGTCCCGACTTCATCCCGGCCCGCATCCACCTCGGCGTCACGCTGTTCTCGCTCGGCAGGAAGGCCGAGGCGATCGCGGAGTGGCAGCACGTGCTCGCGGTCGATCCGAACAACAAGAGCGCGAAGCTCTACATCCGCATGGTCAACGACGAGAACGGCCCGCGGCCGGGTAGCGCGCTGCCGCGCGGATAGTCGGCGCTGTTCTGTTCTCGCGCGGTAGCGCGGGCAGCGCGCCGGTTACTTGCGGAGGCCGCCGAGCGCGGACTTCGCGTCGCCAGCGCGGCCGCTCTTCGGGTACTTCTCGACGAGCTCGGTCCACACGCCGCGCGCGCGGTCGTTCATCGCGACGGCGACGTAGGCGCGGCCGAGGAGCCAGAGCGCTTCCTCGTCGTAGCCGACGCCGCGGTAGCGCTCGAGCAGGCGGCGCAGGCGGATCACGGTGGCCATCGGCTTGCCGCGATCCCAGTAGTAGCGGGCGACGTACCACTCGTGATCGGCGAGCCGCTTGCCGACCTTCACGAGGATCTCCTTGGCCTTGGGGCGGTAAGGCGAGTCCGGGTACTTGTCGAGGAACGACTTCAGCTCGGTCGCGGCGTCCTCGGTGGCGGACTGGTCCTTCTCGTAGCTCGGCGGGAACATCCAGAAGTCGCCGGCGAGCTGCTTGTAGTAGGCCTCGCCGATGCGGAACGTCGCGTAGCCGTTCGCGACCATCTCGTGCGTCGGATGGAACTTGATGAACAGCCGGTAGCTGTCGATCGCCTCGAGGTACTGCTCGGCGCCGAACTCGGCGTCGGCGAGGCGGAGCTCGGCGAGGACGGCGTACTTCGAGTACGGGAAGCGGGACTTGATGAAGCCGAAGTACTTCGACGCGGCGATCCAGTCCTTGTTGTCGAGCTCCTTCAGGCCCTTGTCGTAGTTCTTCTGCGCCGAGACCGAGTACTCGACGGCGCCGCCACCGCTCTTGCCGCCGCAGGCGACGGCGGCGAAGGCCGAGAGGGCGATCGACGTGACGACGACGAGAACGCGCTGGGAGATCATGGGGATAGGGCCGGTCGGATCCTTAACATCCGTTGGACCGGCGTGCCAGGGGCAAGGTTGCCCGTGCGATAACCATCCGATGAACAGGATCCTCGCGATCACCCTCGTGGCGGCCTGCGGCGGCGGCGGCGGGAAGCAGATCCAGATCGGCCCGACCCCCCCGCCGCGGACCACCGGCACGCTGGCCGGGCCCCTGTGCGAGTACGACCACTGTACGTGCGCCGACGCCCAGCACGACCCGGGCACGCCCGACGGCGGGCGCAAGCGGTTCGAGATCAAGCTGTCGTCGAGCCAGCAGCTGTGGGCGAGCCTCCCCGGCGACACCGTCCTCTACAAGACGCCCGAGAAGGCCGAGGTCTGCTTCTACGTCGACCTCCCGCCGGGGCAGCACCCGATCCGGCTCCGCGCGTCGGCCAAGGACGGGGTGTCGGCGCAGCTCGACGTGCGCGAGATCGGCACGGCGACGAAGAGCGCGTACTCGACGTTCACGTTCGAGTGCGGCCACCCCGGCGTGTGCAGCTTCGACGAGCTCGACGCGCTGAAGGCGAAGTACGCCCAGGTCGCGCGCGGCCTGCACGACCCGTGCGGCTCGACCCGCGTGAAGGGCATCGGCTGGGATCACGGCAAGGCGCCCGACGGCTCGCACCCGAGCGAGCTCGTGGTCGAGGCCACGCTCGACGTGTACAAGTTCGCGCCGCACAAGCCGCACGGCGATCCGACGTGCGGCGAGGGCCGGGCGCCGAAGGGCTCCGGGGAGACGGGGACGGAAAACGCCGAGCCGGCGCCGCCGGCGGATGGTACAAGCCCCGCGCCGTGACCCCGTTCGACTACCCCGACGACTACGACGTGATCGTCGTCGGCGCCGGCCATGCCGGGTGCGAGGCGTCGCTCGCCGCGGCGCGGCTCGGCGCGCGCGTGCTCGTGCTGACCGGCTCGCTCGAGATGGTCGCGCAGATGTCGTGCAACCCGGCGATCGGCGGCGTCGCGAAGGGCCACCTCGTCAAGGAGATCGACGCGCTCGGCGGCGAGATGGCGAGCGTGATCGACGCGACCGGCATCCAGTTCCGCCGCCTCAACGCGAGCAAGGGACCGGCGGTCCGCTCGACGCGCGCGCAGGCCGACAAGCGGCGCTACCGCGACGAGATGCGCGGGAGGCTGGAGCGCTGCGAGCGCCTCGCGCTGCGCCAGGGCGAGGTCGCGCAGCTCGGCGTCGTCGAGGAGCCGGCGGGTGGCCGGCGCCGCGTCGCGGGCGTCGTGACCACGATGGGCGTGCGCTACCGCGCGAAGGCCGTGATCCTCACGACCGGCACGTTCCTGCGCGGCGCGATCTTCGTCGGCGAGGCGCGCGCGGCGGGCGGGCGGGCGGGGGAGGGGCCGGCGATGGCGCTGTCGGGCTCCCTCGAGCAGCTCGGCTTCCCGCTCGCGCGGCTCAAGACGGGCACGCCGTGCCGGATCGATCGCAAGACGATCGACGTCTCCTCGCTCGAGCTGCAGCCCGGCGACGATCCGCCGCCGATGTTCGCGTGGTCGCGGACGCCGAACGCGCCGCCGCTGCCGCAGCTGCCGTGCTGGATCACGTACACCAACGAGCGCACGCACGCCGCGATCCGCGAGGGCCTGCCGCGCTCGCCGCTGTACCGCAAGGACATCGCGGGCCGCGGGCCGCGCTACTGCCCGAGCATCGAGGACAAGATCGTCCGGTTCGCGGACAAGGAGCGCCACCAGATCTACCTGGAGCCGGAGGGGCTCGACTCCGCCGAGGTCTATCCCAACGGCATCTCGACCTCGTTGCCCTACGATGTCCAGCTCGCGTTCCTGCGCACCATCCCCGGGCTCGAGCGCGCGGAGATGACGCGCGCGGGCTACGCGGTCGAGTACGACTTCATCGATCCGCGCGAGGTGCTGCCGACGCTCGAGACGCGGCGCTGCGGCGGCCTCTATCACGCGGGGCAGATCAACGGGACGAGCGGCTACGAGGAGGCGGCGATCCAGGGCCTGCTCGCCGGCATCAACGCGGCGCTCGCGCTCGGCTTTGGCCCGGGCGACCGCGAGCCGCTGATCCTGCGGCGCGATCAGGCATACGGCGGGGTGCTCGTCGATGACCTCACGACGCGCGGCACGACCGAGCCGTATCGCATGATGACGTCGCGCGCCGAGTTCCGCCTCCTGCTCCGCGAGGACAACACCGTCGACCGCCTGCTGCCGATCGGCCGCCGGCTCGGCCTCGTCTCCGACGAGCGGTGGCGGGAGTACGAGGCGTGGCGGAGCGAGCTCGCCGCCGCCCACGAGCGCGCCGAGCGCGCCTCGGTAACGGGGACCGACGCGGTCAACGCGCAGCTCGCGGCGCGGGGCTCGGCGTTGATCGTCGGGCGGCGGGCGTCGCTCGCGGAGCTGCTCAAGCGGCCGGAGCTCGACTGGCGTGCCGTGGAGGCGATCGCGGCGGCGGGCGGTCTCGCCCCGAGCGACGCGAGCCCCGAGGCCCTCGAGCGGCTCGAGGTCGAGATCACCTACGCGGGCTACCTGCGGCGGCAGGAGAGCGAGGCGGTGCGGATGGCGAAGGCCGAGCACGTGCGGCTGCCCGACGAGCTCGCCTACCAGGACATCCCCGGGCTCTCGGCGGAGGTGATCGAGAAGCTCGAGGCGATCCGGCCGCGCAGTGTCGGGCAGGCGTCGCGGATCAGCGGGGTCACGCCGGCGGCGATCGCCATCCTGTTGACCCATCTCGGGCTGGTGGAGCGTCGCAAGGCCGGGGTACCTTCGCGCCCGCTATGAAGCTTCGTTGGGTGGCCGCTGTCAGTCTCGTGGGTCTCGCAGCACCGCAGGCGCACGCGGGTGGGTTGTTCGTGCCGGGCTCCGGCGCGGTCTCGACGTCGCGCGCCGGTGCGGCGGTGGCGTCGGCCGACGACGGCGAGGCGCTCAGCGTCAACCCGGCCGGTCTCGCGAAGACCAAGGGCACGACGATCACGCTGTCGATGGCGATCATCAAGTACGCGATGGAGTTCACCCGTCGCGGCACGTACGACGACATCTCGACGGAGGCGCTGCCGTACGAGGGCCAGGCGTTCCCGACGGTGGAGAACGATCCGGATCTCGCGCTGGGCTTCGGCGGCTTCCAGCCGGTGCCGGTCATCGCGGTCGTGAGCGACCTCGGTGGCCTCGTCCCGGACCTGCGCGTCGCCGCGGGCCTCTACGCGCCGAACGCCTATCCGTTCCGCGACCTGTGCACGCAGACGCCCAGCGGGTGCCGGAAGTACGCGTTCAACGGCGACTTCAACGAGGCGCCGAACCCCGCGCGCTACGACATCGTGAAGCAGGAGGCCGCGGTGCTCCTGCCGTCGATCGCGGCGAGCTACCGGATCCTCCCCGAGCTCGACGTCGGCGCGCGGTTCTCGTTCGGCAACGCGCACCTGAAGTCGACGGTGACGCTGTGGGGCAACCCCGCCAACACCGTCGAGTTCGTGAAGGAGGACGCGATCTTCAGCGTCGATGCGAGGGACAACTTCGTCCCCGTGTTCGGCGGTGGCGTCGCGTACCGCCCCACGCCGAACCTCGAGATCGGCGCGCAGTACACGTCCGAGGCGTCGATCAGCGCGAAGGGCGACGCGACCAACGAGGTCGGTCCGAACGTCGGCCTGAACGGCATGCCGATCACGATCGGGCCGATCGAGCCCGGCAACGAGCGCTGCGCGACCGGTGGCACGGTGCAGGTCCAGAAGGTGTGCGTGGAGCTGTCGCTGCCCCAGCACGCCTCGCTCGGTGGCCGCTACAAGTTCATCGGCGCGGACGGCAAGCAGAAGGGCGACGTCGAGCTGAACGTGGCCTGGGAGAACTGGAGCGCCGAACGCGTCAGCACGTACCGGGTCGTCGCCGACGCGCAGGTCTATCTCAACGGCACGCCGAACCTCGCGATCAAGGACACCGAGATCGCGCACGGCCTCGAGGACACGTTCTCGGCGCGGCTCGGCGGCAGCTACGACCTCGCGATGGGCGACGACACGCTGACGTTCCGCGGCGGCCTCGCGTACGACACGCGCGCGGCCAAGGAGGGCTGGCTGCGCGCCGACCTCGATGGCGCCGCCCGCACCACGATCACGGCGGGCGCCGGGTACAAGGCGAAGCGCTGGAAGGTCGACGCCGGCTTTGGCGTGATCCTCGAGGGCTCGCCGTCGAACCCGGGCACGTGCAATGTCGTCGAGAAGGACAAGACCAAGCTCGGCTGCAACGCCGACGGCGTCGAGAACCCGGTCGGCAGCGATGGGCGCCAGGGCCCGGACCCGATCAACCCGATCCTCGTGCCCGCGGCCCAGATCGAATCGCCCGTGTCCCGCGGCAGCTACTCGAGCTACTACCTCCTGTTCATGCTCGGCGCCTCGACCTGGTTCTAAGAATCGGGTTACGTTCACCGGCGATGAAGCTGGGTGGGCTCCTGATCGTCGGTTCTCTGCTCGTTCCCCAGGCCGCCGGCGCGGGAGGTCTGTTCCTTCCCGGCTCCGGGGCGACGTCGTCGTCGCGCGCGGGCGCGGCGGTCGCGTCCACCGACGACGGCGAGGCGCTCTCCGTCAACCCCGCCGGTCTCGCGAAGACCAACGGCTGGACGATCACGATCTCGACCGCGTTCGTCCGCTACTTCATGGAGTTCACGCGGCGCGGGACCTACGACGACGCGCCCGATCTGACCGCGGCCTACGAGGGGCAGCCGTACCAGACCGTCGAGAACGACCCGAAGCCGCCGCTCGGGATCGGCAAGTTCCAGCCGATCCCGGTCGTCGCGGTGGTCTCGGACCTGATGGGCAAGGTGTGCGGGCTGCGGATCGCCGCGGGGCTCTACGCGCCGACCGGCTATCCGTTCCGCGACATGAGTCAGGGCTACCAGTTCCCGAGCGTCGCGAACGGCCTCGATCCGAACGCCGTCGCGCCTCCGCCGACGCGCTACGACGTGCTGAAGCAGGAGTCCAAGCTGCTCCTGCCGACGATCGCGGCGAGCTATCGCATCCTCCCCGAGCTCGACGTCGGCGCGCGGTTCACCGCCGGCAACCTCGAGACCAAGAGCCAGGTCGCGGTGTGGGGCACGCCGGTCAACGTGACCGAGAGCGTCGCGCAGGACAGCCTGTTCACGGCCGAGGTGAGCGATGGCTTCATCCCGGCGTTTGGCATCGGCGCGACGTACCGCCCGACACCGAACATCGAGGTCGGCGCGGTCTACAACTCGCCGTTCATCATCCGTGCGAAGGGCACGGCGCAGAGCATCAAGGGCCCGGGCGTGTCGCGCAACACGTCGCTCGGCCCGATCCCCGACGACATGGTGTCGTGCGCGACGGGCGGCACGTTCGAGAAGCAGAAGGCGTGCATCTCGCTCGAGCTGCCGCAGAACGCGACGATCGGCGGGCGCTACAAGTTCCTCGGCCCGAACGACACGCTGAAGGGCGACATCGAGGTCAACATCAACTGGGAGAACTGGGGCGCGAGCTGCGAGCACAACGCCGATGGCTCGCTGAAGGATCCGGACTGCACGAGCCCGCAGCAGTACAAGGTCGTGATCGACTCGGGTCTCTACAACAACGACGCGGCCGGCAACCCGCAGGACTTCGCGCAGCCGCTCGAGAAGAACTTCCTCAACTACGGCCTCCAGGACACGTTCTCGTTCCGGCTCGGAGGCAGCTGGCACTTCCCGCTCGGCGAGGGCATCGCGCCGAACGAGGTGATCGTGCGCGGCGGCATCGCCTACGACACGCGCGCGGCGAAGGAAGGCTGGCTGCGCGCGAACCTCGACGGCGCGGCGCGGACCACGCTCGCGGTCGGCGGCGCGTACAAGGCGAAGAAGTGGCAGCTCAACGCGGGCTTCGGCGTCGTGCTCGAGGGCACGAACGAGAACCCGGGCGCCGCCGCGAACGGCAGCGACTGCAACCCGACCGCGGCCGCGGGCACGGCGGGCTGCGCGGGCACCGGTGTCGATCGGCCGCTCGACCAGCGCCAGGGGCCCGATCCGACGAACCCGCTGATCCAGCCGGCGTTCCAGACCGAGAACCCCTACAACCAAGGCGCGTTCAAGAGCCACTACATCCTCCTGATGCTCGGGTTCTCGACGTCGTTCTGAGGACGGCGGGCGCAGCCGATGCACGCATTCCTCGCGTCGAGGGTGCGGCATGCCCTGCGGCGTCGCACCGGTCGCGCTGGCAAGCCGGCGCAACGGTTCGGCTTCCGTGTCCAGCTGTCCGGACAGTGTCCGCGCAGCCGGACCGCGGACATACGTAACGGCCCGAAACCGCTCTGCCCGGGACCGGCACGCCGGATGCTTTGCGTTCGGGCATGTCTACCTACGAATCGGTTACTCAGCGTCACCGCCTCGCGCGTCGCGAGGCACCGTTCTTCTTCGCCGGCATCGCGGTGATCGTCGCCGCGTTGATCACGGCGCTCGCCTACGTGTCATAACCAGATGATGAGCAAGGCACTGGTTCGACGCGGTGGCGGGAAGAACGAGGGCGCCGGCGTGTTCTCCGCCGTGTGCAGCGCGTTCATTCCGGGCTCCGGTCAGCTCGTGAACGGCGAGACCGAGAAGGCGATCGGCGTGTTCGCCGTCGCCGTGGTCGCCGGCTCGAGCTTCCTCGGCGCGTTGCCGCTGCTCGGCTCCGCGGCAGGGCTCGTCTACGCCGCGACCTGGCTGTACGGCGTCGCCGACGGCTACTTCCAGGGCCGCAAGAAGGGCTGACGTTTGCCGGCCCGGTCCGGCCCTGACGTCGGGTAGCCGCGATCAGCGGCGCAGCATCGCCATCAGCATCATCATGGTGGTCTGCTGCTGCTGCCTGGACTGGTTCGTGATCCGCGCCGACGCGTAGTCCTCGATCGTCGACTGGAGCGTCGTCAGCTGCTGTGTCAGGCGGTCGTCGACCGCGGTGCGGCTGCGCAGGATCTGCCCGCCGGTGGCGGTCACGAGCGTGTCGTCATCGAGAGGTTCGAAGCACATGGCGCTGAACCGGCTGCACCACCGGTGCCACGCCCGCTCCAGGAGGTTTCGCGAGCTTGGGCGTCGCGTGCCGCCGACCGGGGGAGGCAATCCGTCTCCCCGAAGAATCAGTCAGGGCTGACGGTTTCGGCGAAACGCGCTAAGGTCACGGGGATGTCCGAAGCGTTCGATCAGTTCCAGGGGACCGCCAGCTACATCGCGAGCGAGGAGCTCAAGCACGCGGTCAACGTCGCCGTCGCGCTCGCGCGCCCGCTGCTCGTCCGCGGCGAGCCCGGCACGGGCAAGACCCTGCTCGCCGAGAACCTCGCGCTCGCGCTCGGCATGCCGCTGATCCGCTGGCACGTGAAGTCGACGACCAAGGCCCGGGACGGCCTCTACGTCTACGACACCGTGGCGCGTCTCCACGACAGCCGGTTCGGCGACCAGGTCGACGTCCGCGACATCGCGAAGTACATCAAGCTCGGCCCGCTCGGCGAGGCGCTCGCCGCGCCGTCGCGCGTGGTCCTCCTGATCGACGAGATCGACAAGGCCGACCTCGAGTTCCCGAACGACCTCCTGCACGAGCTCGACGCGATGAAGTTCCGCATCGACGAGACCGGCAAGGAGATCGCGGCTGTCGAGCGGCCGGTCGTGATCATCACGAGCAACAACGAGAAGGAGCTGCCCGACGCGTTCCTGCGGCGCTGCGTGTTCCACTACATCCAGTTCCCCAATCGCGAGCTGATGGCGGAGATCGTGCGCGTGCACCACCCCGACATCACCGACAAGGTGCTCGACAACGCGCTCGAGGTGTTCTTCGGCCTCCGCGCCACGCCGAAGCTGCGCAAGAAGCCGTCGACGTCCGAGCTGGTCGACTGGATCCTCGCGCTCAAGAAGGCGGGCGTCGATCTGGCGCGCGTCTCCGGCGGCATCCCGTTCCTCGGCACGCTGCTCAAGACCGAGCAGGACGTCGAGCTGGTGGGGAAGCGGGCCAAGGCCTAGGTCGCAGCCGGATGCTGATCGACTTCCTGTTCGAGCTGCGCGCGCGCAAGGTCCCCGTGTCGACGCACGAGTGGATGGCGCTGATGGAGGCCATGGCGATGGGCCTCCACGAGAGCTCGCTCGACGGGTTCTACCGGCTCGCGCGCACGCTGTGCGTGAAGGACATCGCGCTGTACGACGCCTACGACGAGGCGTTCCTCGCGTACTTCAAGGACATCTACCCCGAGGCGCTGAAGCTGACCGAGCAGCTGCTCGAGTGGCTGAACGATCCGAAGGCGTTCGATGCGCTGACCGCGGAGCAGCGGAAGGCGCTCGAGGGCCTCGACCTCGAGAAGCTGCGCGAGCTGTTCGCCCAGCGCCTGAAGGAGCAGAAGGAGCGCCACGACGGCGGCAACCGCTGGGTCGGCACCGGAGGCACGAGCCCGTTCGGCACCGGCGGCAAGAACCCGAACGCGATGCGCGTCGGCGGCGGCGGTGGCCGCAGCGCGATGGCGGTCGCCGACGAGCGGCGGTTCAAGGAGTATCGCCGCGACGTCGTGCTCGACGTCCGGCAGATCGACGTGGCGCTGCGCGGGCTGCGCAAGCTCGGGCGCGAGGGCGCGATCGAGGAGCTCGATCTCGACGAGACGATCGACAAGACCTGCAAGAACGCCGGCGAGATCGAGGTCGTGTTCCGGCCGCCGCGCCGCAACCGCGTCAAGGTCCTGCTGCTGATGGACGTCGGCGGCTCGATGGATCCGCACAGCGAGCTGATGAGCCGCCTGTTCACGGCGGCGTCGCGGTCGGGCCGGTTCGCGAAGTTTCGCAGCTACTACTTCCACAACTGCGTCTACAACGCGGTCTACGAGGACGCGGAGTTCAGAAGGCCCGTCCAGGTCACCGACCTCCTCCAGCACTCCGATCGCGACGAGAAGCTCGTGCTCGTCGGCGACGCGCTGATGCACCCGGCCGAGCTCCTCGATCCGGGTGGCTCGATGTACCTCTACGCGCAGGCGCGCGCCTCCGGCCACGAGTGGCTGCGCCGGCTCGCGGCGCACTTCCGCAGCGCCGCCTGGTTCAACCCGGAGCCCGAGCGGTTCTGGCCCGGCACGACGATCGAGGTGATCGCGAGCGTGTTCGCGATGTACCCGCTGACGCTCGACGGCCTCTCGCACGGCGTGCGCTACCTCGTGCGCGGCGGCCAGCGCCCGCAGGTCGGTGATCCGAGCAAGTGGGTCAAGATGGCCGGCGGCATCCGCTGAGAACCGATCCGGGACCTCGCAACGGGCCGTTCTCGGTCAACGCGGGCGTCGAGCTCACGTCTCCGAGGACACCAGCGCCTCGACCTGCTCTTCGAGCACGCGCTGCAGCGCGTAGGCAGCCGTCAGCGGATTGGCATCGCGCAGACAGACGTCCTGGAGCGGCAGGTAGAGATTGTCGAACGCGAACAACCCGCTGGAGATGAAGAAGTGCACCTGCGCCGCGCTCATCGCCTGGTCGCGCGCGACGTGGAACGCGCGGAACACGATGCGGTGGTTCGGGACGTCGTAGTCGAACCGGCCGACGTGCAGGATCACGTTGAGGGCCGTGATCGCCTCCATCGTCTCGACTCGGCGGTGGTCCGGAACCAGGAAGGCCCACTCGAAGGCCCACTCCACGACGTTACCCGGGTGCCACTGGACGAACGCCTCGACACGCCCGGTGGGCCGCTGGAACGCGATCGCGAGCATCGGTGCATCCGGCGGCCGCCGGTACGAGAGCTCCGCCTCGTCGAGCGTGCGGGGAGCGCGCGACCAATCGAGATGATCCACGTTTTTGAGACCCGGGCGTTTGCCTGGAAGTACTCTTTGTTCATGACGGTCCCGGATGGGTTCGAGTCGCTGTGCCGCGGGTGAAAGCTATCCGTCCGTGAGGAACCGCCGATCGGTCGCGTGGGCGCTGCTGGTCCTCGGTGTCGCGTGCGGGGGGAAACGCGAGCAGCCGCCGACCGGATCGGGCAGCGGCAGCGGCAGCGGCAGCGGCAGCGGCAGCG
>JAEUJX010000266.1 GCA_016794545.1 Myxococcales bacterium
GCAACGCGCGCTCCGCACGGGCGCGGAGCGCGCTCGCACGGTCGCCGGGGTGGCACTCGATCACGGTGCACGGTGCGCCGAGCAGCGGGGCGAGCTCGCCGACCAGGCGCGTCTTGCCCGAGCCGAGGGCGCCGTGGATCGACACCAGCGACACGAGCGCCAGGTGCTGCCGGAGCTCGGCGAGCTCCGTCTGCCTTCCGACGAACGGCACCGGGCCGATGGGGGTCATGGGATTGGTGGCTTTGTTTGGACGGCGCCGCACGGCACCGCCGGCTTCAGCAAGGCCTGCGCCATCAATCGTTTCGCCTGGATCGCCGTCCGATTTCAAGGCAACCAGGCGAAAGCTGGTTCGAAGTGTATGCGCGCTCGCGCGAAGAACATGACCTAGAAGCGCACACCCTGCTGCGCCGACGCATCGCTGAGGGGAACCCCCGGGGCGAATCTCCCCGATGGGTTAGCGGAGAGCAGCGAGTGTCAGCAGCTTCTCCAGCGAGCTCTCCCACTCGGCGGACTCCTCGCGGCGCTGCCGCAGGAGGCGCTCGATCGCGGGGAACGCGTCGATCGCGGCATCGATCGACGCATCGCGTCCTCGCTGATACGCGCCGAGCGTGACGAGATCGCGGTGCTCTTCATAGATCGCGAGCGTCGCGCGCAGCGCCGCGGCGGCGTCCGCGTGGCGTGGATCGATCACGCGGTGCATGAGGCGCGACGTGCTCGCGACGACATCGACCGGCGGGAAGTGCCCGCGCGACGCGAGCCGGCGATCGAGGATGACGTGTCCGTCGAGGAGACCGCGCACCTCGTCGGCGATCGGCTCGTCCATGTCGTTGCCGGCGACGAGCACGGTGTAGATCGCGGTGATCACGCCCGCCGGCGTCGCGCCGGTTCGCTCGACGAGCCGGGGCAGCAGCGCGAACACGCTCGGCGGATAGCCGTGCCGCGCCGGCGGCTCGCCGGCGGAGAGCCCGACCTCGCGCTGCGCGCGCGCCACGCGCGTGAGCGAGTCGCACACGAGCAGCACCGACGCGCCTCGCCGATCGCGGAACCACTCCGCGATCGCGGTCGCGACGTGGATCGCCCGCACGCGCACGAGGGGCGGCGCATCGCTCGTCGCGCACACCACGACCGTGCGCGCGCGCGAGGCCGCGAGCTCCTCGCCGAGCAGCTCGGGAAGCTCGCGACCGCGCTCGCCGACCTGACACAGCACGATCACGTCGGCCGTCGCGCCGCGCGCGATCTGTCCGAGCAGCGTGGACTTGCCGACGCCCGCCGCCGCGAACAGGCCGATCCGCTGACCGCGCCCGAGCGTGAGCAGCGTGTCGATCACGCGCACGCCGGTCGGCAGCGGTGCGGTGATCGCGGGTCGCGACAGCGCGGGGGGCGCGGGCCGATCGACCGCCCACGCCTCGCCGGTCAGCGCCGGGCCACCGTCGATCGGCGCACCGGTGCCGTCGAGCACGCGCCCGAGCAGGTCGTCGCCGCACGTGATCGACAGCGGCGCGCCGGTCCGCCACACCGCGCTCGCCGCGGCGACGCCCGCGAGCTCGCCGAGCGGCAGCAGCACGGCCTGCTCGCCCGAGAAGCCGACGACCTCCGCCGGCACCGGCGATCGGTCCTTGCGATCGATCTTCACGATCTCGCCGAGCGAGACGCCCGGCACCGTCGCGCGCATCACCAGTCCGACGATCTCGTCGACCGCGCCGAGCGCCGTGAGGTCCCCCTGCGTGCGCGAGATGTGCTCGTCGAGTGCGCTCGCGTCCGCGCGCTCGGACTCGACGCGCGCGGAGCGCACGAGCTGCTCGGCGAGCTCGCTCGCGTCGCGCTTCAGGCGCTCCGCCTCGGCCCGGGCGTCGCGCAGGATCTCCTCGGCCTTGGTGCGCGCGTCGTGCTCGTCCCCGCCGATCACGCGCCCGGCCTTCATCACCTCACGCTATCACGGTCACGGAGGAGCGAGCCGCACGTTCGGGTTCGCGCCGATCTGGTTCGACGTCAGCTTCACGCGGATCACCGTGGTGGTCTTGTTGACCCGAACGACGGTCGCGCCACCACCGCCGGCGAGCGGCTTGTCGCTCTCGCCCTGCAGCACCGTGGCCCTCCAGTCCTTGCCGATGCCGCTGGTCTCGGCGCCACCCCCGAGCGTGACCTCGAGCATGTCGCCATCGACCGCGACCTTCAGGACGCGCAGCACGACCGGCTTGGACGGAGGAGGAGGCGGCGGCGGCGGCGTGCCGGTGCCGCCGGTGCCATTCGGATCCGGCGGCGGCGGCGGCGGCGGCGGTGGAGGTGGCGGAGTGGCAACATCCGGCTCCGGGACCTCGGGCAGCTTCGGCGGATCGTTGACCGCGACGCACGTGTAGCAGAACGGTCCCGGATCGATCTGCTCGTGGAACTCGGCCTTGAGCTTGTACGTCGCGGCGTCCGTGCGGCGCGGCGCGTAGACGCGGACGTAGTACTTGCCCTTCGCCTTCTCGATCGTGGTCGCGCGCTGGGGGCGCTTCGCGCTCGCGACGAACACCGGCACGTTCCACTGATCGAACACGTCGAACGCCACGCGCAGCCCGGGCCGCGGCGTCGAGTACGTCATCGTCAGATCGAGCTTGCCCTTCTTGCCCTCGGGCAGCTCGATCACCTTCCAGTCGACGCGATCGCCGCCCGGATAGGTGACGATGTCCTTCGCCGTGCCGGTGCCTTCCTGGAGCACGATGGGCTTCGCGCCCTTCTGCGATCCATCGGGACCGGTCTGGCGCGTCATCGAGACGTTGTTCGCGCACGCGGACGCACCCACCACCGTGACGAGCAGCCACTTCCTCATGCGCACGATGGTGCAATACGGCGCGTCACCGTGCAACGAGCGCGTCCCAGCCCCCGGATCGCCCGTCGCGGTGCGCAGTTAGCTCGAACGCGATCCCGAGCCCATCCGGACGCGGAAACCGCAGCACGAGCGCGCGCGCGAGCATCACCTCGAGGTGCGGAGCGAGCGCGCGAACGCCGACCGTGAACGGCTCCACGCGACCGCCGCAGCGCGCGATCGCGTCGCGCCGGGTACCGAGTGCGCCGGCGCGCGGCGCACGGTCGATCCGCGCCGCGGCCACCGCGAGCTCCGGGACGGCGCGCGCGTGATCGCCAGCCGCGAACGCGAGGTGATCGCGGCCGACCTCGACGAGCCAGTCGCGCACGGCGCGCGGCGCCAGCCGCACGACATCGGCCGGGATGCGCGGCCGATGCAGCGCCGGATCGATCGGTGGCAACGGCGGGATGCCCGCGCACGCGCGGCGCGCGAGCCAGACGTCGGCCTCGTCGCGCGGCCCCGCGGCGAGCACCTCGCGCGCGCGCGGCGGGAGGCCGGCGAGCGCGGTCTCGAGCCAGCTCGGATCGACGCCGCGCAGGCCGGGCGGCACCGGCGCGCGCGCGTCCCCGACCGCGCTGACGGCGCCGGCGCGGGCAGCCTCGCCGAGCGCGCCGCCGATGCGGGCGAGCACCCACGGGTCATCGCACACGGCCCCGAGTGCGATCACCTACGCTCCGCCTTCGGCGGTGCTGCACGGACCGTCGGAGCCGGTCCTTGCGATCACTTCATCGGCTCGTTGTGCCCGGTCTCGGCGCGGCGGCGCCGCTGTTTCGGCGTGCGCAGCTTGTAGCGGAGCAGCTTGCCGCCCGGGCCGCGCGGCAGCGAGTCGACGAACTCGATCCAGCGCGGGTACTTGTACGGCGAGAGCACGTTCTTCACGTACTCCTTGAGCTCGGCCTCGAGCTTCGGGCCGCCCTCCTGGCCGACGTTCGTGACGACGAACGCGAACGGCTTGATCAGGCCCTCGTCGTCGTCGGCGCCGATCACCGCGGCCTCCCACACGGCCTCGTGCGCGGTCAGCGCGCGCTCGACCTCGCTCGGCGACACCCACTTGCCGCCGACCTTGAACAGATCGTCGACGCGGCCGCAGTGGTGGTAGTAGCCGTCGCGATCGACCATGAAGCGGTCGCGCGTCGTGAACCAGCCATCGGGTCGCAGGTCGTGCTCCTTGCTGCCGCCCCAGTAGCCGTTGAACAGCGAGGCGCACGACAGCTCGAGGGTGCCGATCTCGTCGACGTCGGCGGGGTCACCGTCCTCGTCCACGAGGCGCACCTGCACGCCCGCGAGCGGCTTGCCGCACACGCCGGGGCGGGCGCCCGGATCGTTGCTCTTGCCGGCGAGCGCGAACTGGAAGATCTCGGTCAGGCCGTAACCGACGACGACCTCGGTCCCGAGCACGGTGCGGATGCGCGGGATCAGGCGCTCGGGCATGCCCTCGGCGCCGGCGACGGCGTGGCGGAGCTTGCCGAGCGGCTTGCCGATCTTCTTCTTCTCGGCGTCGTGCGCGAGCTGCGCGTAGACCGACGGCGTCGCGAACAGCACGGTCGGCTGGTAGCTCTCGAGCGCGTCGAACAGCGGCTGCGACTGCGGCTGCGCCGGGAACAGCAGCGACTCCGTCGGTACCGCGAGCGGCAGGAGCAGGCCGGCGCCCAGCCCGTACGCCGTCGACAGGCGCGCGACGGAGAGGATGCGATCGCCTTCGCGCAGCTCGAGCAGCTGCTTCGCGAACGACTCGTGCGCGGCCGCGATCGTGCGCTGGCAGTGCGGCACCGCGCGCAGCTCGCCGGGCCCGGAGCCCGCGGAGTAGAGGAGCAGGCTCGTGTCGTCGGGCCCGACGGTCACCGCGGGCTGCGCGGTCGCGCCGTCGATCAGGCGCTGGAAGTCCTGGCTCGAGGGCAGCTTCGCCCCGACGCACACCACCTCGCGGAGGTTCGGCGTCTCGGACCGGACGGCATCGACCACCTTCTCGTGCTCGTCGTCGACGATCGCGATCACCGCGCCCGCGTGGACCACGTACTCCTGGAGGTCGTCCGGCGTGGACAGCTCGCTGACCGGCACCGCGACGCCACCGGCATGGATCACGCCGAGGATCGCCGCGGCCGCCTCGAGCGTGTCGCGCATCAGGATCAGGACGCGCTCGCCGCGGCCGAGCTTCAGCGTGCGCAGCGCGCCCGAGAGCTTGCCGACGGTCTGGGCGAGCTCGTCGAACGTCCACGCGCGGTTCCCCTCGCGCAGCGCCGGCCGTTGGCCTGCACCACGCGCGAGCGCGCCGTCGAGCAGCCACGCCGCCAGGTTCCCGACCTGAGACATGCCCTCAAATTGTAAGGGACTCCCGCGGCGACCACAAACAAACCTGGGGGCATCATTGATATAGAGTCCCTCCCCGTGCGCATCGTCGGCGGTACCCTCGGCGGCCGGGTCCTCCGGGCCCCGGCCGGTCGCGCCACCCGCCCGACCTCGGAGAAGGTGCGCGAGGCGCTGTTCAACATCCTCGGCAGCGTCGAGGGCGACCACGTCCTCGACCTGTTCGCCGGGTCGGGCGCGCTCGGGATCGAGGCGCTGTCCCGCGGAGCGGCGCACGTCACGTTCGTCGACGCCGGCAAGCCGGCGCTGATGGCGGTTCGGGCGAACCTCGCCCAGCTCGGGATCGCCGACCGAGCCACCGTCATCGCGGCCGACGCCGTCGCGACCGCCGGGAGGCTCGTCCCCGACCACCCCTGGCGAGTGGTGTTCGTCGATCCTCCGTACGCGTCGGAGCTGGCGCAGCGGGCGGTGCTCGCGCTGCCGCTGGGCCACCTCGCCCCGGGCGCCGTGATCGTGATCGAGCACGATCGCCGCAACGCGCCCCCCGACGCGCTGGGATCTCTGCTACGAACGGACCAGCGTCGCTACGGCGACACGATGATCTCGTTCTTCGAGGTGCGGCCATGACGCTCAGCCGATCCATCGCGGTGTACCCGGGCACGTTCGACCCGATCACGAACGGTCACCTCGACATTCTCGAGCGCGCGCTCGCGCTGTTCGAGACCGTCGTGGTCACGATCGCGCCGAACGTGCGCAAGAACCCGCTGTTCTCGACCGATGAACGCATGCAGTTCATCCGGGACGCCCTGCCCGCCTACGCCGGCCGGCTCGAGTTCGCGGTCTTCGAGGGCCTCCTCGTCGACTTCTGCAAGAACCGCGGGGCGACCGTGATCGTCCGTGGCCTGCGCGCCCTCGCGGACTTCGAGTACGAGTTCCAGTTCGCACACATGAACCGCCGGCTCGCACCCGGCGTCGACACCGTGTTCTTCATGACCGACGAGCGCAACCACTACGTCAGCTCGTCGCTCGTGAAGGAGGTCGCCAGCTTCGGTGGCGATGTCACGGGCCTCGTGCCCGCTCCCGTCGTCGCCGCCCTCGCCGCCAAGTACAGCCGGAAGTAGAAAGACGAAGTCATGCCCACTCCGATCAAGATCGCGTCCCGCCTCGACCCCATCAAGCCGTCGATCACCCTCGCCGTCACGGCGAAGGCGGCCAAGCTCAAAGCGGAGGGCGTCGACGTGATCTCGTTCGGCGCCGGCGAGCCGGACTTCGACACGCCCGAGCACATCAAGGCGGCGGTCCACGAGGCGCTCCACAAGCCCGGCTCGGGCAAGTACACCGAGGTCGGCGGCACGCTCGCGCTGCGCAAGGCGATCGCCGCCGAGCTCTCGGCCGTCCACAAGACCACCGTCGAGCCCGACGCGGTGCTCGTCTCGAACGGCGCGAAGCACTCGCTCTACAACCTCTTCATGGCCCTCATCGATCCCGGTGACGAGGTCCTGATCCCCGCACCGTACTGGGTCTCCTACCCCGACATGGTGATGCTCGCCGGCGGCCGCCCGGTGATCCTCGAGACCAAGGCCGAGGACGACTTCGCGGTCACCGCGCAGCAGGTCGCCGCCGCGTGCACGGCGAAGACGCGCGCGATCGTGCTCAACAACCCGTCGAACCCGACCGGCGCGGTCTACACGCGCGCGCAGATCGAGGCGCTCGCGAAGGTCGTCGTCGAGAAGGACCTCCTCGTGATCTCCGACGACATCTACCGCCAGCTGGTCTACGGAGATGCCGAGTACGTCTCGATCGCGGCGATCTCGCCCGAGCTCGCGGCGCGCACGATCCTCGTCGACGGCGTGTCGAAGACCTACGCGATGACGGGCTGGCGCATCGGCTACACCGCGGTCTCGAAGAACGGCCCGCTGCCGCTGATCAAGGCGATGGCGAAGATCCAGGGCCAGTCGACGTCGAACCCCACGAACACCGCGCAGACCGCCACACTGGCCGCGCTCACCGGCTCGCAGGACTGCGTCGCCCAGATGCGCAAGGCATTCGACGAGCGCCGCCAGGAGATGGTGAAGCTGCTGCGCGCGATCCCCGGCGTTCAGTGCCGCGAGCCGAAGGGCGCGTTCTACGCGTTCCCCGACGTCTCCGCGTACATCGGGAAGAAGTCGCCGGAGGGCTCGATCCTCGACGACGATGTCCAGCTCTGCGACTGGCTCGTCGAGGTCGGCAAGGTCGCCGTCGTCCCGGGCTCGGGCTTCGGCGCGCCCGGCTTCGTCCGCCTCTCGTACGCGACCTCGATGGACAACATCCGCGAGGGCGTCGCGCGCCTGGGCAAGGCGCTCGGCACGCTGAGCTGACTCACAGCTCCGGGATCGAGTGCGGGCTCCGGTCGTACGCGATGCGGAGGTCGCCGCCCCACAGCAGACCCACACCGTCGAGGCGCGCGCGTTCGACGAGGTACCGGATCTTGCCGACGCGCTCGGCCCACCACTCGGGCTCGTACATATCGGGTGCCGGTCTGAGGTGCTCCAGCGCTGACGCGAAGCGGACGGTCTCGTCGGCGTCGAGCCAGCCGTTCAGGCCCTCGAAGTACCCGCCATTGCCCGTCGTCCACCACGCCCAGCGCTCGTCGAGTGCCTGGACGAGCGCGTTGGACTCGTCGGTGCCCCCGAGAACGTCACCGTCCTCCTCGCAGCGCAGGGTCATCCAGGCGGCGTACCTGCGGCCGACGATCGTGAACGCGGTCATGCAGTAGCGCGTGAGCAAGCTCTCGAACAGAACGCACAGCTCTTCGTAGGTCCAGCCCGCAGGAGCGGTGAAGTTCTTCTCCAGCGATGAGACGTTCAGCTCGGCGTCGAACGTGTCCATCACGACGTCGAGCCCGCGCATCGCCGGCAGCTTCCAGTACGTGTGCTTCTGCGAGCGCTGAATCTCCTCGGCGATCAGCGGGTGATACTCGCCGGCGCGGAGCGCGGGTACGATCTCCGCGAGAAACTTCGCTCGATCGAACGCGCAGAGGACACCCCAGCTACCCACTCGCCGAGCGTAGCGCAGGCGCACATGGCACGCGGTTCGCTAAGGGTTGTCCCGAAACTCGACCTGTAGGTTGTGGAGGGCGCAGACGGCGCGGAACGTATCGTCGAGATGACGGCCCCGTCGGCGGTGGTCGCGAAGGACGCGCCAGTTCTTGAGACGTGCGATCGCGTGCTCGACACGGGCCCTTCGCCGGCGATGGATTCGCCAG
>JAEUJX010000336.1 GCA_016794545.1 Myxococcales bacterium
GCCTGGACCACCGCGGGCGCTGCGATGAAGGACTCGATCGAGCTCGAGATGCTGACGCGGTCGGTGGAGACCGGTCCCTACGCCGAGAACTTCACCATCCGCGACGGAGCGCTGGCCTATGCGCCGTTCGATCTGTCGCGCGAGCCCGATGGCGTCGTGTACGCGAGCCCGGGCGTGCTCGCCTCGCCGATCGACGAGTACAACGCGCCGGTCGGCGCCGCGCTGTGCGAGACCGACATGCCGATGTTCCCGGCGGCGCAGATCCCCGGCACCGAGGGCATCTTGCCGTACGGCTCGTGCCTGCAGCTCGACAAGGCGGCCGAGGTGCTCGGCCCGATCTTCAAGATCGACTTCGGCGTCGACGAGACACACCCGGTCTGCGAGGCCACGCGCACCACGATCTCCGCGCTGCGGATCGGCGACTACCTGTTCGGGACGATGCCGGGCGAGCTGTCCGTGCTGCTCGCGGATCGCATCCGCGAGCTGTCGCCGGTGCCCGACAAGACGGTGCTCGTCGGCTACGCGCAGGGCCACGTCGGCTACCTGATGCGTCCCGAGGACTGGGTGCTCGGCGGGTACGAGTCGAGCATCACGTTCGGCGGCCCGCTCGAGGCGGAGATGCTCGGCGAGCGGCTCGCGAAGCTGCTGCCGCTCGCGATGACGCCGATGCGCGAGGACGGCACGGCCGACGGCACGACGCGCGTCGCGACCGCGACGATCGTCGACAACCTCATGAAGGACGAGCCGGCGCAGATGCGCGGCACCGTGCCGGCGACGGTGCCCGACCTCGTGTACTCGCGCGTCGGCAAGCTGACGCAGGCGCAGCCGCCGGCGACGATCCCGCGCATCGCCGGCGTCGCAACGTTCGCGTGGATCGGCGATGACCCGCTGACGAAGACGCCGCGGGTCACGCTGCAGAAGGAGACGGCGACGGCCGGCGTGTACCAGGACGTGGCGCGCAAGAGCGGCCGCACCGTCGAGGACATGGAGGTCGTGCTCGCGTACACGCCGTCGCCGCTGCAGCGCTCGGGCCCGCAGACGCACTTCTGGGTCGCGGAGTGGCAGGCGGTGCCGTGGGTCGGCGCGGTCGGCGCGGATGCGCTCGGCGAGCGCGGCGCGGTACCGCTCGGGAACTATCGCTTCCACGTCGAGGGCTCGGGCTGGACGCTCGACAGCCAGCCGTTCACGGTCGTCGCGGGTGGTGCGGTGCTGTCGGGCGCGTCGCGCGCCGGCGGGACGGCGAAGGCGACGATCGCGTGGCACGCGCCCAAGGGCTGGCGCCTGATGGACATGAGCGTGCGCTCGAACCAGCCGGTGCCGGTGAGAAGCCAGCAGGTGACCGTCGATCTCCTGACGGCCGCGGACCTGGTGGTCGGGACCGGGAGCGCGACCACCGACGCCGCGGGGCAGGCCTCGATCACCGATAACCCGGCGGCCACCAAGATCCGGATCACGGACCGGTTCGGGAACTCGGCGACGGCCGCGCTTCCCTGACGGCCGCGCCACCACATGTGGGGTGATTGCTTGGCGACAGTGGGCAGTCTCTGAGGAGACGAGTTCACACCCTCGATCCGTGATCCCGCGGACTTAGCGGCGGTTTCGGGTGGTCCCCCGGTTGCAGCTTCCACCCGGCGTGAAGTCGCTGCTCGTCCTGCCCGTCCTCGTCGCCGCCGCCGCTGCCGGTGCGTGGGCGACCGTGCGGCACCAGGCGAGCGACGCCGACGCCCGGCCGATGGCCGCCGCCGCGGTCGCGCAGCGCGAGATCCAGAGCGTCTCGCTCGACGGTGGCCGCGGCCTGCCGCTCGCGACGCTGCGCGACTGCCTGTCGACCCAGCCGGGCGAGCAGCTCGACGCCGGCAAGCTCGTCCAGGACCGCGCCGAGCTCGAGCGCGAGCTCGAGTCCAAGGGCTACCTGTCCGCGCGCGTCGAGCCCGCGATCGTCACGTTCGCGCCGGCGGGCGGCGCCTACATCACGTTCCCGATCTCGGCGGGCCCGGTGTTCAAGCTACGCTCCGTGACGGTGACGGGCGCGCCGGTGAAAGACCAGAGCGTCGTCACGCTCGCCGCGGGCGACGACGCGGACGCGAACCGCATCGAGCGCGCGCGCGCCACGCTCGCCGACGCGCTCGGCCGTCGCGGCAAGCCGGTGACGGTGACCGTCGAGCTGACCACCGACGCGGCGGCCGGCGCCGTCGACCTCGAGCTCCTCGCGAAGTAGCCCGGGTTTCGGGGGACGGCTATGCTGGTCCCGTGGCTGTGGACCAGACCATGCCGGCGCTGTTCGCGTCGCCGGAGGGGGGCGGTGAGGGCTACGTGCCACTCGCGCAGCTTGGTGCGGGCCCCGACGGCCTCGCGGTCCTGGCCCGTCGTGGCGAGCGGCTGGTCGAGCTGCACCAGCTGTCGTTCAAGGCCGGATCGCCGCGCTGGGTAGCGCTCGAGGGGCGCGTGCGCGCGCTCGCGGTGCTCGATCAGCCCTCCGTGCGCGCCGTGCTCGCGCTCGAGCCCGGCGCGCAGGGCGAGCCACCGACCTGCGTGCTCGAGGGCGACAGCTTCCCGCCGCTCGCGGAGATGATCGAGCACGCGTCGGTCGACATGGTGCGCGCGCTGCGGATGCTCGTCGAGCTCGCGCGGGCGCTGGCGGCCGCACACCGGATCGGCGTGTTCCACGGCCGGCTGCACCCGTGGAGCGTGTGGGTCGGCGCCAGCGATCGGCCGCGCTTCGAGCTCACCGGGCTGCGCACGCGGATCGCCCACCACCCGTGGGCCGCGCGCTGTCAGGCGCCCGAGGCGGCCGACTCGCCGCCCGACGCCGCGGGCGACGTGTTCGCGCTCGGGCAGCTACTGCTGCTGTTCGCGCAGAGCGCGGGCCGCGTCGCCGACGAGCACCTGATCGACCTCGCGAACCAGCTGGTGGCCGCCGAGCCGGAGGCCCGGCCGTCGCTCAACGAGGTCGTGCGGCTGTTCCACACCGCCGCGCAGGGCTCGCGCGGCCGGCCCACGCTGCAGGACGACGAGGACAACCGGCCGCTGCGGCCCGGGCTCGGCGTGCGGATCGGGCGCTACGAGCTGAGGAAGCAGCTCGGCGCCGGTGCGATGGGCGAGGTGTGGCAGGCGCTCGATCCGGCGACCGAGACCGAGGTCGCGATCAAGCTGCTGCGCCCCGAGATCGCGAAGGACGACGAGCTGCTGCGCCGGTTCCGCAAGGAGGCGCGCGTGCTCGCGAAGGTGTCGAGCCAGCACATCGCGAACGTCCTCGACCTCAACGAGGACCGTGGCCTGCACTACCTCGTGCTCGAGCTCGTCGCGGGCGGCTCCGTCGGCGCGGCGCTCAAGCGCATCGGCAAGCTGCCGGAGCGGCTCGCGCTCGGCATCGTCGCCGATGCGTGCCGCGCGCTCGCGGAGCCGCACCGGCTCGGCATCGTCCACCGCGACCTCAAGCCCGACAACATGATGTTCGTGCGCGCGGGCGTCGAGCTCGAGAGCGCGCCGGTCGGTCAGCTGATCAAGCTCGGCGACTTCGGCATCGCGCGGATCGCCGAGGAGGCGGTGGGCGCCGCCGCCGCCGAGGGTGCGACGCGCGAGGGCGCGGTGCTCGGCACGCCCGAGTACATGGCGCCGGAGCAGTGCCAGGGCGTGCAGGTCACGCCGGCGACCGATGTCTACGCGCTCGGCTGCTGCCTGTTCGCGCTGATCGCGGGGCGCCCGCCGTTCCCGGTCGCCGAGGACAACCCGATGGGGGTGATCCTCCAGCACCTGGGCGAGGCGCCGCCGCGGCTCGACAGCGTGTTCCCCGAGGCGTCGCCGCGCGTCGCCGATCTGGTCGCGAGGTGCCTCGAGAAGGATCCGCGCCGGCGGCCCGCCGATGCGACCGAGGTGCTCGGGCAGATCGAGCAGATGTCCGAGGGCGGCGTCGCCGCGCTGATCACCGCGCATCCCGCGCCGCCGATCCACAAGGAGTCGCGGATCGTCACGTACTCGTTCGCGTGGGAGCTCCAGAGCTCGCCCGAGGCGCTGTGGCCGTTCGTCTCGAACACCGAGAAGATGAACCGCGCCGCGGGGCTCGCGCCGGTCCGGTTCGAGATCGAGAGCGTGAAGAACGAGCCGAGAGTGCCCGGGAGCCCGAACACCACGGGACACCAGCGCGTCGCCGGCATCGCGCTCCAGTGGAAGGAGCACCCGTACGAGTGGATCGAGGGCAGCCGCCACGTCGTGCTGCGCGTGTTCGACGGGGGCCTCCTGCGCTGGTACGTCTCCGAGGTCCAGCTCGAGCGGCTCCCCGGCGGCGGCACGCGGCTGCGCAACACCGTCAAGCTCGAGCCGCGCAGCTGGTTCGCCAAGCTGATCTCGAAGTACGAGCTCGGCATCAAGTACCGGCGCAACCTCGAGAAGGTCTACCGGCGGCTCGACCGGATCCTCGCGGCCGGTCCCGCGCCCGGGATCGATCCGATCGATCCCGAGGTGCAGCTCCCCGCCGCCGCGAAGCAGCGGATCGAGAAGGCCGCCGAGCAGCTCCTCGGGGCCGGGCTCGAGCACACCTCCGTCGAGGCGCTGGCGCAGTACCTCGCGAGCGCCTCCGATCAGGACGTCGCGCGGATCCGCCCCCTCGAGCTCGCGGCGAGGTTCGGCGTGCCCGAGGAGGCGATGATCGAGGCCGCGCTCCACGCCGCGAAGCTCGGCCTCCTCGGCATGGTGTGGGACGTGATCTGCCCGTCGTGCAAGATCCCGTCGAGCGTCGTCGAGTCGCTCGCGAAGATCGAGGAGCACGGCCGCTGCAAGACCTGCAACATCGGCTTCGGGATCGACTTCTCGCGCGCGATCGAGCTCGCGTTCCGCGCGGCCCCTGACGTGCGCGAGGTGGAGACGCGCACGTACTGCATCGGCGGCCCGGCGCACTTCCCGCACGTCGCCGCGCAGGTGCGCCTCGCGCCGGGAGAGCGATTCGCGCTGCCGCTCGCGCTCCAGCCCGGCTACTACCTCCTGCGCAGCCCGCAGCTGAGCCGCCAGCACGAGCTGCGCGTGTCGGCGCAGGGCGGCGTGCGCCGGCTCGATGTCATCCTCGGCGCGCCGACGGAGATCGCGACGCTGACGGCGGGCGATCAGCTGCTCACCCTGGTGAACCCCGAGCAGCGCGAGGTCGTGGTCCGCGTCGAGCGCGCGGGTGATCGCGCGTTCGCGCTGACCGCGGCGCGCGTGATGGCGTGCCAGACGTTCCGCGATCTGTTCCCGGATCAGCAGCTCGCGCCGGGCCGCCTGATGGCGGTGACGCAGGCGACCCTGCTCGTCGCGCAGGTCGACGACGCGCAGACCTTGTTCCGCGACC
>JAEUJX010000354.1 GCA_016794545.1 Myxococcales bacterium
TCCTTGTCGCTGGCGACCGCGGCCGTCGTGCGGTCGGGCTGCACCGGCTGTTCGGCGGGCTTCTCGATCTCGTAGGTCTTGCCGTCGAGCGAGGAGCTGAAGCCGAGCATGCGCGCGTAGTCGAGCTGCGAGCCCGCTTCCTTCCACTGACCGTAGTCGCGGCAGAAGTCGTTGCCCTTCACGGCGTACTTGCCGCGCGTCAGCTGCCGGTTGCCCACGGCGTGGCCGACCTCGTGGGTGGCGTGGTTCTGGAAGAACGTCATGTCGGGCGCAGCGAGGCCGGCCTTCGACCGGTTGACGGCCCCGGGTGCCTCGCCCGCCTTCCCGACGAAGTCGTCCGTGTTGATCCGCGTATCGACGTTGCCGCTCGCATCGGTCGCCTTCATGTACAGGGAGTTCGTGTACCCCCAGTAGAACGACGTGCCCATCTTCTGCTCGGGCGTGGTCGTGATCTTGTTGTTGTCGTCGTAGAAGTCGGTCTGCTTCGTGGTCTTGCCGCCGGGGCCCGGGACGTCGATCGTCTTCTTGATCGTGTACACGTTGCAGAACACCACCGCGTTGGCGGTATCGACGTGCGTTCGTGGCATCTGGCTGTACTGCTGGAAGAACAGGTTCATCGCCTGGTCGTTCGGATCGACGCCGATGAAGCGCTTCTCGCCGACCTCGCCCGGGTTCGTCCACTTCGCCACGTCCTCGTCGCCCTTGCGCTTGAGGGGCGTGCGGTAGATCGCGTCCCACATCGCGTGCTTGTCCTGGACCTTGATCCCGCTGCCGTCCTTGAACAGCTTGAACACGACGTCGACCTGCGCTTGCGTCGGGATCGGGTGCGGGACGGTCTTCAGCAGCCACGCCCACCCATCGGTCTTCTGCATCGCGAGCCGCAGCCCGTCCTGAAGCGCGGGATTCGCGGCCGCCGAGAGGAACAGCAATGGATCGTTCAGCTGCTGGAACGCCATCATCCACGCGTTCCAGTTCACGACGGTCAACATCTCCGCCGCGAGCACGTCGGTCTTCTCCGTCACCCACCTCGAGAACGCGCCACCGCGCCCGACGGCGGTACAGAACCGCACCGGATCGCTCGGCAGCTGTGTCAGCACCTGCGAGGGGCGCTTGCCGGGCGTGAGCTGGCGGATCCGCGCGATCGCCTCGTCGTCGCCAGCGAGTACGTCCTGCTCGTGTGGACCGACGTTCGGTCCATCGAGCGCCAGCTGGAGGCTCTTCATGTCCAGCCGGCCCGCATCGCCGAGCGCGTTGATCCACTCGGGCAGGAGCATCCGCAGCGCGACAAACACCTGGATCAGCACCTCGACCGTCATCGCCCCGGCGATCGCGCCGAAGATGGCCGCGGCGACGGGCCGCAGCGCGCGCAGGGCCGCCGCGTCGTCGGCGTCGGGCTTCAGCAGCGCGTGGCCGAACGCATTGCCCCAGTACGCCTGGTCGCTCGCGATCCAGCCGAGGAGAATGCCCTGGTGCTCGCCGGCCCACATCGCGCGGGCCCATTCGGGCCCGTCCGTTCCGAGCTTGATCTGCTCCTCGATCGCCGAGGGGTCCGTGAACAACCAGCGGCCGAAGGTGCCGCTGCGCGTGTACCCGTCGCGCTGCGCGGCGGGATCGGCGCCGAGCGCCGGCAACACGCGCAGTGGCGAGAGCCCTGGATAGATCCGCTCGAGCAAGGCGATCCCGCTGCTCGACGTCGCCAGCGCGAGCTGTTGCTTCGCCGTGACTCCCTTCGCGTTGATGATGCGATCGAGCATCGGCAGGTACGCCGGATTCGCGAGCAGGTCGCCGGCCGCGGCGGTGATGTTCGCGATCGAGTCGATGCGGACCAGGTGCAGAACCTCGCGGAGGAAGGCGTGATCGCCGGGACGCGCCTGTCCCGCGAGCTGCATGGCCGCCGCGCGGGGGAGGTCGAGATCGTCGAGCACGCGGAGGGCGTTCTGCGCGTCGAGGATCGCGATCAGCTCGCCGGCGAGCACGAGCTCCGCGCGCAGCTGCTTGCGCGTGCTCGCGCCGAGCCGTTGATACGCGGAGAGCGACTCGTCGCGAGACCTGGTCGCCACCACGGCGCGTAGCTCGTCGAGCGAACCACCGGATTTCTCCGCGCCCGGCGAGCTCGCGGCGCTCGCCGACGCGGCCGGCACGGGCGACATGATCGGCACGAGGCTGCGGGGCGCGGGGACCGCGATCGGCGATGCCGACACCGGAGACGCCGCGGGAGCGGGAGCGGTGGCGGGCGCCGGCGACGCGGACGGCGCCGACGAGCCCGACGATGCGGGCGTCCCCGACGACGACGAGGACTCGGACGATGCGGACGAGGACGCTGCGGACGAGGACGATGCCGACGATACGGACGACGACGAGGGCGATGCGGGCGAGGGCGCGGACGACGCGGGCGACGCGGACGACGCGGACGACGCGGACGACGCGGAGGACGAGGAGGACGAGGAGGACGAGGAGGACGCGGAGGACGAGGAGGACGACGACGACGCAGACGACGCGGACGACGACGGCGACGCGGACGTCTCGGGCGCCGGAGCCGGAGCCGGAGCCGGAGCCGGAGCCGGAGCCGGTGCCGGAGCCGGAGCCGGAGTCGGTGCCGGTGCCGGTGCCGGTGCCGATGCCGATGCCGATGCAGCTGGTGTCGGTGCAGCCGCCGGTGCGGGTGCAGCCGTCGGCGCCGGCCCGGCGGCCGGAGCCGGTGCGGTCGGTGCGGTGTCGTGTGGTGGGTCGGAGGCGCCGTGATCGCGCGCGGCCGTGTCGCTCCCCGCGAGGCCGGCCTTCGGATCGGCGGCCGCTCCGCTGCTGCCGTCGGCCTCGGGCGCGGGCTGCGGGACTGGCTCGAGGTACTGCGCATAGACGAACGCGGGCGTGCCGTGGTGGTCGATGCCGGTCCATTCCCCGCCGCCATCGGTCGTCTTCACGATCGCGTGATGAGGCAAGAGGCCGATGATGTTGTCCTTGCCGGACTTGTCGGGCGTGCTTCGCACGTTGAGCGCGCTCGCCGTGACGCGCATCGTGCCCGTCGTGGCCGGGGGGCGCGCGGCAGCCATCACGCCCTGGACGAACGCGTTGCCCAGCGTCTGATGCAACAGCGCGATGATCTCGCCCTTCGCGCTCGGATCGCGGTGGATCGCGGCGGCGATCGCCCGCGGGTCGGGATGACCGCCGTGGATCATGTGGTGGATCTGGGCGACGCCGGCGTGCGGGATCTTGTCGGGCGACTTGTCCGCGGCGGCAGCAGGACCGGGAGCCTCGGCGTCGCGATGCTCCCCGCGCGGCGTTCCACGATCGTCCATCCCATCGAGGATAGGCGATGCGGCTGAAAACAGACACCGAAACCGAAGAACCGCGCTCGGCCGCAGCGTCAGAGAGAGAGTCCGACACGCCGGCGCGCCGTCAGGCAGTGCGCCGAGCCGAGCGTGAAGTCGCGGCAGGTGCGCGGGCGATCGTCGTAGATCGCGCACGCGAAGCGCGTGAGCCGGCCCGCTTCGATCAGGCCGCCGCCGAGTGCGCTGCAGCGATCGCCGGCGCGACGGATCTCGAGGTAGGTGCCGCGGTCCTCGAGGTAGCTCGGCTGCTTCTTCACCATCGGATCGCGGCGCGAGACCTCGACCGAGTGGTAGGCGGCGCGGCAGCAGGCCCCGCAGGTCTGGCAGTCGAGCGAGGGCGCGGCCTCGTAGCGCTCGCACGCGGGCCACGACGGATCGACCTTCGTCTCCGCCTGGCGGCAGCGCGCCGAGCCGCGCGCGTCGAACCGCCACGCGCACGTCGCGCACGAGCCGGTGGCGCCGCTCGAAGCGCCGGCGGGCAGGCCGCTCGGATGCCGCGCGGGTGGAGCGTCGATGCCCGTCCACAGCGGTGCCGCGTCGTTCGCAGGGGCGGAGAAGCGCGCGGCCTCCGCGGCGATCCGCGCGGTCGCGGCGAGCGCGTCCTCGAGCGCGGGGGCCCACGGGGGCAGGGCGGCGCGCCGGAGCGCGGCGATCGCGGCCTGAACGGATGGATCGGTGCGATCGGAGAGCACGTCGCCCGACAGCGTGTCCCAGAACGCGCGGAAGTCCGTCGTCGGCGCGAACAGCACGCGCAGGCCGTGGCGGCCGGTGAGCACCCACTGCGCGCGCAGGCACGCGTGCTCGCGCCAGTCGTGATCGGGGCCGGTGTTGTCCATGCCCCAGTCCGGAGCGCGGAACGAGTCCTCGCCCTCGACGAGCGAGTGGCAGAGCTCGTGGAAGATCATCTGCGCGAGCGAGTCGTCGGCGTCGAGGTCCGCGTCGCGCGCGATCGAGAGCGTGCCGCGCCCATCTGTAGATGCATATGTATCTGCGGCGCGCACGACCACGAGGCCGATGCGGCGCGCGGCTCCGAGCCAGACCTGTGCTAGCGGATCGACGTAACGTCGTGTGACTTCACGGGCCACGCCGAGCGTCTAGCACGAAAAGTTGCCGCGACGGAGCGCCGCGTGGAAGGTGGAATCATGCAGGGGGACATCGCGCTCGCCGGCTTCGTGCTGACCGCCGAGGAATGGAAAGAGCTCGACGCCACGTCGCGCGCGCAGCTCGTCTATGCAGCCATGCGCCGCGACGAGCCGCTCGTCGCGGGCGCCGCCGGCAGCGGGCCGATCCAGCTGTCGCTACCGGTCGATCCCGTGGAACCGAAGTAGCTGCCCTGTCCGGAAACGGCCAGTCACGGGGCACCCCGCGTGGTACCTCGTGATCCGTGCTGACGGATGACGCCCGCTACGCCGCGCTCCTGACCCGCGACCCGCGGTTCGACGGCGTGTTCTTCGTCGGCGTGTCCACGACCGGCATCTACTGCCGCCCGATCTGTCCAGCGCGAACGCCGGGCCGCGCGCGCTGCACCTTCTATCGGACGCCCGCGCAGGCCGAAGCCGCCGGGTTCCGCGCGTGCTTCCGCTGCCGGCCCGAGCTCGCGCCAGGGTCTTCCGAGCTCGGGTCCGTCGACGCGGTCGACGCGCTCGTGCAGGCCGCCGCGCGGAAGATCACCGAGGGCGCGCTGAACGAGGCGAGCGTCGACGACCTCGCGGCGGAGCTCGGCGTGTCGGCGCGCCACCTGCGCCGCGCGACCGAGGCGCGGCTCGGCGTGTCGCCGGTCGAGCTCGCGCAAACGCGCCGGCTCGCGCTCGCGAAGCAGCTGCTCCAGGACACCGCGCTGCCGCTCACCGAGATCGCGTTCGCCGCCGGGTTCGGCAGCGTGCGGCGGTTCAACGCGGCGTTCATCGAGACGATGGGCAAGGCGCCGTCGCTGCTGCGCCGCGTGCACGTCGAGGTGGCGCCGCCCGCCGAGGCGCTCGAGCTGCGGCTCGACTACCGGCCCCCGTACGCGTGGGACGAGCTCCTCGCGTTCCTGCGCGCGCGCGCGGTGCCCGGCGTCGAGCGCGTCGACCGCGACAGCTACCGGCGCAACGTCCGGCTCGGCGAGCACCGCGGCGCGATCGCGGTGCGCCAGGCGTCGAGGCGCGACGCGCTCGTGCTGTCGGTCGCGCCGTCGCTGTTGCCCGCGCTGATGCCGCTCGTCGCGCACGTGCGCCGGATGTTCGATCTCGACGCGCGACCCGACGTGATCGCGCGCGTGCTCGGCGCGGACCGGACGCTCGGGCCGCTCGTGCGCGCGCGGCCGGGGCTGCGGCTGCCCGGCGCGATCGATCCGTGCGAGGCGAGCGTGCGAGCGCTGCTCGGCCAGCAGGTGTCGGTCGCCGCGGCGACGACGCTCGCCGGTCGGTTCGCTACCGCGTTCGGCCAGACGTACGCCGGTGGCGACGGGCTCGAGCGCGTGTTCCCGACCGCGGCCGAGGTCGCGCGGCTCTCCCCGGAGGCGATCGCGGCGATCGGCCTCCCCGGCGCGCGCGCCGCGGCGATGCACGGGTTCGCGCGCGCGATCGTGAGCGGCGCGCTGTCGCTCGGTGCGGGCGAGCTCGACCCGTTCGTCGAGCAGGCGGTCGCGCTGCCCGGCATCGGGCCGTGGACCGCGCACTACCTCGCGATGCGCGCACTGCACCTGCCCGACGCGTTCCCCGCGTCGGACCTCGGCATCAAGAAGGCTCTTTCCGCCACGCCACGCGCGGCCGAGGAGCGCGCTGCCGCCTGGCGGCCGTTCCGCTCGTACGCGGTGATGCACCTGTGGACCTCTCTCGGAGACACCCATGCTGACGACCACGATGAGCATCTCGTCCCCGCTCGGACCGCTGCGCCTGTTCGCGCGCGGCGAGGAGCTGACCGGCGTGTACCTGCCGGATCACGAGCCGGCGCCGCCCGTCCCGCTGGCGGACGCGCCCGAGCGCACGACGCCCGTGCTCGCGCGCGCCGCGGCGCAGCTGCGCGCGTACTTCGCCGGTGAGCGCACCGTGTTCGACCTGCCGCTCGCGCCCGACGGCAGCGGCTTCCAGCGCCTCGTCTGGCAAGCGCTCGAGCGCATCCCGTACGGTGTCACGCGCTCGTACGGCGAGCTCGCGGCCGCGATCGGCCGCCCCGCGGCGAGTCGCGCGGTCGGCAGCGCGAACAGCCGGAACCCGATCTCGATCATCGTGCCGTGCCACCGCGTGATCGGCGCGAACGGCGCGCTGACCGGCTACGCGGGCGGCATGCGCGCGAAGCGGTGGCTGCTCGAGCACGAACAGCGCCACGCCGCCGAGCGCGCGCAGCGAGCGTCGC
>JAEUJX010000450.1 GCA_016794545.1 Myxococcales bacterium
CGCCTCGCGCTGGAGCAGCATCAGGATCCTCCGCCGGAGCTCGGACCAGTCGGCGCCGGCGGCCGCGCCGAGCGCCGGCGCCACGGCGTCGACGTACAGCGAGTAGCTGGTCGCCCACTGCACGGCCGGGAACTGCCGCGCGCGCGCGAGCTGCGCGTCGAGCGCCCACAGTCCTCCGGCGACCCGCAGCGAGGCCTGCGTCACCGGTTCGGAGAAGTCGCCGCCGGGCGGCGACACCGCGCAGACCAGCGTCACGGAGCCCGTGCGCGCGGGAGTCCCGAGCAGCTCGGCGCGGCCCGCGCGCTCGTAGATCGCGCCGAGCCGGCTCGCCATCGCGGTGGGATAGCCCTCCTCGCCGGGCATCTCCTGCAGGCGCGCCGCGATGTCGCGCAGCGCCTCGGCCCAGCGGGACAGGCTGTCGACCATCACGGCGACGCGATAGCCCTGGTCGCGGTAGTACTCGGCGATCGTGATGCCGAGGTAGACCGAGGCCTCGCGCGCGACGACGGGCATGTTCGACGTGTTGACCACGAGCACCGTGCGCTCCATCAGCGGCCGTCCGCTGCGCGGATCGACGAGTCGCGCGAAGTCGTGGAGCACCTCCGCCATCTCGTTGCCGCGCTCGCCGCAGCCGACGAACACGATCACGTCGGCCTCGGCGTACTTCGCGAGCGAGTGCTCCACGATCGTCTTGCCGGTGCCGAATCCACCGGGCACTGCGATCGTGCCGCCCTCGGCGAGCGGGAACAGCAGATCGAAGATCCGCTGACCGGTGACGAGCGGTCGGTTCGCGGGCAGGCGGTGCGCGACGGGGCGCGGCAGCCGGATCGGCCAGCGCTGCCAGAGCGCGAGCGGCGTGCCGTCGGCGAGCTGTCCGATCGGCTCGTCGATCCGATGCTCGCCATCGGCGAGCGCCGCGATCGTGCCCGCGACCCCGGGCGGAACGAGGACGCGGTGAACGAGCCCGCCCTCCACGACCGTGCCCAGCACGTCGCCGCCCGTCACGACGTCACCGGGGCGGCGCTCGGCGCGGAACGGCCACCGGCGTTCGCGCGCGAGCATCGGTGCCGACGCGCCCGGCGTGATGAAGTCGCCCGTCGCGGCGGCGAGCGCGGCGAGCGGCCGGCCCACGCCGTCGAGCACGGCGCCGAGGAGCCCGGGGCCGAGCTCGGCGACGAGCGAGCTGCCGGTCGCGGTGACCTCGGCGCCGACCTCGAGGCCGGTGGTGTCCTCGAACACCTGCAGCGTCGCGGTCTCTCCGTCGAACCGGATCACCTCGCCGAGCAGGCCCTGCGTGCCGACGCGCACGAGCTCGTAGAGCCCCGCGTCACGGAGCGGCCGCGCCTCGGCGAGCGTGCCGGTGATGCGGGCGAGCCTGGCCGTCATCGCAGCCTCACGCGGTAGCCGATCGCGCGGCGGAGCAGCTCGAGGAGCTCGTGCTCCGGGGGGACGCCCGGCGTGACGCCGGGACTCGGGAACGGCATGACGAGGGGCGTCCCGTCGCGGCGGAGCTGCCGGCGCGCTCCGGCGGGGAGCGCGTCGTAGAGCGCCTGTTCGATCAGCACGACCCCGCCGTGCGCAGGCTCGTCGTACCAGCGCTGGAGCGCCGCGGCAGCCTCCTCGCCGGTCGCGGCGATCGTCGGCGCGACCCCGACGAGCGCGAGGCCGAGCCCGGGGGCCTCGCGACACAGGACGTGAAGCGGCGCCCTCATCGCGCACCTCCGAGCGCACGCTGCGCGGCCTCGCGGCGCCACGCCTCCGCGTGCTCGCTCCAGCGCAGCGCGAAGTAGAGCGCCGGCGCGAGACCGTGCGGGGCGAGGCGCCGGTGGCGCCGCTGGGTGTCGCGCATCCACGCGCGCGTCGCCCGCTCCACGGCGGCCGGCTCGCTCGACATCACCGCGGCGGCGAGCGGAGTCCCGGCGAACGCCGCGGCCAGTCGGACGCGGGTCTCGTCGAGGGGGGCGCGCGCCGCCTCGACGAACGTGGCCTCGGCGAGCCGCTCTCCGCCGGGCACGAACATGCGCGCCGGCGACAGCGCGCGGCCTCGCGCCGACAGCGCGAGCGCCGCCCCGGCGTTCTGCCCGTCGATCAGCTGCCGCGCATAGGCGCGCGCGGCAGGATCGGCCGGCCGGACCCGCTCGCCGTACGCCCGCGCGAGCGCGGCCTCGATCGCCAGGAGGTCCAGCGGTCCCTCCGCGGCCGACGCGAGCGCGGGTGCGAGCGGATGATCGCCGAGCCGGCGGGCGAGCTCGGCCAGCGTCGGCGCGCCCGCGGCGTGGCGCAGTCGGCCGGCCGCAACAGCGCGCCGCTCGGCGGGGATGCCGGCCGCGAGGCCGCGCACGATCGCCCGCAGGGCCCGCCGGTCCTCGTCGAGCGTGATCACGCGCAGCTCGTCGTGCTCGTCCCAGCGCCCGAGGACCGCGAGCAGATCGGCGGGTGGCGCGGTCGCGTCGTCGAGGCGCGCCGTCAACCCGCGCGCGCGGGCGGCGAGCGCCGTCACCGCACGGCCTCCCGCACGATGGTCGCCGCGAGCGCGGCCCAGTCGCGGTCGACGAGCGCCTCGAGGGTGGCGACGTTGCGCGCACCGGAGGGCAGCTCGATCACGACGCCGGTCGGCTCGTCGTGGCGGATGCCTTCGCCGTACGACGCGGCTGCGCGCGCGAGCCGCGCACGCAGCGCGTCCGCGCGCGCCGGCAGCAGCGCGGCGATCTCCGCGCGGACGCGGTCGAGCATCGCGGCGCGCGCGGCCAGCACCCGGGACCGCGCGGTGCGCTGCGCCTCCGCGACGGTCGCATCGGCGGCGCGCCGGATCGCGTCGCCGTGCTCGCGGGCCGCGCGAGCGATCACATCACCGCGCGAACGCGTCGCGACGGCTTCGAGCTCGGCGGCCGCCGAGCGAGCCGCATCGACCACGGCGCGCGCCTCCTCGGCCGCGTCGCGCTCGAGCGCCCGCAGGAGCTCGCCGAGAGCCACGTCAGCCTCCTCGCAGGAGGATCAGCACCGCGACCACGAAGCCGAGCACGACCATCGTCTCGGGGATCGCGATCATCAGGACCGCGGTGGTCCGCAGCTCCGGCTTCTCGGCCAGGGCCGCCGCGGCCGACGAGCCGATCTTCGATTGCGCCCAGGCGGTGGCGAGCGCGGTCCCGGCGATCGCGACCGCAGCAGCAAGGGACATCCATAGCGCGTCCATACAGCCTCCTACGCGGACTCCGGCGCGGGCAACCAGTGGCGAAGCGGCCGGTACGGACCGCCACCGGGCTCGAAGAAGGTCTCGAAGAACTCCACGTAGTGCAGGCGCATCACGTGGATGGTCGGACTGAACAGGGTGATCGCGAAGTTGACGACGTGAAACACCAGCGCGAACGCGATGCCGAGGGCGACCGAGCCGAAGGCGCCGGTCATCCGGTTGGCGACCACCGCGAGCATGACGGACGCCGTGCCGAGCGCCATGACGCGCGCGTACGACATCACGTGGTTGACCACCGTCATCAGGTCGAGGATCGCGGTCGCGCCCTCGAGGACGACCACGGCGGCGAGCGCGACCAGGAGCGCGATCACCGCGGGCATGAGCAGCACCTCGTGGATCTGCCCGAACAGCGCGAGCAGCGCGACGGCGAGCAGGACGAGGAACAGCGCCGTTATCCCACGTCCGAGCGCTTCGCGCCGGTGCCGGCGCCAGCGCGACACCGCGGCGACCACGAGCCCGACGATCAGGTGCACCGCGCCGAGCGAGATCGCGAGCACGAGGAACGCGAGCACCGCCTCCTGCCGATCGAACCACAGCGCGTGCATCCCGAGCAGGCGAAGCCCGAGATCTCCGAACGCCTCGCCGTACGCGAACCCGAACGCGATCGTGTAGACCGACACCGCGAGGCCGATCCGCGAGATGTCGCGCGACACGCGGCGCAGCACGAGCGAGAGCAGCGCGAGCACGAGCCCGTAGCCGACGTCGCCGACCACGATCCCGAACAGCATCGGGAAGAACACCGCCACGAACGGCGTCGGGTCGACCGAGCCGTAGCGCGGCAGCGGGAGCATCGAGGTCAGGACCTCGAACGGCGCGAACATCGGCGGGTTCGAGAGCACGACCGGCGCGTCGGGGTTGGTCCAGTCGTGGCGGTCGATGATCTCGAGCGTGATCTCGTCGCCGAGGCGGGCCAGCGCCGCGGCGAGCCGCGGGCGCTCGCGTGCCGGCAGCCAGCCCTCCAGCACGAACGAGCGCCCGGACACCGCGGCGCGCTCCTCCGCGTCGAGCGCCAGCAGGTCATCGTGGAGCGCGCGCTGCGCCGCGATCAACGCGGCGCCGTGCGTGCGCGCGAGCGCGAGCGCGTCCTCGCGGATCGCGGCGAGCTCGCGCTCGACCTCGGCGAGCCGCGCGCGCATCCGGGGCAGCGCATCGGGCATCGCGAGCGAGCCCAGGCCGGCGGGCAGGGCGGCACGTTCGACGCTGGCGGCGGCGAGGTGACGATCGATCGCCTCGGCGCGGCTCGCCGGTACGAGGAGGAGCACGATCGCCTCGCCGCTGCGGAGCACGTGCGAGCGCAGCTCGTGATCGCCCGCGAGCGTGCGGGCCAGCGCGTCGCGGAGCTCGGCCAGCGCCGTCGCCGTGCGGAGCTTCAGCAGGTACAGCGAGAGCCGCCGCGTCGCCTGCGCGGCGAGCAGCGTCTCCACGTCCGCGAACAGCGGCTCGTACGTGCGCAGGGCATCGCGCTCCTCGGCGAGACCCCTCGCCCGCGCGCGCAGCCGCCGCGCGTCCGCGAGCACGCGCGCCGACGCACGCAGCGTGCTCGCCGTCGGAGCCGCCGCCGGTTCGGCGGCGAGCGTGGCGCCGAGCTCGCGGAGCTCGAGCAGCGTGTCCTCGACCCGCGCCAGGGCGCGCAGCCGGTGGTGGCGCCTCCGGCGCACGATCGGGTCCGCCGCGTTCAGCACGAACCGGTCCGCCACGGCGGCATCGGCGAGCTGCACGACGCCCTCGTCCTGCAGCGCGCGCACCGTCTGCGAGAGCAGCACGCGCGGCCCGATCACGCGGATCCGTGACATCTCGATGATCACGGGGGAGCCTCCGCGTGAACGCGCGCGACC
>JAEUJX010000455.1 GCA_016794545.1 Myxococcales bacterium
GGCGAGAACTACCGCGCGACCGCCGCGGCGCTCGACCTGACCGCCGCGGAGCTCACGCAGGTCGCCGAGAATGCGGCCCGCGCGTCGTTCCTCCCTGCCCACGCGAAGACCGGCCTGCTCGCGAAGATCCGCACCGCCGCGGCGCGCGCGTAGGCGGACGCGATGAAGGCGTCGTTCTGGATCGGCCTCGGGCTCGCCGCCGCCGGCCTCGTGGTCGTGGTCCTCGGCAACACCGGCGACGGCATCTCGGTCCCCGCGATCCTCGCGGGCGGCGTGCTGTTCGTGCTCGGCGGCACGATGGCGCTGGCGTCGCGCGCGTTCGCGAAGGCGATCCGGCAGGCCGAGACCGCCGTGCGCGAGCTCGAGACCCGCGGCGTCCGCCGCACCGGCACGGTCACCGACATCGTCGTCGAGCCGACCTACGTGATCGTCAAGATCCAGCTCGATCGCACGGGCGGCGGCGGCGAGCACGTGACCTGCTACCTCGAGGAAGACAGCGAGTCCGCGCGCGCCCGCATCGGCCAGCCGATCACCGTCATCGAGCACCCCGAGCACCGCACGCTGCGCGCGATCGACGGCTACCTCCCGAACGGCAAGAAGCGCCCGTAATTAGGTCCGACCTAATTAATGCGCAATTCGCGCATCAATTAGGTCCGACCTAATTAATGCGCAATTCGCGCATCACCGGTTGTCCGAGATCCGGACGCTACGTGGCCGGCAGTACGCCGGCCTTGATCGCGATCGCGCGCACCGCGTCGATCGTGTCGGCCTGGTCCGCCGTCTTGTCGTCGCGGTAGCGCACGAGCCGCGCGAAGCGGAGGGCGACGCCGCCCGGATACTGCGTCGAGCGCAGCACGTCGTTGAAGGCGATCTCGACGACCTTCTGGGGCCGGACGTGGACGACGTGGCCGTCACGGTCCTCGGCGATCGCCTGGAGCGCGGTGGTCTGCCACGCGAGCGTCTCGTCGGTCATGCCCTTGAACGTCTTGCTCACCATCACGAACCCACCGGCCGGATCGCGCGCTCCGAGGTGGAGGTTCGACAGGAAGCCGCGCCGCCGGCCCGAGCCCCACTCGGCGGCGAGAACGACGAGGTCGAGCCGGTGGACGTGCTTGATCTTGAGCCACGCCGCGCCGCGGTTGCCGGCGTCGTACGGAGCGTCGAGCGCCTTCGCCATCACGCCCTCGTGGCCCGACGCGATCACGCGGTCGAAGAACGCGGTCGCCTCCTCCGCGTCGCCGGTGATCACGCGCGGCACCGCGTGCTGCGGCGCGAGCCCGTCGAGCGCGGCCCAGCGCTCCTGCGCACGCGTCGCGAGCAGCGTCTGGTCGTCGATCAGCAGCGCATCGAACAGCGAGAGTGACAGCGGCACCTGATCGACGAGCGCCGCGCTCTTGCCGAACCGCTTCATCGTGTCCTGGAACGGCAGCGGCCGCCCGCCCGGGCCGAGCGCGATCGCCTCGCCGTCGAGGATCGCGCGAGAGACCGGCAGCGCGCGTGTGAAGCGCACGACCTCGGGCACCTGCGCGGTCACGTCGTTGAGCGCGCGCGAGTACGCGCGCACGTCGTCGCCATCCTTGTGGATCTGAACCCGGAACCCGTCGAGCTTGAGCTCGAGGCTCGCCGGTCCACCGAGCAGTGCGATCGCCTCGCGCGGATCTTCCGCGGTCTGCGCGAGCATCGGCAGCACCGGCCGGAACAGCGTCAGCCCGAACCGCGCGAGCCCGGCCGCTCCGTCCGCGAGGGCGGCCTCGGCGACCATGCCGATGTCACCCGCGAGCATGTACGCCTGGCGCACCGCCGTGGTCGCCACGTCCGTCGCGAGCGCGAGCCCATCGACCACCAGCGCGTCGAGCGCGCCCTGCCGGAGCTCGCCGAGGATCAGCGCGCCGAGGAAGCCCTGCTCGAGCTCGGTCGACGCCGCGTAGAGCGATCCCATCTCGCGCTTCTTCGCGGTCGCGCTCCCCGCGCCGCGCAAGAGCGCGATCGCCTCGAAGCGACGCTCGACCTCGCCGAGCGTCACGCTCGGCTCCGCCGCTGGCGCCACCGCGCCGCGCAGCTCGTGCACGGTCGCGTAGCCGACGCCGAGCTTGTGCCCGCACTCGCCGGACAGGTACCGCGCGGCGATCGCGCGCTCGTCGGGCGCGGCGGCCTTCAGCAGCGCCGCGATGCGCTGCGCCTTCGCCTTCTTGCTCGAGGTCTGCGCGACCTCCGCGCTCGCGCGCGCGACCTCGACGAGCAGCACGCGCCGACCGTACCACGTGAAGATCGCGTGACACGCAGGCAGCGTGGACACCGCCGTGCGACGCTGAATCGTGCGTCGCGGCGTCGGCCTCCTGATCGCTCTCTGCATCGGCGGGTGCTCGCTGTTCGCGACGAGCCGCCACCCCGATCGCGCGGCCGGCGCACGCGGCGACCCGTGCGCTCCGGCGATCGTCCCCGCGCTCGACGGGACAGCAGCGGCGCTCGTGCTCGGCCTGGTCGCGTACGGCGCGCTCGCCAACAGCTCGCCGCTGCAGAGTGACAAGCACATGGCGACCGGGCCCGTCCTGATCGGCGGCGGTCTCGCCGCGGGCGTCGCGCTCGGCCTCTCCGCGATCGTGCGCGCGACGCGGATCGGCGCGTGCCGCGCCGAGATGGTCGGGCGTTCACCGGTCGTCGGCTCCTGACGCCGTCCGCCCAGGCCGCGCGGTCGCGACTCACTCGCAGCAGGCGATCGGGTGCGTCGTGTTGCACTGCACCTGCGACATTCCGAGCGTCGTGATCGTGTAGCCCAGCGTGCCGCCCGTCGACCAACCGCTGCAGTTGCTGCCCGACGCACCTGCGTACCGGCCCATGAGTGGGCTCGCGACCTCGTTGATCGGAAACGCGTCGCCCTGCGTACGCAGGTGCGCGCTCCTGTCGATCCACGCACCGCCGGCGGGGATCGTCGTCGCGGAGTTGGTGCGGCCGAACTCCGCCTGGTGGCAGAGATGGCTGCCGGCGAACTCGAGACCGCACAGCTGATTCATCTCGGCCCGCCCGCCGGGTCGCAGACCGGTGACCGTCGCCGCCGTGAACCCTCGAAAGCGCTCCCGGTACGGCGTCGAGCAGCACGCGAGCGGAAGCGTGTTCGTGCACGTCGTCTGGTTCACGCCCGTGACGTGCAGCCCGTAGCCGAGCGTCGCGCTGCCGGTCCAGTTGCCGCAGTTACTGTTCGACCCGCCGGTGTACCGCCCCAGGCGGATGTCGCCGACGACGTTCGAGTGCTCGGCGTCCGATCCGGACTCGACGGTGAACGCGCTGGTGTCGATCCACGCGCCGGGCATCGCCGGCGGCACGGTCGCCGAGTTGGACAGGTAGTACTCGGACGCGTGGCACAAGTGGGAGCCGGCGAACTGCGCCGCGCAGCGCGCGTGCATCTGCTCGCGGCTGCTGCCCGTGCCCGCGTACGTCGCCGTCGTGAAGCCCGCGAACCGCGAGGCCTCCTCGCCGAAAACGCCGCCGCCGGGGCCCATCGCGCCGGGCACGCCCTGTGGTCCCATCGGTCCCGTCGCGCCCGCCGGTCCCGTCGCGCCCGCGGCGCCCATCGCGCCGGCGAGCCCCATCGGACCCATCGGACCTGCGGGGCCGGCCGGACCCGCGGGGCCTGCCGGGCCGGTCGCGCCTGTCGGTCCCTGCGGCCCCGGCGGACCTTCCGGTCCCTGCACGATGCCACCGTCGAGCAGCGTCACCGGACCCGGCGGCCCCTGCGGACCCGGCGGTCCCTGCGGACCCTCGGGGCCGGGCGGTCCGACGGCGCCGCCGCTGCCATCGTCACCACACGCGGCGAGCAGAACGATCAGGGCGATGCGACGCATGAGGGCTCCTCGTATCACTGACAGCACGCGATCGGACGCGTCGTCGTGCAGATCGCAGAGATCGGTCCGTTGATGGTGATGGTCTCGCCGGAGGTCGGCGTCGATCCGTCGATCGCCGCCGTCCAGTTGTTGCAGTTGCCGGCGTAGAGCTGCTGGCTGTAGCGGCCCACGTTGCCCGGCGCGACCTCGTTCGTCGCCTGGCTCGAGCTGCGGAGGTAGCCCGAGTAGTCGATCCACGCACCGCTCGCCGGCGGCGACACGGTCGAATGCGCGCGGTTGTACTCGGCGACGTGGCACATGTGGCTGCCAGGGAGCTCCATGCCGCACAGCTGGTGCATCTCGGCGCGCCCGCCGGGCCGCACCCCGGTCACGCTCGCGCTCGTGAAGCCGCGGAACCGCTCGGCGAACGGCGTCGAGCAGCACGCGAGCGAGTGCATCGTCGTGCACGCCTGGCTCACCGCGAGCGCGGGGCGGATCGTCTCGCCCGACGTCGGCGTCGAGCCATCGATCGCGGCCGTCCAGTTGTTGCAGTTGCCCGCGTAGAGCCGCTGCGTGTAGCGCCCCATGTCGGTGCTCGCGATCGCGTTGTCCGCGCTGACGGTGCCGTTGTAGTGCTCGATGCCGCCCGAGTAGTCGATCCACGCGCCGCTCGACGGCGGCACGGTCGCGCTGTTCGCGAGGTAGAGCTCCGCGACGTGACACAGGTGCGAGCCGGGGAGCTCCTGCGCGCACCGCGCGTGCATCACCTCGCGCCCACCCGCGACGCCGGTGTACTGCGCGGCCGTGAAGCCGGCGAACTGCGCCGCTGCCTCGCCGAACACGCCACCGCCCGGCCCCTGCGATCCGGGCACGCCCTGCGCGCCCGTCGGGCCCGCGGGGCCGGCGGGTCCGGTCGCGCCCGGCGGTCCCATCGCGCCCGTCGCGCCCGTCGCGCCCGTCGCGCCCGTCATGCCCGTCAGGCCCATCGGACCTGTCATCCCGATCGGTCCTTGCGGTCCCGCCGGACCTGCGGGACCCGCGGGGCCCTGCGGTCCCGGCGGTCCTTGCAGCACGCCGCCGTCGAGGACGGTCACCTGCCCCGGCGGCCCTTGCGGCCCCGGCTCGCCCTGCGGGCCGCGTTCGCCCTGCGGGCCGGGTGGACCTTCGGGGCCCACGTTGCCTTCGTCGCCACCGCAGGCGGCGACCAGAACGGCGAGGAGTACAGCGCGCATCGACGACCTCACTGGCAACACGCGATGGAACGGACGCCGGTGCAGACCTGCGTGAGGCTGCCCGCCGGGGTGATCGTCAGGCCGTACGTCGTCGTGCCCGACGTCGTCTGCGCCTGCGTCCAGTGGCTGCAGTTGTAGGAGTAGATCGACCCCGTGTAGCGGCCGATCTCGCCGGACGCGACCTCGATCGTCAGCTGCGCCGCCGAGTCGAGATAGCCGCTCGCATCGACCCAGGCGCCCGCAGCGGGCGGAGAGCTCGTCGCGTGCGCGCGGTGGTACTCGGCGAGGTGGCACATGTGACTGCCGGCGTACTCCGCGCCGCACAGCTGGTGCATCTCCGCGCGGCCGCCGGTCCGCACGCCGCTGACGGTCGCCGTGGTGTAGCCGCGGAACGCCTCGGCGAACGGCGTCGTGCAGCACGCGAGCGGCCGCGTCGTCGTGCACGGCTGCGTCAGCGTGCCGCCGCGCGTGATCGTCTCGCCGTACGTCGTCGTGCCCGCCGTCGTCTGCGCCTGCGTCCAGTTGCTGCAGTTGTAGGAGTAGATCGAGCCGATGTAGCGCCCGTGATCGGCGCTCGCGACCGTGTCCGACAGCCGCGTGTCCCCGCTGCTCACCATGAGCCCGCCCGACGGATCGAGCCAGGCGCCGCTCACCGGCGGGATCGTCGCCGAGTTGGCGAGGTTGTACTCGGCGACGTGGCAGAGGTGCGCGCCGGTGAACTCCTGCGCGCAGCGCGCGTGCATGACCTCGCGACTTCCCGCGACGCCCGAGTAGCTCGCCGCCGTGAAGCCGATGAACCGCGACGCCGCCTCGCCGAAAACACCGCCGCCGGGCCCCTGCGATCCAGGGACGCCCTGCGGTCCTGTGGACCCGGCCGGTCCCGCGGGTCCGGTGGCGCCGGGTGGTCCCATCGGGCCCGTGGGCCCCGCCGCGCCGGTGGCGCCCGCGAGACCCATCGCGCCCATCGGGCCGATCGGTCCCTGCGGCCCGGCCGGTCCCGTCGGACCCGGAGGTCCCTCGGGTCCCGGCGGTCCCTGCACCACGCCACCGTCGAGGACGGTGACCTGTCCCGGAGGCCCCTGCGGGCCCTGCGGCCCTGGTTCGCCCTGCGGGCCGCGCTCGCCCTGCGGACCGGGCGGCCCTTCGGGTCCACTCGTCCCTTCGTCGCCACCGCATGCAGCGACGGCGAGCGCGATCGCGATCCAGCGCATCGTCATGTCCGGACGGTGCCTCTCACCGATCAGTCGCAGCACGCCGCGGGCAGCGACGTGGTGCACGCCTTGTTGTCGGTGCCGCGCGTCGTGATCGCGGCGCCGAACAGGTTGGTCGTCCCGGCGGTGGTCTGCATCCAGCCGTAGCAGTTGCTGTCGGAGAGGCCCGTGTAGCGGCCGATCGTCGGCCCCGCCATCGACGAGCTCGACAGCGCGGTGCCGCTGTTGCGCACGTAGCCGTTGGCGTCGATCCACGCGCCGCTCGCCGGCGGCGAGACGGTCGGCGCCGCGCGGTAGTACTCCGAGACGAAGCACAGGTGGCTGCCGGGGAACTGCGCGCCGCACAGCTGGTGCATCTCGTTGCGCCCGCCTGGCCGCGCACCGGTGACCGTCGCCGTCGTGAAGCCGCGGAACCGCTCGCGGAACGGCGAGCTGCAGCACGCGAGCGAGCGCTGGCTCGTACACGCGATGTTGTTCGCGCTACCGCGCGTGACGGTCAGGCCGAACAGGTTCGTCGTGCCCGCGACGGACTGCGTCCAGCTGTAGCAGTTGTTGTCGGAGAGCCCGACGTAGCGCGCGGCCGGTGAGCCCGTCGTAGTCGGTGCTCGCGTCGATCCACGCGCCATCGGCGGGGACGATCGTCGCCGGCGTCGCGAGGTTGTACTCGGAGATGTGGCAGAGGTGCGAGCCCGTGAACTGCGCCGCGCAGCGCGCGTTCATCACCTCGCGGCCGCCGGCGACGCCGGTATACGTCGCGGTCGTGAAGCCGGCGAACGTCGCCGCATCCTCGCCGTACTCCATCCCGCCGGGTCCCTGCGATCCGGCGACGCCCTGTGGTCCCGTCGGGCCCGGAGGTCCCGCGGGTCCCGTCGCGCCCGGTGCGCCGTTCGTTCCGTTGGTGCCGTTCGTGCCCGGCAGCCCCATCGGTCCCGGCGGACCCGCGGGGCCCGGCGGTCCCTCGGGGCCCGGCGGTCCTTGCACGACGCCACCGTCGAGCACGGTGACCTGACCGGGCGGGCCCTGCGGACCGATCGGCCCCTGTGGTCCCGCCGGACCCGGCTCCCCTTGCGGTCCCTGCGGGCCCGGCGGCCCCTCGAGACCCCCGCTGCCATCATCTCCACACGCGGCGAGGAGAACCACGACCGCAATGGTCCGACCAATCATGGGCGGCGTGATAGCGCTCCGCGGGCGGCGGATCCAGCGAAAAGATCAGTGGTCGGGGCGCCAGCGCCACCGCCCGTAGCGCAGCCAGCTCCACGCGCGCTGCCAGATCGAGGGCTCGGAGATCGACAGCTGGAGCATCGTCATCGACGCGCCGGGCTCGTGGACCTCGCGCTGCTCGGCGGCCTCGCGCTGCTCGGCGACCGCGGCGTCGAGCGCCTCGACATCGGCGAGCGCCGACAGCATCGCCTCGGCGTCGGGAAACCGGCGGTCGGGCTCCTTCGCGAGCGCGCGCCGGATCACCGCGTCGAGTGCCGGCGAGACATCCGGCGCGAGCACGCGCAGCGGCCGCGGCGGCCGCGTCATCACCGCGGTCATGATCTCCTCGGGCGTGGCGCCGAGGAACGGCTTGATGCCGGCGATCATCTCGTAGAGCACGACCCCGACCGCGTAGAGATCGGAGCGTGCATCGTGGGGCTTGCCCCACAGGCGCTCGGGCGCGATGTAGCTCGGCGAGCCCATCGCCATCCCCGCGCCGGTGAGCGCGGGCGCGTCGCGCAGCTGCGCGAGCCCGAAGTCGATCAGGACGACGCGGAACGCGCTCCGGGTGACGAACATGATGTTCTCGGGCTTCACGTCGCGGTGGATCACGCCGTGCGCGTGCGCGTGCGCGAGCGCGGACAGCACCGCCTTCGCGACGTGCAGCGCGCGCGGCACGCTGAGCGTGTCGCCGGCGATCGCCTGGTGCAGCGTGGGCCCCTCGAGCAGCTCCATCGCGATGTACTGCAGGCCGTGCTCGTCCTCGCCGTAGTCGAAGATCCGCACGCAGCCGGGATGATCGAGCCGCGCGATCGCGTGGGCCTCGCGCTCGAAGCGCTGCTCGAGATCGTGCGAGAGCCGCCCGATGACCTTGAGCGCGACATCCTTGCCGAGCCCGAGGTGCTCGGCGCGATAGACATTCCCCATGCCGCCCTGCCCGAGCAACGCTCGGATGCGGTAGCGACCGGCGAAGATGGTTCCCGTGGACAGGCGCACGCATCACCGTGACGCAAGCCTCGCGCCACGGCAGCTGGCCTTCGCATTTCGACACGTTGACCGAGGTTTGCCGGCGAACGTGCCTGGGGCCTGCGAGATCCGCGGACCGCACCTGCAGGGTCCGCAGGATCTGTGATCAGCGCGCGACGGTCTCGAGCGACCAGCTGTTGAGCACGCCGAGATCCTGCGCCGCCGTGTCCACCACCTTCAGCGTCCACGCTCCCGCGAGTGCCTTGCCGTTCAGCGCCGGCACCGCGAAGGTCTGCTTGAGATCGTCCGCCGAGCCGCCCGTCGCGTTGAACACGATCGACTCGGCGCCGGCGTGCACGAGGGTGACCTTCAGGTCGCCGCGGTACGTGTGCGTGATGTCCACGGTCAGCTTGACGTCGGTCAGCGTGCCCGTGTCGGCCACGTCGATCGTGCTCGTGACGCCCGCGGGGCTGTTGTCGGGGATCGACTGGTTCGGCGTCGCGCTGAAGTTCCGCGCGGTGCCCTGGCCCGAGCACGACGGCGCCATCGCGCAGTCGGTGTCGGCGCAGTTCGTCTTGCCGTCGCCATCCTCGTCGGCCATGCCCGCGTCGTCACAGACCTCGCGCGCCGGGGCGAGCTGCGGGAGCTCCGCGGTGACGGCCGAGCCGTACTCCGCGACGTACTTGTACGAGAGCCAGCCGTAGCCGGGCCCCGTCGGGTGATCGGCGCCGAAGCTCGCCGTGCCCCACGAGTTCTTGAACAGCCAGAAGCCCTTCTCCTTGCGCTCGTTGCCCTGCGCGTCCTTGACCGGGGCGCCGTTCTCGTCGCGCATCGTCACTTCGAGGTCGTCGTCCCAGCCGATGATCTGGATCGCGTGGCCCGCGCGCTTCTCGAGCGAGACCTCTTTGTCCTTCGCGTTCGGGTACGTGACGATGCCGCGGCGCCACAGCTCGGCGTCGACGGGCAGCGTCGAGCGGCGGTGGTTCCACGACTGGTAGAAGAACGTCATACCGACGTTGACGCCGGTCTTCTTCGTCGTCAGGTGCGCCTTCATCGAGTTCGTGTTGACCCAGCGCGTGGTCGGCAGCTTGTACTTCGCGGCCATCGCGACAGCAGCCGGCGGCTCGCCGTTCGTGTAGCACTTCGTCGGCAGGCTCTCGCCGCCGGTGCACGCCGGATCATTCGATGCGGTCCACGGTGCCGACTCGTACGGCCAGTCGGCCTCCTTGATCGTGCCGAACTTGACGACGGTGCGGAGGTTCGCTTCCGAGCTCGAGCCCTCGGTGTTCTTGAAGCTGCCGTTCAGGTTCTTCGCCGCCCACTGCAGGTACTGCTCGGAGAAGTCCGCCTGCTCGACCGGCATGCCGGCCTTGATGTAGAGGTTCTCGACCAGGGCGGTCGACGCGAAGATCGAGCACACGCCGCGGCTGCCCTGGCTCTTCACCGGGGACTGATCGCCGAGCTCGAACTTCGCGGGGTACTGCGCGTCGGCCTTGTTGTCGTCCGGCAGCGAGTCGTTGTCGGGCGCGCCGGCGTTCACGTTGTCTTCGGAGACCGGGAACTCGTCATCGTAGGGCGTCGGACCTTCATCGGAAGGACCTACGCAGGCAGCAGCAACGACGAGTGGACCGACCAGCTTGGCGAGCGAGCGCATATGGATGCGGGCGCCAGGGTCCACGATCCATGCCGCGCTAACCGCCCGGAATGTCCGGGCAGATCGCCGCAAACCGGACGTCCACGCAACTCGGCCAGCCACACGTTCGGCAACCCGAGTTGCCGTGTGCGCCGGTCGCACGCCGAGGACCGACTCGGGTTCGCCGAGGGAAGCGCCGAGCGCGGCGCTCCCCGAGCGCGCTCAGAAGTTCCAGGGGTACGCGAACGAGCCACCGTTCTGCGTCTTCGCGAACGTCGCCTTCTGCATCGCGCTCGCGACGCAGCTGCCGAGCGCCGCATCGGGCGACGACTTCACCGTCACGCCGCTCACCGCGCCCGACGGGCTCACCTTCACGCTGACCTTGACCTGGCCCTTGGCGCTCGACTTGTCGCCGCACCCCATGACGCGCGCCTTCACCTTGTTGACGCCGTCCTGGATCATCGTGCGATCGAGACCATCGGGAAGATCGCCGCCCCCGCCGCTGGCCGGCTTGGCCGTGTTGGTCGCCGTCTTCGTGCCGCCCTTCTTGAACTTCTGGCAGCACGCGCCGTCGTAGTTGTTCAGCACGCACGACACCTCGTCGCAGCCGCCGCTGCTCGCCGGCTCCTTGGTGGTCGTCTCGGGCTTCTTCTCGGGCGTCTTCGCCGCGACGGTCGTGGTCGGCTTCTTGGTGTCGGGCCGCTTGGTCTCCGGCTTCTTGGTCGTCTCCGGCTTCTTGGTCTCCGGCTCCTTGGTCTCCGGAGCCTTGGTCTCCGGCTCCTTGGTCTCCGGCGTCTTCGCCGCCATGTCGGCCGAGCCGGTGCCCGGCTCCTTGGTCTCGGGCGCCTTCGTCGCGCTGTCGGTGGAGCCCGCGCCCGGATCCTTGGTCTCGGGCGGCTTGCCCTCGGCGCCCTTGTCGTCGCTGCCGGCCATCGCGACCTTGTCGCTGCCATCACCGGCGCCCTTGTTCTCGCTGTCGCCGCCCTTGTTCGACTTCAGCAGCACGACGACCATGATGACCGCGGCGACGGCGAGGAGGCCGACGGAGCCGATCAGCATGTAGAGCATCTTGTTGTTGCCCGCGCGCTGTGCGGTCGGCACGAGCACGGCCGGCTCCGAGAAGCCGCCGCCGCCGAACACCGGGAGATCGTCGATCGAGCCGACCGACGCCGCCGGCTTCGCGGCACCGGCGCTGCCGCCGAGGTACGCGTTCGCCATCGAGCGGATGTCGATCAGGCCGGAGCCCTCGCCGCCCGCCGCGCCCGTCGCGTGGCCGCTCGGCGTCGACACGACCGACGCGCTCGGCGCCGGCTTGTCGCTCGCGAGCTGCGCGAGATTGTTGAGCGAGAACAGCACCGAGTTTTCGTTGCGCTCGCCGCGGAGCTTGCTGGCCGCCGCGCCGCCGCTCGCCGCCTGCGCCGGGGCGGCGCCGCGCGAGGAGCCGCCGAACAGATCGCCGCCGTCGTCGTCGGCTCCGCCGCGCGCCGTCGCGCTCGCGCTCGCGCTCGCGGCGCTGAACAGATCGCCCGGATCCGAGCGCACCGTGCCGGCGTCGTCGCCGCCGCCGAACATCGCGCTGACCGCGGCCGCGCCGCCGCCACCGCCGTTCGCGCCGGCCGACCGCGTCGTGCCCGCGGACACCATCCCCGCGAACGCGTCGACCTGCGACAGCGGCATCCAGTCCGCGAAGCCCTCGCGCCACGCATACGTCTCGCCGTCGATCTCGCCCGACGAGAACCGCTGCTGGACCTCGGCGGCCGTCATCGGGCCGACCTGGTCCTGATTGATCACGACGTGCCAGACGCTCTCGTCACCACCGCCGCCGGCATCCGCACCGTAGTCGTAGACCCGGGTGTCCTTCTCCTGCGCAGCCGGAGCGGCCTCCGCAGCACCCGCACCGCCGCGAACGACGATGATGTTGCTGCACTTCTTACAACGGATCTTGAAGACCTTGCCTTGGACCTTGTCATCCGAGATGGAGTACTTGGCCTGGCAAGCATCGCAGACGATCTTCATGGGCGTACCTGCATGTGCGGTTCGAGCAATGGACCCCCGAGTCCATCGCTCCTTGGAGAAAACAATCGTATCACAGGACCCCAGGCGGAACGCCAACTTGGGGCGTGCCCGGCGGCCCGATCGTCAGGCGAACGGGTCCGAGAGGCGGATGGTCTCCGCGCGATCGGGCCCCACGCTGACCAGGCAGAACGGCACGCCGGCCATTCGCTCGATCGTCTCCACGTAGGCCCGCGCGGACGCGGGCAGATCCGACACGTCCCGCGCGTCGGCGGGCAGGCGGTCCCACCCGGGGAATTTCGCATACACCGGCGTCGCACGCGCGATGTCCTCGGGATCCGTCGGAGGCTCGTCGAGCTCCTTGCCGTCGAGCTGGTAGGCGACGCAGACGCAGACCTCGCCGAGGCCGCCGAGCACGTCGAGCTTGGTCAGCGCGAGCGACGTCATCCCCGACAGCCGCACGCCCATCCGCAGCGCCGGCAGATCGAGCCAGCCGCAGCGGCGCGGCCGGCCGGTGGTCGCGCCGAACTCGCCGCCGGCCTGGCGCAGGCGCTCGCCCATCTCGCCGGGGATCTCGGTCGGGAACGGGCCCTCGCCGACACGCGTCGCGTACGCCTTCGTGATGCCGACGACCGCGTCGATCTTGGTGGGGCCGATGCCCGCGCTCTGGCACGCGCCCGCCGCGATCGTCGAGCTCGACGTCACGTACGGATACGTGCCGTGATCGAGATCGAGCAGGCAGCCCTGCGCGCCCTCGAACAGCACGTGCTTGCCGGCGGTGATCGCCGCGTCGACGTGACGGCCGGCGTCGCCGGTGTACGGGCGCAGCTTGTCGCCCGCCGCGAGCGCGTCGTCGATCCACTTCGTCACCTCGACCTGCCCCGGAGCCTGGCCGCCGAGGTGCAGGATCAGCGGCACCAGCTCGTCGAGGTTCGCCGCCACCAGCTGGCGCACGCGCTCGGGCTTCGCGAGGTCGCGCATCCGCACGCCCTTGCGCGCGGCCTTCGCCTCGTAGGCGGGGCCGATCCCGCGCCGCGTCGTCCCGATCGCCCTGCCCGTCTTCGCGCCGCGGTCCTCGCGGAGTCCGTCGATCAGCTTGTGGTACGGCAGGATGATGTGCGCGCCGAGACCGATCAGGAGCTCGTTGCGCTGGAGCAGCCCGCGCGCCTGGCACTCGCCCAGCTCCTCGAGCAGCGTGTGGGGATCGATCACCATGCCGTCGCCGAGCACGCACGCCTTGCCCGGGTGACAGACCCCCGACGGCACGAGGTGGGTGACGAGCTTCTTGCCGTCGATCACCAGCGTGTGACCGGCGTTCGCGCCGCCGCCGTACCGCACGACCGTATCGGCGCGCTCGGTCATCAGATCGACGACCTTGCCTTTACCTTCATCGCCCCACTGGGCGCCGACGACAACTACGACGGACATGGGTTCTCCTCGAGCAACGTCACCAGAGCACGAACATCGGTGGTGTCCAGCGCCCGGCGTGTGTCATCCGCGCGCACGAGCTCGCGCACGTCGAGCAGCGCCGCCGAGTCGAAGCCGGCGCCGCGCAGCCAGCTCGCGGTCGGCGGGCTCGCCGCGACCGCCGCGCGGATCCCGTGGGCGCGGAGCTCGCGCGCGAAGGCCGCGGCACCCGCGCCGTGCACCGCGACTCCCGCGGCGCGCACCGGCGGCGCGAGCCCCATCGCGCGCTGGGCCTGCGCGAGCGCCTCGAGATCGACGGCGAATCCGGTCGCGCGCGCCGCGCGGCCGTACCTCGCGATCAGCGCGTCGTAGCGACCGCCGCGCAGCACCGCCTCGGGCGCCCCGCCCGCGAAGCCCGCGAACCGCACGCCGGTGTAGTAGTCGAAGCCGCGCAGGTCGCCGAGATCGATCGTCACCGGCGGCATCGGGCGATCCGCGAGCTCGCCGAACGCCGCGAGCACGCGGGCCAGCGTGTCGAGCGCGACGTGGACCTCGGACGGCCAGCCCAGCGCACGCGCCCGCGCGAGCGTGGCCTCGGCCGGGCCCCACAGCGTCACGAGCGCCTCGGCGAGCGGCCGCACGTCGGCCGGCAGCGCCGCGGCGGCGAGCTTGACGCCGGTCCTGTCCTTGCGCGCGAGCGCCGCGGCGATCGCGTCGCGGGCATCGTCGTCGGGAGCCGCGCCGAGGACGAAGCGCGCGGGCGCGACGTGGCCGATGTCGAGGTGAGTCTCCGGCAGGCCGGCCGACGCGAGCGCCGCCGCCGCGACCGCGAGCACCTCGGCGTCGCCCTCGGGCTCGCCGGCATCGATCAGCTCGACGCCGGCCTGGAGGATCTCCTTCTGGCCGCGCTCCTTCGCGAGCCGCGTGACCGCGCCCTCGTAGCACAGCCGGATCGGTCCCTCGACATCCGCCAGCCTCGTCGCCACCACCCGCGCGACCTGTGGCGTGATGTCGGGCCGCAGCGCGACCACCTCTCCCGTGCCGGGCTCGACGAACCGGATCGCCGACGCCCGGGCGTCGTGCCCGAGCCCGCGCTCGAGCACGTCGGCGCACTCGAACACCGGCGTGATGATCCGCGCGTAGCCCCACGCCTCGAACACGGCGAGCACGCCGTGCGCGAGCGAGCGCCGCCGCGCCGCGGCGCGGGGCAGGAAGTCGCGGACCCCCGCGGGGAGACGGATCGGAGGCGTCGACAAAGCGGCCGCAGTCTACCCTGTTACGCGTCACCGTACGCGTCACGCGTCGCAGCCACCGGTCTGGAACACGTGACCCGACGTCAGCTCGCCCCAGCTCTGCGAGCCCGACAACCCGAATGTGGGCGACCTGATGCTCTCCTGCCGAGCGATCTCGGCGCGATCGCGGGCCTCGGTGTCACCGACACGGCGGGGGACTGCATGTGCCGCGTCAACGACGGCGCATTCGACGGGACCGGTTCGTACAGCGGGGACATCAGGACCGTCGCCGGACCCGACTGCGAGCGGATCGTAAAGGATCGTGAAGGACGAGCAGGCGCTGCTCGAAGATGCGCTCGGCTGCAGGTAGCGCTTGACTGAGCAGCACGAACAGGCGTCGATCCGCGCCATGGGTGTGGCTCGCCGTGTCGTGTCGTTGGTGTTGTGCGTCCTGTGGCTGGTCGGAGCTCGCGCCGCGGACGCGCAGACCTCGACCACGGGCGCGATCCAGGGCGTGATCACCGACTCGAGCAGCGGCGACGCGCTCGCCGGCGTCACGATCGTCGTGACCAGCGAAGGCACCGCGGCGCAGAGCGCGCTGACCGACGGCAACGGGTTCTACAAGATCACGGATCTCGCGCCGGGCAGCTACCTCGTCACGTTCTACTACCTGGACTTCACCGTCGAGCGGCCGGTCGTCGTCGGCGTGCAGAAGGTGACCGCGGTCTACCAGAAGCTGAACACCAACGCATCGAAGGGCGAGGTCGTGAAGGTGGAGGGCACGGCGCCGACGATCGATCCGACGTCGACCGCGCAGGGCATCACGATCGACAAGAACTACATCAAGAACATCCCGGTCCCGGGCCGCACGTTCGATGCCGCGCTCGGCGCCGCGCCGGGCTCGCAGGGCGACATCCTCGGCGTCGCGTTCTCGGGCTCGACGTCGCTCGAGAACCAGTACGTCGTCGACGGCGTCAACACGACCGGCCTGTCGTACGGCACGGTGGGCTCGCCGGTGATCAACGACTTCATCGAGGAGATCGAGATCATCACCGGCGGCTACAACGCCGAGTACGGGCGCGCGACCGGCGGTATCGTCAACGTCGTCACCAAGAGCGGATCGAACGAGCTGAAGGGCTCGGTGTTCGGGTACTTCCAGCCCGGCGTGCTCACCGCCGCCACCGAGCGCACGCCGCGCAACGCCACGTCGATCGACGTCAAGCGCGACGTCGGCTACCGCACGGACTTCGGCGTCGAGCTCGGCGGGCCGATCATCAAGGACAAGCTGTGGTTCTACGTCGGCTTCGCGCCCGCGTTCTCGCGCACCGACTTCACGCGCGACGTGAAGCGCCAGAGCGACTGCCGGATGGTGCTGGCCGATGGCTCGCTGTCGGACTGCGACGCGCGGCTCTCGACGGCCGGCGGCGCGGCGGACGGCCGGCCCGACATCGATCCGGCGACCGGCTTCTTCCTCACCGACATCGTCGACACCGAGACGCGCGAGGCGAGCGGCCGGGCGATCAGCACGATCGCGAAGATCAACTACGCCGCGACGCCCGAGCAGCAGGGCCAGCTCGCGGTCCAGGCCGTGCCGCAGTGGGGACGCAACCCGAACCTCTACGGGCCGCAGGAGATCGGGACCGACGCGAAGGGCTACACCGCCGACCTCTCGGCGAAGTGGACGAGCAAGCTCAACGACGGCAAGACGGAGATCGAGGCGCTCGTCGGCCTGCACCGCGCCGCATACGAGAACTCGGCGATCGACGGCACGGTCAACAGCACCCCGCTCCAGGTCATGATCAACGGCAACCTCGGCGTGTGGGGCCCGGGCTTCGGCGAGTCGTCGAAGGTCAACACGGGCTGCCTCGACGGCGTGCCCGGCCAGGCCGATCCGTATCCGTTCATCACGAACTGCCCGATGAACACGCGCGCCTACTACGTCGGCGGCCCGGGCTCGCTCTACCAGGACACCGAGCAGCGCGTCGCGGGCCGGCTGGGCGTCACGCAGCGCGTGAAGGCCGGCGGCAGCCACGAGATCAAGGCCGGCATCGATGTCGAGAACAACGAGATCGAGACGACGCGCTCGTTCTCCGGCGGCGCGATCGTGCAGAACCGGCTCGGCACGCAGGTCGACGTCATCCGCTGGGTCCAGCTCGCGCACCCCGACCAGACCGGCGGCCGGTTCGACGACACGTGCACCACGCCGCCCCCAGCGTCGATGCCGGGCGGTCCGATGATCTACACCTGCGACTACCTCGCGGGCGATCCGGGCGCCGAGGGCACGATCATCCCCGGCGCCACGCTCAACTGGGCCGCGTACCTGCGCGACTCGTGGCAGATCAAGCCGAACCTCACGCTCAACCTCGGCCTGCGCTACGAGGAGCAGCGGCTGCGGTTCGCCGAGTTCCTCCGCGGCCAGGTCGACGTGATCACCGGCGAGCGCCACGGCAAGAACGCGGTCGTGCTGAAGGGCCAGTGGGCGCCGCGCGTCGGCGTGCTCTACGACTGGACGAAGGAGGGCCGCTCGAAGCTGTACGCCCACTGGGGCCGCTTCTACGAGTCGATCCCGCTCGAGATCAACAACTACAACTACGGCGCGCCGGTCCAGTACCTCCAGAGCTACTCGCCCGCGCGCTGCGGCACGCCGGACACGCGGATCGGCGGCCCCGACGCGACCGGCTGCATCACCACCACGCAGTCCGCCGACATCCGCCAGGAGCTGTTCGGCACGAACGGCTCGCTGACGGCGCCCGGCCTCGAGGGCCAGTACATCGACGAGATCGTCGCCGGCTTCGAGTACGAGCTGATCGACGACCTCAAGATCGGGGTCTCGTACCAGAACCGCGGCTTCGGCCAGGTGATCGAGGACGTCTCGACGGACAACGCGCGCACCTACGTCGTGTCGAACCCCGGCGAGTGGTCCGCCGAGGAGGAGAAGAAGCTCCAGGACAAGATCGACCGCGAGACCGATCCGGAGGCGAAGGCCAGGCTCGAGACGCAGATGCGGCACTTCCGCGGCATCCGGATCTTCGACAAGCCGCGCCGCGACTACAACGCGCTCCAGCTCACGATGACGCGGCGGTTCAGCTCGAAGCTCTACGTGCAGGCGAGCTACACGCTGTCGCGCACCAGCGGCAACTACCCCGGCCTGATCTCGTACGACGACGGCATCATCCTCCCCAACAACTCCACCCAGTACGACCTCATCGAGCTCCTCTCGAACAAGATCGGCCCCCTGCCCCAGGACCGCCCGCACTACATCAAGGTCGACGGCTACTACACCTTCGACCTCAAGGAGTACGGCGACGCGACCGCCGGCATCCGGTTCCGCGCGCTCTCCGGCGCACCGATGAACGCGCTCGCCGCCCACTACCTCTACGGCGACGACCAGTCGTTCCTCCTCCCGCGCGGCACGATCGGCCGCGCCGACTTCGAGCACGGCCTCGACATCCACTTCGGCTACGGCCGCAAGATCCGCAACAACGTGCGCGCCGAGGTCTTCCTCGACATCTACAACGTCTACAACAACCAGGGCGTCGCGGCCGTCGACAACACCTACGCCACGTTCGTGAAGCAGGGCGCGGTCGGCTCGGGCACGGGCACGCTCCAGGCGGCCAACCCGGTCGTGGGCGGCACCTACGAGGACCTCCTCTGGGTCAAGACGATCGACATCAACGGCGTCGAGTCGTCCACCCCGATCGGACGCAATCCGAACTACCGCAACACTGCCGCCCGGTACGCGCCGCTGTACGCGCGGATCGGCGCGCGCGTGACGTTCTGAGACGACGACACGCGGAACGGAAGGCGCGCGGAACGGAAGGCGCGCGGAACGAGTCGCGTTGCCGCACGATCGCGGAGAGGCGAGCGTGCGCCAACCCGCGGCGTGCCCGCCCGGAGGCTGCCCCTGCCGCGCGCAGTTCCGCAGCGGGCCCGACGGCGGGGCGTCCCGCACGGCGGGTCACCCGCGAGGACTGTTCGAGCACGGCGGGGGCAGCCGCAGGGCGAGGCAGCCGCGGGTGCGCGTGATCGGCGCGGAGCGGGAGGTGCGGGGCGGCCTGGTCACCGTGCGGAACGGGAGGCGCGGACACGTCGCGCGGCTCCACCAGCGCGGCCCTATGGGTGACAGCCGCCCACGTCCGGCCCGCCCGCCTCCGCCGTGCAATCGAACGTGATGCACTGCCCGGTCGGCACGTGCAGGTCGATCACCATCGCGTTCGTCGCGCACGCCGGGCTGCAGGGCCCATCGGACGCGCACTCCGCCCGGCGGGTGTTCAGGACCAGGCCCTCGGGGGCCACCGACCCGTCGGGCGCCTCATCGGCAACCTGCGGGTTCTCGACGTCGTTGACCTGCGAAGGATCCCCAGCGTTCGTGACGTCATCCGCGCAGGCTGCGGCGGCGACGAGGGAGGCGACGGCGAGCATGCGAATCAGCATGAGCCGGAAAGGAGCATCCCGCGTGCCGACGCCGTGAGGTACCGTTGACGCCAGATGGAGAAGCCGCCGGTCCTCTCGCCGGATCTGGTCGAGGAGGTCGACGCGCTCGCGTCCGAGCTCGAGCGGCGGCCCGATCACGCGGATCTCGCGCGCAAGTTCGAGTGGTTACTCGATGCGCTCGTGATCCGCGGCCAGCTCCCGACGCACTACAAGGAGCGCGCCGCGAACATCCGCGCGGACCGCACGAGCGTCCAGCTCACGCTGGTCCAGGACAAGTACACCAAGGAGTCGCCCGACATCGACTGCGGCTCGCGGCTCCACCTGTGCGAGGCACGGTGCTGCCGCTTCGAGGTCGCGCTGTCGGCGCAGGACATCGCGGACCGCATCCCGTTCGACCTCCACCGCCCGTACATGCTGCCGCGCGATCCCGTGACGAAGCGATGCTCGTGCATGGACGCGGCGGGTGCGTGCACGATCTACGACAAGCGCCCCGCGTCCTGCCGCGTCTATGACTGCCGCACGGATCCGCGCGTGTGGATCGACTTCGAGGCACGGATCCCGGCGCCGATGCCAGAAAAGATTACGCCCGAGCACGCACCGATTTCCGACGGCCGCCTCCGGCCCGACGAGTAGCCAGGCTAGAGCGGCGACGGCGACGCGAGGAACGTCGCGGCGAGGCCGGGGAACTTCATCGCGAGCTCGGTCGCGAGGCGCTGTGGACCGAACACCTCGGTCGCGTAGTGGCCCGCCGCGACCAGCGTGATCTGGAGCTCGCGGGCGAGGTCGCCGGCGCGCTCGGCGAGCTCGCCGGTCAGGTAGAGGTCGCAGCCGGCGGTCGCGGCGGCCTCGAGCAGGTCGGAGGCGGCGCCGGAGCACAGCCCGACCTTGCGCACGACCGGGGGGCCGTAGGGGAAGACGAACCGCGGCGCCTGGCCGTTCAGGACGCCGCCCGCGATCCGGCCGATCGCCTCCTCGCGCGACAGCGGCTGGGCCCACGAGCCGGCGACGCCGAGCGCGGTGCCCCGCACGTCGCCGAAGGCCTCGCGCTGCGCGCCGAGCGCGATCGCGTCCGCGAGGCCGACGTTGTTGCCGAGCCGCGGGTGCTTGTCGAGCGGGAGGTGGTACGCGGCGAGCGAGACGTCGTTGCCGAGCAGGAGCTTCAGCCGCCGCGCGAGCGGACCGGCGATCTGCGTGAGCCCCGGTCCCCACACGAGCCCGTGGTGCACGACGATGAGATCGGCATCGGCCTCGATCGCGCGAGACAGGAGGTCCGCGCTCGCCGACACACCGGTGACGACGGTCTCGATGTCGGGCGCGCCTTCGACCTGCAGCCCGTTCGGCGCGTAGTCCTTGAAGCGCCCGATCTCGAGCGTCGTGTCGAGGTAGGCGAGGATCTCCCGCAGGTGTACCGGCACACGCCCATGGTACCTGGATCGTTCCCCGGATCGCTCGACGACAAGCCGTGGTAAACCGCCCCCATGGCCCCGGTGAAGAAGCCCGAGACCGACTCCGAGCCGAAGACGATCAGCGGCATCCCGCTCAAGGTGAGCTACGGCCCGCAGGACCTCGAGGCACGCGGCTGGACGTACGAGAAGCAGCTCGGCGATCCGGGGCAGTACCCGTACACGCGCGGCCCGCACGCGACGATGTACCGCGGCAAGCCGTGGACGATGCGCATGTTCGCCGGCTTCGGCACGCCCGAGGACACGAACCAGCGGTTCAAGTTCCTCCTCGAGAACGGCCAGACCGGTCTGTCGACGGCGTTCGACATGCCGACGCTCATGGGCTACGACCCCGACCACCCGCGCTCGCTCGGCGAGGTCGGCCGCGAGGGCGTGTCGGTCGCGACGCTCGACGACATGATGCGCCTGTTCGGCGACATCCCGCTCGACAAGGTGTCGACGTCGATGACGATCAACGCGCCGGCCGCGGTGCTGCTCGCGCTCTATGTCGCGGTCGCCGAGAAGCAGGGCGTGTCGCCCGACAAGCTGCGCGGCACGCTGCAGAACGACATGCTGAAGGAGTTCATCGCGCAGAAGGAGTGGATCAGCCCGATCCGCGGCCACATGCGGATCATCCGCGACATGCTCGCGTGGTGCACGCGGACGATGCCGCAGTGGAACACCATCTCGATCAGCGGCTATCACATCCGCGAGGCCGGGGCGACCGGCGTGCAGGAGCTCGCGTTCACGCTCGCCGACGGCATCGGCTACGTGCAGCTCGGCATCGACGCCGGCCTCGACGTCGACGAGTTCGCGCCGCGCCTCTCGTACTTCTGGGACGTCCACAACGACTTCTTCGAGGAGATCGCGAAGTTCCGCGCCGGCCGCCGCATGTGGGCCAAGATCATGCGCGAGCGGTTCGGCGCGAAGAACCCGAAGTCGTGGCTGCTCCGCACGCACGCGCAGACCGCGGGCGTGTCGCTGATGGCGCAGCAGCCGCTCAACAACGTCGTGCGCACCACGGTCCAGGCGCTCGCCGCCGTGCTCGGCGGCACGCAGTCGCTGCACACCAACAGCTACGACGAGACGTACGCGCTGCCGACCGAGGAGGCCGCGGAGCTCGCGCTGCGCACGCAGCAGCTGATCTACGAGGAGACCAACGTCGCGGCCGTCGCCGATCCGCTCGCCGGCAGCTACTTCGTCGAGACGCTCACCGATCAGGTCGAGGCCGCGGCGTGGGAGTACATCCACAAGATCGACGCGATGGGCGGCATCGTGAAGGCGGTCGAGGAAGGCTATCCGCAGCGCGAGATCGCGCGCTCCGCCTTCGAGTTCCAGCGCGAGGTCGACACCGGCCGCCGCGCGATCGTCGGCGTCAACAAGTACACGACGCCGGAGGAAGGCGATCACATCCCGACGCTCAAGATCGATCACGTGGTCGAGTCGGGCCAGATCGAGCGCGTGAAGCAGTTCCGCGCGGGCCGCGACCCGGCGGTGATCGAGCGCTGCCTCGCGGCGGTCAAGGCCGCGCTCGCGGACGACACGCAGAACGTGATGCCGCCGATCTTCGATGCGGTGAAGAACAACGTCACGCTCGGCGAGATCTGCGACCTGTTCCGGAGCGAGCTCGGCGAGTACCGCGACCCCGCGTACCTGTGAGCCGTGACGGTTCGCCCTGCCCCGCCGTCTGGTCGGGGTATGGAGCTTCAGCGGTTGATCGATGACCTGTCCGTCGAAGAGCTGACACGTCTCGACGATCTGATCCGGGGGCGGCTCGCCGCCCTCGCGGCGCCGGCGGTGCCGCTGACCGCGCGCCAGCGCGAGATCGCCGAGCTGGTCGTACACGGCTGCACGAACGCGGAGATCGCGCAAATGCTGGCAATCTCGGCCAATGCGGTCAAGAAGCACGTGAGCCGCCTGCTCGAGCTGCTGTACGCGAGCAATCGCACGGAGCTCGCGGGCCAGCTTGCGCGGAGGGCGGCGTGAACGCGAAGCTGGAGGCGGAACACGGGGTGCAGGGAGGCGACTGGTGATGACGTCGGACGACGCGATCGAACACCTGGTGGAGGGCGCCGCGGAAGGGCACGAGGCGTCGTGGCAGGAGCTGTGGGCCGCGATCGAGCCGCCGCTGTCGCGGATCATCGCGCAGCCGAGGTTCCTCGGCCGGCTCGGCCGCAGCGAGGACGACCGCCGCAACATCGTCGTCGCGGTGATGGCGCGGCTCAAGGGCGAGCGGTTCGCGCGCCTGCGGCTCTACCTCGACGCCAGGCAACAGAACCCGCGCCTGCGGTTCCTCAGCTGGCTGCGCGTCGTCGCCAAGCGCGTCGGCATCGACTACCTGCGCGCGCACCCCGACTACGTGCGGCGGCACGACGCGAACGCGAGCCGGCCCGGCGCGTGGATCGACGCCGAGGAGCTGCCGCCGGCCAGCCAGATCGGCGGCGAGCGCCCGCCGGTGACGATGCAGGGCACCGCCGCGGAGCTGCTCGCGTACGCGGCCGGCGTGATCTCGGCCGAACAGCGCCGCGCGCTCGAGCTCTGGGCGCAAGGCGAGAGCTTCGGAGACATCGCGCGCGCGCTCGCCCTCTCGAGCCCCGCGGCCGCAGAGCGCGTGGTCCGCGCCGTGATCGAGCGGCTCCGCCGCAAGTTCCGCACCGAGAGCCTGCCCGCATGACGTCGAGCCCCGAGCTCGGCGCGCCGTCGGATGCGCTCGCCGGTTCGGGGGCGGAGAGCCCCTGCTCGGAGATCGATGCCCTGCTCGCGGCGCGCGGCGAGGGCACGCTCGACGAGGCGGGCGCGGCGAAGCTCGATCGTCATCTCGCGACGTGCGCGGAGTGCCGCGAGGTCGCCGAGACGCTGTCGCCGACGGCGGATCGCGGCGGCGATCACGCGCAACTCCCCAGCGTCGACCCGCACGCGTACGAGCTCGGCCTCGAGATCGCGCGCGGCGGGATGGGGCGCGTGCTCGCGGCGCGCGACCTGCGCGTCGGCCGGCCCGTCGCGGTCAAGGAGCTGCTCGGGCGCTCCTCGCAGCTCGCCGCGCGGTTCGAGCGCGAGGCACGCGTCACGGCGCGACTCCAGCACCCGGGCATCCTGCCGATCTACGAGATCGGCCGCTGGCCCGACGGCACGCCGTTCTACACGATGCGGATGGTCGAGGGCGAGCGGCTGTTCGACGCGATCGCGAGCGCGCCGACGCTCGCGGCGCGGCTCGCGCTGCTCCCCGCGGTGCTCGCCGCGAGCGAGGCGGTCGCGTTCGCGCACGGCCAGCGCGTGATCCACCGCGACCTGACGCCGGCGAACATCCTGGTCGGCGCGTACGGCGAGACCGTCGTGATCGACTGGGGCCTCGCGAAGGGCCTGGGCGCCGGTGACGATGACCCCGACGACGAGGTCCGCGCCGATGGCAGCGGCGACCAGCTGACCGCCGCCGGTGCGGTGATCGGCACGCCGGCGTACATGCCGCCCGAGCAGGCGCACGCGCAGCCGGTCGACGAGCGGGCCGACGTGTACGCGCTCGGCGCGATCCTCTATCACCTGCTCGCCGGCGTCGCGCCGTACCGCGGCTCGTCGTCCCGCGAGCTGCTCCGCGCCGTGCGCACCGGCCCTCCCCCGCTCCTCGGTGACGTGGTCACGGGCGTGCCGCGCGACCTGATCTCGATCGTCGACAAGGCGATGGCCCGCGATCCCGCGGATCGCTATCCGACCGCGCGCGAGCTCGCCGAGGAGCTCAAGCGGTTCCAGACCGGGCGGCTCGTCGAGGCCCACGCCTACTCCGGCGCCGATCGGATCGCGAGGATCCTGAAGAAGCACAAGGGCGTCGTGTCGGTCGCCGCGTTCGCCGCGGTGCTACTCGGCGCGATGGCGATCATCTCGGTCACGCGCGTGCTCGCCTCGCGTGCCGAGGCGCGCCGCCAGGTCCGCGAGCTCCTCGTCGAGGAGGCGCGCGTCGAGCTGCTCGCCGGCTTCCCGCTGCGGGCGCTCGCGTTCCTCGACGAGGCCGCCGCGCAAGGCACGGACTCGCCCTCGCTGGCGTTCCTTCGCGAGGCCGCGATCGCCGCGGTGCCGGAGAGCGAGCGCGTGCTCGACTGCGGCGATGACGTGCGGTGGATCGAGATCTCTCGAGACGGCGCGCGGATCGCGGCGGCCTGTCGCAACCGCGCGCGCGTGTGGGACGCCAGCGGCGCGCTGCTGTTCACGCTGCAGGCGCCGCGCGGGTTCAACAAGATCGCGTTCTCGCCCGACGGCTCCGAGCTGCTGTCGTGGGGCGACGGGCACGAAGCGCGCGTGTGGGACGCGGCGACCGGCGCGCTGCGCGCGGTGCTCGACCACGGCGCCGGCATCAACGACGCCGGGCTGACCCGCGACAACGCACGCGCCGTGACGTTCGGCCAGGACGGCACCGCCCAGGTGTGGCGCGTCGCGACGCAGACGCGCGAACGCACGATCGTGGCGAAGCAGTACGGCCTGCTGTACGTGTTCGGACGGATCAGCCGCGACGACACCCAGGTGCTGACGATGACGATGGAGGGCCAGGGCCGCGGCTGGTCGATCGACACCGGCGAGCCGGTCGGCGGGTTCGACCACGGCGGACACACGTTGCTGCTCGGCGGCGACTACTCGCTCGATGGAGCGCGCTCGTCGACCTGCGGCACCGATCGGCTCGCGAAGGTGTGGGACATGAGGAGCGGCGGGCAGACCGCGGTGCTCGGAGGCAACACCGACGTCGTGTGGAAG
>JAEUJX010000487.1 GCA_016794545.1 Myxococcales bacterium
GTGCCCTCGACCCAGGGCCGCTCGGTGATCGCGCCGAACCCCACGATCGCGACCTGGGGCGGATCGATCACCGGGAACACGGTGTCGCAGCCGCGTTCGCCGAGGCTCGTCACCGTGATCGTCGCCGAGGTCAGCTCGGAGCTGCGGAGCCGCCCCGCGCGGGCGCGGACCACGAGATCGGCGAGCTCGCGCATCAGCTCCGCGAGCGGCAGGTTGTCGGCGTCGAGGATCGCCGGTGCGACGAGTCCGCCCGTCCGCAGGGAGATCGCGGTCGCGAGGTGAACCTGCTCCGACGGCCGGAACGCGCCATCGACGTAGAACCCGTTGAGCTCGGGGAACTCCCACAGCGCGAGCGCGACGGCACGGAGCAGCACCGCGCCGGGCAAGATCCGCTCCTGGATCGCGCGGTCGCGGTTGGTGTCGGCGAGCCAGGCGAGCGCGCGCTTCAAGCTGATCGTGTGGGACAGATAGAAGTGCGGGATCTCGCGCTTGCTGCGCGACATCACGGCGGCGATCGCGTCGCGCACGCGGCCGGACGTCGGCGGAGCGCGCCGCGGGCGTTCGGGCGCGGGGGCAGGTGCGGGTGCGGGTGCGGGTGCGGGTGCGGGTGCGACGACATCGCGCAGGATCACCGCGCCGTGCGGGCCGCTGCCGTGGATCGTCGCGAGATCGAGGCCCAGCTCGCGCGCGCGCTGGCGAGCGGCCGGCGAGCTGCGCACGCGCGCCGGCGCGGTGACCGCCGGCGCGGGGATCGCCGGCGCGGGCGGCCCAGAAGGAGCCGGCATGGCGGGCGGGGCCGGAACGAGCGCAGGAGCGGGTGGTGGGGCGGCAGGTGGTGCGGAGACGGGCCGTGCGTCCGCGCCACCGCCGAGCCGGGCGAGCACGGTCCCGACGGCGACCTTCGTGCCGGGCTCGACGAGGAGGGCCTCGATCACGCCGTCGGCGAAGCTCTCGAGCTCCATCGTCGCCTTCTCGGTCTCGATCAGGCCGACGATGTCGCCGCGCGCCACGCGATCGCCCGCGGCGACGCGCCACTCGAGCAGCGTGCCGGACACCATGTCGGCGCCGAGCGAAGGCATGCAGATGTCAGGCATGCAGCACCGCCGTGACGGCCGCGACGATCGCCTCGGCGCTCGGCAGTGCCGCCAGCTCGAGGTGCTTCGCGTAGGGCATCGGGACCTCGGCGCTGCACACGCGCCCGACAGGAGCGTCGAGCGACCAGAACGCGCGCTCGCCGATGATCGCGGCGACCTCGCCGGCGAGGCTGCCGGTCCGCCACCCCTCGTCGACGATCACCGCGCGGTGCGTGCGCGCCACGGAGGCGAGCACCGTCTCGGTGTCGAGCGGGCGCAGCGTGCGCAGGTCGATCACCTCGGCGGAGGTGCCCGCTGCTGCGAGCAGGTCGGCCGCGGCGAGTGCGCGCGGGAGGGAACCGCCGTACGTGACGATCGTCGCGTCGGTCCCCACCCGGCGCACCGCCGCGCGATCGAGGTCGACCGGCGCGGGCTCGATGTCGTCCTCGATCCCGTAGAGCTGCACGTGCTCGAAGATGACGACCGGATCGCGCTCGCGCAGCGCGGTCGCGAGCATGCCGCGCGCGTCGGCGACGGTCGCCGGCGCCACGACGCGCAACCCCGGCACGTGCGCGAACCAGTTCTCGAAGCTGTGGGAGTGCTGCGCTGCGAGCTGTCGGCCCGCGCCGGTCGCCATCCGGATCACCAGCGGGACCTCGAGCTGGCCGCCCGACATGTGCCGGAGCGTCGCGGCGCCGTTCACGATCTGGTCGAGCGCGAGCAGGCTGAAGTTGACCGTCATGATCTCGACGATCGGCTTCAGCCCTCCCAGCGCCGCGCCGACGCCGGCGCCGACGAACGCCGACTCCGCCAGGGGCGCATCGCGCACGCGCTCGGGGCCGAGCTCGGCGAGCAGGCCGCGGGTCGCCGCGTACGTGCCACCGTACGCACCGATGTCGACGCCGACGAGGATCACGCGCGGGTCCGCGCGCAGCGCCTCGCGCAGGGCATCGCGGACGGCGTCGCGGTACGTGAGCTTCACGGCGCCCTCACGTCGAGCAGGAGATCTTCGACGGGCTCCAGCGGTGACGCGTCCGCGAACGCGCAGGCGTCCGCGATCTCGGCCGCCGCCTCCGCCTCGATCGCGGCGATGTCCTCGGGCATGATCGCTCCCGCCATGCGCGACACGAGCTGCGTGATCGGATCGCGCGTGCGCCACGTCTCGACCTCGGACCGGTCGCGATAGAGCTCGGGATCGAACATCGAGTGCGCGCGGAACCGGTAGGCCAGGCACTCGAGGAACCAGGGCGCGCCGGTCTCGCGCACGCGGTCGATCGCCTGCGACGCGGCCTCGGTCACGGCGGCGACGTCCATGCCGTCGACGACCTCCGAGCCGATCCGGTGCACGGCCGCCTTCTTGTGGATCTCCGGCTCGGCCTCCGACCGCGCGAGCGCCGTACCCATCGCGTAGAGGTTGTTCTCGCACACGAACAGCACGGGCAAGCGCCACAGCGAGGCGAGGTTGAGCGACTCGTGGAACTCGCCCTCGGCAGAGGCGCCCTCGCCGAAGAACACGCAGGTGACACCGCGCGTGCCCAGCAGCTTGTCGGCGAGCGCGAGGCCGATGGCGACCGGCAGGCCCGCGCCGACGATCCCGTGCCCACCGAAGAACCGGTGCTCGCGCGAGAACAGGTGCATGGAGCCGCCGCGCCCGCGCGAGCAGCCGCCCGAGCGCCCGTACATCTCCGCCATGATCGCGCGCGCGGGGAGTCCACGGAGCAGCGCGTGGCCGTGCTCGCGGTAGGTCGCGACGACCGAGTCGGCGGCGCCGAGCGCGGGCAGCACGCCGGCGGCGATCGCCTCCTGACCGATGTAGAGGTGGAGGAACCCCCGGATCTTCGCGGCGGCGTAGTCCTCGGCGCAGCGCTCCTCGAGCCGGCGGACGCGGACCATGGCCCGCAGCATCCCGAGCGCCTGCTCGCGCGACGGGATCACGCGGCGTTCTCCAGCGTCGAGAGGTCGCCCTCGGGCAGGCCGAGCTCGCGCGCCCGGAGCAGTCTCCGCAGGATCTTGCCGCTGCGCGTGCGCGGGACCTCGGGGAGGAACGCGAGCTCGCGCGGCGCGATCGCGGCACCGAGCGTCTTGCGCGCGTGCGCGATCAGCTCGTCGCGCAGCGCGTCGCCCGCCACGAAGCCCGGCTTCACGGCGACGAACGCCTTCACGATCTCGCCGGCGACCGGGTGCGGGATCCCGATGACCGCCGCCTCCGCCACCGCGGGGTGCGCGAGCAGTGCGCTCTCGACCTCGAACGGGCCGATCAGGTGCCCCGCGGACTTGATCACGTCGTCCGCACGTCCGACGAACCAGAAGTAGCCCTCGTCATCGCACCGCGCGAGATCGCCGGTCAGGTACCAGCCGCCGGCGAAGCACTTCGCGTAGCGCTCCTCGTCGTGCAGGTAGCCGCGGAACATCGACGGCCAGCCGGGGCGCAGCGCGAGCTGGCCGACGCTGCTCGACGGCAGCGTCGCGATCGTGCCATCCGGCGCGATCGACACGATCGCGGCGTCGATCCCCGGCAGCGGCTTCCCCATCGAGCCGGGGCGGACCTCCATGCCGGGGAGGTTCGCGATCATGATGCCGCCGGTCTCCGTCTGCCACCAGTTGTCCCGGAACGGCACGCCGAGGACCTCGGCGCCCCAGCGCACGGCATCGGCCGGCAGCGCTTCTCCGACGGAGGCCGCGAGCCTGAGCGCGGAGAGGTCGTGGGCACGCGCGAGCTCGGGCCCCGCCTTCATGAGCATGCGGATCGCCGTCGGCGCCGTGTACCAGACCGTGACCCGCTCGCGCTCGAGCAGCTCGTACCACCGCTGCGCGACGAAGTCGGCCTCGTCGACGACGCAGGTCACGCCGAGGGTGAGGGGGGCGATCAGGCCATACGACGTCCCGGTGACCCACCCCGGATCGGCGGTGCACCAGAACACGTCGCCCTCGCGCAGATCGAGGGCCATCCGCGCCGTCGCGTGGTGTGCGATCACCGCGCCGTGCACGTGCATCGCCGCCTTCGGCTTGCCGGTGGTGCCACTGGTGAAGTGCAGGAGCGCGAGGGTGTCGGGCGACGTCGACTCGACGACGATCTCGGGCGAGGCCTTCGCGACGAGCTCGCGCCAGTCGAGCGTCCCCGGCGGCGCGCCGCCGCCGAGGTCGTCGATCACGATCACGTGGCGCAGCGTCGCGAGCCGCTCCCGGATCGCCGCGACCTTCCGCGCGTAGAGCGAGGCGGTGGTGACGAGCACGCGGCCGCTCGCGGCCTGGACGCGGGTCGCGATCGGCTCGGGTCCGAACGCCGCGAACAGCGGCGAGAACACGGCCTGCACCGCCAGGGTGCCGTGCGCCGTCGCGTACAGCTCGGGGATGCGGGGGCACAGCGCGAGCACGACGTCGCCGCGCTGGACTCCGAGGGTACGGAGCACGTTCGCGAACCGCGCGGTGGTCGCCGCGAGCTCGCCGAACGTGATGTCGCGGGCCTCGCCGTGCTTGCCGCGCCAGCGCAGCGCGGTCCGGGTCGCGCACGCACCCGCGGCATGGTCGAACACGGCGAGCTCGGCGATGTTGAACCCGTTCGCGCGCACCAGCTCGACCGCCGGATCGCGCCAGCGGAACTCGCGCCGTGCCTCCTCGTAGTCGAAGCTGTTCACGACGCAGCTCCTACCTGCGACGGCGCACCGTGGTGCCTCGCGGCGAGGAAGTGCTCCGCGAACCACGCGCCGGCGAGGCGCGCCACCTCGTCGAGTGCGCCGGGCTCCGGGAACAGGTGCGTCGCATCGGGGATGACCTCGAGGCGGGCCGCGGGCAGGAGCCTCGCCGCCTCGCGGTTCGCGGCGAGCACCGCGGTGTCGTGGCCGCCGACGATCAGCAGCGTCGGAGCCGTGACCGTGCTCAGCGCGGCTCCGGCGAGATCCGGACGACCGCCGCGCGCGACGATCGCCGCGATCCGACCGGGCCGCCTGGCGGCAGCGTGGAGCGCTGCCGCGGCCCCCGTGCTCCCGCCGAAGTAGCCCAGCGGCAGGCCGCGTGACTCGCCGGTCGCGACGATGCTGTCCGTGGCCTCGAGGAGCCGCTCGCCCAGCATCTGGACGTCGAAGCGCAAGGTCGCGTCGTGCGCATCGATCTCTGCTTCCTCGGCGGTGAGCAGGTCGAACAGCAGGGTCGCGATCCCGCGGCCGTGCAGCGCGTGTGCGACGTGCCAGTTGCGCGGGCTCCGCCGGCTGCTGCCGCTGCCATGCGCGAACACGACCAGCCCGAGTGGGTGCTGCGGCAGCGCGAGCGTCCCATCCAGGGCGAGACCGTCGAAGGCGATGCGCAGATCCTGGATCACCATGACCATCCGCGCTGCAAGCACGGGGCCGGTGGCGAGCCGAGGCCTCGGCTCACCACAGCAGCCCGCCGCCGGTGAGCGGAGTACCGGACGGCAGGAGCGTCGCGAGTCTGCGGTCCGTGGCCTGGTGCGCGGTGCAAAACCAGCGCTCGCCGCCGGACTCCTCGCGGGCCGCGGCGCAGTCTCCGCAGGTGGGCACGTAGGCGTGTCCCGGGATGCCGCCGATCACGAGCGCCGGACACGGCGACAAGGCGATCACCGCGTCGGCGACGGATCGCTTGGGGTGGTGGAGGCCGTTCCGGCCGATGACGAGCAGATCCGCATCGACCTCACCGGCGAGATCGGTGATCTCGTCCTCGGGACGGCCGACGCGGACGTGGAGGTGCGTTCGCCAGTCCGGCCGGCCGGCGCGGAACGAGTCGAGGCCCTCGAGCACCAGCGTCGCGAGCCGCTGCTTCGCCGCGTCGACCTCGGCGAGACAGTCGACGACCTCGAGCACGTGGATGTCCGGGGTGTCGTGGCGCGCCGCCTGGTCGAGCGCGTGATCGAGGACGAGCGCGGCGTACTCCGAGTCATCGAGCGCGGTGACGATGCGATAGCGTCGGGTGTGGTTGGTCATGGCTCAATCCCACGCACATGCGTCGAGTGTGCCGTTCGTGATGTGCCAGACGTCGTCCTCGAAGCACAGGTGCCAGTCGCTGACGATGCAGTCGATGTTGCGCTCGTTCGAGACGAGGACGTCGTACCAGCCGCAGTCGAGGCGGTCGACCGTCAGAGACTCGCCCGGATGGAGCGGGCTCGCGAGCAGGTTGGGGCCCCAGCTGCGGTCCCCGACCGGTGCGATGTGGACCTCCGTGATCAGGTGGGTCGAGTCGTTGTCGATCGTCAGGCTGGAATCATCCTCGGCGATGATGACGCAGCCTGCCGCCGCTGCTGCGGCGAGGAATGCGAGCAGAGTGGTCGAGGTGCGCATGCCCTCCGCTTCAGCAAGGTTCAGGCCGGCAACAGGCCGTACTCGCCCAGCCGCTCGCGGAGCTCGGGCGGCGTGAGCTTCACGAGATCGCGAGCGACCTCCGCGACCTCCAGGCCTCCGCGCTCGAACGTTCGGGCGGCCTGGCGGAGCTCGCCGAGCATGCGCGGGCTCGCGCACAGGATCAGTCGCTGGACCTGCGGTGACACGGTGAGCCGCTGCAACTCCTGCGCGATCGACTTCGCGAAGGCGCGGTCGAGCTCGTCCGTCCTGGCCCCGCGGTGGTCGTCGTACGCGAATCCACGCGTCCCGACGCGTCCGCTGCCGGGCCGGCTCTCGGTGAGCTGCTCGCCCTGCGTGAGGCGTCGGGCGGGGTTGACGAGATCGGTGGTCTCGACCAGCTCCTCGTGCAGGCCGGTGGCCTCGGCGGAGCGGTCGAACAGGAACAGGCGGGCATGTGCCGCGTCCACCACGGCGATGCAGGTGCGTTGCATGCCCCGGGGTGATGCAAGCTGCGCGCTCAGAACGGCATGACCAGGCTCGCGGTGCTCGCCAGCTCCGTGGTCACCCGCTCGCGCTGCTGCCACGTGCCGCGCCGCAGCGCCGCCTCGATCGCGAGCTCGAGCCGGAGGTCTCGGCTCACCCGGGCCCCGAGCGCGCCGCGAGCAAACGCGCGCTGGTCGGAGACGTCGTGGGGATCCAGGTCGCTGCCGTTCATCTCGACGCGATCGAGTCCGTCGATCGACCACAGCTGGAACGCTCGGCCCTCGAGCTCGGCCGTCCAGCGCGGCGTGTCGGCGCGCAGCCGCGTCGCGATCGACAGGCCGGCAGCGTAGTAATAGCCCCGGACCTGGAGCACGTTGAACAGCGGCTCCGGCGGGAACGCCGGCTCGGGGCCGAACACGTGGGCGTCGGTCATCCCGAGGTCCGCATAGCCGGCGAGCTCCCAGGTGACGCGGTAGCCATCGCGCCAGTGGCCGAGCGCGAGCCGCGGACCGAGGAGGTGCATCACGAACGTCGAGTCCCACTCGCTCGCGAGGCGCTGTGACAGGTAGTCCGCGCCGGTCGCGGTGCCGAGGAACCAGTCGGTCCCGCTGCCGGTGTCGTCGATCTCGCGCGTGTAGCGGCCGGCGAACGTGGTCTGGGTCGCGAACCGGAACGTCGACGGTGCATCGGCCGCGACGCGCACGTCGGCGACGACGCGGTTCCAGCTGCCGGGACCGAACCGCGCGACCGACGAGCCGGGGCGCCCGTAGCGGCGGTCGGTGACGAGCTCGAGATCGAGGGCGACGCGCGCATCGGACCAGGTGCCCTCGTCGTGGCTGCCCGTGGCGGCGCCGAGGGCGGCTTCGAGCTGCGCCCACCGCGGACCGCGGGGGCCCCACGAGCTGTAGCCGTGCCACGCGTGCACGCGGTGATAGGGCGAGGTGAGGAGGCCCAGGCCCTGGCGGGTCCAGCGCGCGCCGCGCTCGTCGGCGAGGCGGCCGAGCTGGAACAGCGGCTCGCCGATCGCGAACGCCGAGCCGGTGTTGACGACGAGGTCGTTGACCGAGATCAGCTCCTTGTACTCGACGAGGTACTCCCACAGCGCCGACGTCCCGAGCGCCATCCCGACCGAGCCGAGCGGCGCGAAGCCGTTCGCTCGGCCGATCTGATAGGCGAGGTAGCCCGCGAGGGGGTGTCGCGTCGCGTTCGACTCCCAGTCGTTGGTGTCGAGGATGTACGCGTCGGCCGAGGTGAGCTTGCGCTTCCAGCTCCCCCAGTCCCAGTCCATGTCGAAGTCCACCGCCTGGACGTCGGTCGTCGACCAGTAATAGGCCATCGGCGGGATGATGAGGCTCAGCTGCTCCAGCATCGTCAGCGGCACGCGCGCGCGGTGCGCGGTGGGCCGATCTTCGTCGACCTCCGGCTCCGCGAACGCGGTGCCGGCGAAGCACGCCACGAGGAGGAGCGCCGACAGCTTCATCGTTCACTCGGCAGCGTCGTGGCGATGGATGCGGTGTGACAGGTCGCGCACAGACCGAGCAGCTCGCCGTAGGCGCGGCCGCGGTCCTCGAGCTTGTCGATCGCGCGCGCGCTGATCGCGACCCGCTGGAGCTGCTTGCCGATCGCGCGGCGCCCGTCCTCCGACGAACGGAACGGGAACGGCGCGGCCGCGAGCACGTCGAGCCCCTGCTTCCAGGGCGCATCCTCGCCGCCGATCACCGCCTCCCACAGCCGGTCGGTCGCCCACACGTGGCGCGCCATGCGTGCCTCCACGGTCGGCTCGTCCCGCGGCAGCGTCGGGGGATCACTCAGCGCCGGAGAGACGCCGGTCTCGGCGTGACAGCCCGCGCACGCGACACCGAGTCGCGCGACG
>JAEUJX010000540.1 GCA_016794545.1 Myxococcales bacterium
GCGACAGCAAGCCGTTCCTCTGCATGAGCCCCACGACCGGCGACCGCCGGTTCGTCGATCCGCAGCGCTGGTACTACACCGGCGCGGACTCGGACCTCGACGCGCTCGACTGATCAGATCGTCGGCCAGCGCGCGAAGTGCTCGCGCGCCGCGGGGGGCAGGCGCTCGAGGATCCACTCCCAGGTGGCTTCCGTGACGAGCACGAGGCCGTTCGGGTGTCGCGGGTGCGTGCCGATCGGCGGCACGAGGCCCGGCGCGGTGCGCGCCGCGGTCAGCTGCTGATCGAGCGGCGAGCCCATGCCGATGAACGCGAGCGGCATCACGCGCCACCGGCGCTCGCGCGGCACCGCCTCGGGGCGCTGGCGGAACGGCGTGCGCGTGTACCAGGTGACCATGAACGCGATGTGGCGCTCGGGGACGATCGCGATGGCGCCGTCGGGGATGCGGCCGTTCAGGCCCTGCACCGCGGCGACCATCGCGGGGTGCGCGAGCACCTTGCCCTGCGTGCGCTCGCCCGGCATCGCGAGCACGATCGCGAGCGCGAGGCCGGCGAGCGCGAGCGCGCGCCACCTCTCGGGGACGGCGAGGGTCGCGAGGGCCGCGGCGACGACGGCGGCGCCGAGCGCGAGCGGCACGAACGCGATGATCCGCATCCGGAAGCCGAGGCCCTGGGGATCGCTGACCGCGAGCCACGGGAACGCGAGGAGGAGGCCGAGCGCGGCGATCGCGATGATCGCGATCCGGGCGCCCGGGGTGTGCTCGGGGGCCATCCTCCGGAGCACGATCGCGAGCGCCCCCGCGGAGACCAGCGCGGCGAGCAGGGCCTCGCGGCCCATCGTCAGTGTCACCTTTCCGGTCGCGAGCGCAGGCAGGTCCCAGCGCGCCTCGCCGAACAGGGCGTGGTCGAGGTCGTCGGGGGACAGGAAGCGCTCGGGCGCGACGAGGCCGAGGGCGAGCGCGACGAGCGCGAACACGAGGAGCGCCCCGATCGTGTAGATCAGGCGCCGGCCGCGCAGCGCGCCGACGGCCGCGGCCTCGGCGAGCGCGGCGGGGACCGCGATGACGATGACCAGCGCCGCGGCGGTCTTGTGCGCGAGGAACGCGGCGATCACGCCGGCCGCCGCGAGCCCGATGCGGAGGCGCGTGCGCTGCTCGAGCGCGCGCAGCGCGAGCCACAGCGCGGTGAGGCCGATGGTGAGGCCGATGCCGTTCTTCACGAACTCGATCGTGAGGAACATCGAGCCCGCGCTCGTGGTCGCGAGCGCGGCCGCCACGAGCCCGGCCCCGGGGCTCTTGCCGAGGCGCGCGCCGATCCCGTACGCGGGCAGCGCGACGAGCGCCGTGTAGATCGCCGCGGCGAGCTTCGCGCCCTCGATCGGATCGGTCGCCGCCGCGAACGGCCACATCAGCCAGAACGCGAGCGGCGAGGCCGGGTAGGCGAGCGAGCCGTGCTCGAGCAGCGAGCGCAGCTGGATCGGATAGAAGTAGCCATCGACCCCGACGGGGAACGGCGAGGCGCCGAGGACGCGCCAGCGGGTCCACGCGGACCACGCGACGAGGGCGGCGAGCGCGGCCGCGATCGCGATCCGCTGCGCGAGCCCGATGGCGCGCTCCGATGACACGCGCGACGATAACATGCGCTACGAATCGCCCATGCCCGACGCTGTGGTTCTGCTCTCCGGCGGCCTCGACTCGACGACCTCGCTCGCCGTCGCCAAGGACGCCGGCTTCACGTGCCGCGCGCTCACGGTGCGGTACGGCCAGCTCCACGCCGTCGAGCTCGCGGCCGCGCGCCGGGTGGCCGCCGCGCTCGGCGTCGCCGACCATCGCGTCGTCGATGTCGATCTGTCGCCGCTCGCCGCGTCGGCGCTGACCACGCCGTCGATCGCGGTGCCGAAGGACCGGCCGCTCGCCGAGATCGGCGCGCCCGGCGACGTGCCGTCGACCTATGTCCCGGCGCGCAACACGGTGCTGCTCGCGCTCGCGCTCGCGTGGGCCGAGTCGCTCGGCGCGCGCGACATCTACGTCGGCGTGAACGTGCTCGACGCGAGCGGCTATCCCGACTGCCGCCCCGAGTTCATCCGCGCGTTCGAGGGGCTCGCGCAGGTCGCGACGCGCACCGGCGGGTTCCGCATCCACGCGCCGCTGATCGAGCTGACGAAGGCCCAGATCATCCACCTCGGGGAGCGGCTCGGGGTCGACTATTCGATCACGCACAGCTGCTACGACCCGGTCGACGACGCGGCGTGTGGCCGGTGCGACGCGTGCGCCCTCCGCAAGAAGGGCTTCGCGGAGGCCGGAGTCGCCGATCCGACGCGGTATGCTGGAGCTCGATGAAGCTCGGCACGCTGCTCCTGCGCAACGCCGCGATCGGGCTCTCCCAGCTCGAAGGGGCGCTGCGCAACCAGGTGCTGTACGGCGGGAGGCTCGGCACGAACCTCGTCGAGCTCGGCCACATCGATCTCGAGATGCTGTCGGGCTACCTCGCCGAGCTCTCCGGCTTCCCGATGGCGACGCCGACGTTGCTCGACGAGGCGGACCCCGCGCTGCTCGACAAGCTCGGATCGGACGAGGCGCACCGCCTCCGCTCGATCCCGCTCGGCTACCTGGGCGACGACAAGGCGTCGATCGCCGTCGCGATGGTCGATCCGACGGACGGCGAGGCCGCGACCCAGCTCGCCGCAAAGCTCGGCGCGAACGTCACGCCGTACGTCGTGCCGGAGCTGCGCGCGCTCTACTACCTCGAGCGGCTGTTCGGTACGCCTCGTCGCGCCCGGTTCCTCCGCACGGCGCGCACGACCGAGGCCGAGGCGCCCCAGGATGATCGCCGCCGGCAAAACCCGGCACAGGGCATGGTGATGCCGCCGTCGTTCACGCTCCAGCCGCGCCGGCGGCGCGACTCGCAGCAGGTCGAGACCGGCGCGAACGTGCCGCACGCGCTGACCTACAGCGCCGCGTGCGAGCGGATCGACACGGCCGCGCACCGCGAGGTGATCGCCGATACGCTGGTCGACTACGCGAAGGGCCGCTGCGACGCGCTGGTCGTGTTCCTGATCCGGGACGGCAACGCGCTCGGCTGGCGCGGCTGGGTGGCGCCGCCCGCGGTGCCCAAGACGCCGGTCGAGGAGCTCTCGCTCCCGCTCGGCGGCGCGTCGTCGTTGCAGTCCGCCCACGATGCCGGCGAGCCGTACGTCGGCCCGTCGCCCTCGGATGCCAAGCCGGTGGAGCAGCAGCTCTGGACCGCGCTCGGCACGCATCCAGATCCGGTCGACGTGGTGGTGATCCCGATCCTGGTGAAGCAACGCGCGGTCAATCTGATCTATGCGCACACCATCGGCGGCCCCCCGCCCCAGGGCCTCATCACCGAGCTGCTCGACCTGGCCGTGCGCGCGCAGACCAGCTATCTGCGCCTCATCAAGCAAGCGCGCGGGTCGTGAATCACGTCCGCTCCCGGGCGGAATTCTGGCACCGGAATTGCGCCGTAACCAAGCGATAACATAAGAGAAGTTATCGATCAGCGAAGGTCGGGGGCGGAACTTGATCTTTCTCTGGGATACGCGAAAGTCAGCCTCGTGCCGCAACGAGTAACCCTGCCGTCCCAGAAGATCGGGGCGGGTACGATCGCCGCCGCCATCGCCGCTCTGTCGATGGCCGTCCTCGGTCACTTCTTCATGTAGCGCCACCGATCCTGCGCAAATCGTTTTCGAGCGATGCGCAGGTCCGGTGAGCCACTGTGAGGATCGTTCCGGATCGCCCGCGGGGGTGCGTTGGTATGGGGGTCTCATGATCGAGATCGAGGTGAAGGGTTCCCGGGATCCGGAGGCGCTGGCGGAGCTGATCGCGTCCACGCTCCACGGTCACCCCGGGGCGAACGCGGACGCGTCCACCGCCGAGGCGGGCAAGCGGGTCCGCGCGGAGCAGGAGGCGGTGGAGGTCACGCGGCCGTCCCAGCAGGAGATGGACACGGTGAACTTCCAGACGATCGACGACGACCTCGACTGGACCGAGATCTGAGCCCGGCCCGAGAGCCCGCCCTCACAGAGGGCCGTCGCCGCCGTCCCAGGTGAAGGCCGGCGCGGTGACGGCGCTGCCCGCCAGGTGAGGCACCGGCACGAACGCGGCGGAGGTGCCGCGCGCCGCCGCCAGCCGGATCCGCGTCGCGGCGAGCTGGAGCCGGGCCCGATCGAGCGCGTGCAGCTCGGTGTACTCGACCCACGACACGCACCCGGCGATGCCGTTGATGATCCGCGACAGCTTGCAGCGGACCTGCTTGTTCGCGGTCAGCCAGCCACCGACGACCGCGTGGCCGCCCGCGCTCATCTGGGTCGCGGTGGTCGCGACCGGCCACAGATCACCGACGCCGCGCAGCGTGACGACCACCTGGAAGCGGCGCGCCGGCGCGCCGGCGGCCCGCGCCGCGATCGTGCACGCGCCCGCGGGGCAGTCGATCGGCAGGAGCGCGCCCTCCTCGCGCAGGTACACGACCCAGCTCCCGCTGCCGAGCGCACCGGCGCGCGCGATGTCGGCCGGCTCGGGCAGCGGGCTCGTATCGCAGTACGCCTCCTCGGTCTCGCAGCTCCTGGTGAGCGAGCTGGTCTGCGTCTGCGCGTAGGTGTCGGCGATCGTCACGCTGTACGTCCCGGCGGGTGCGTCCGGCTTGACCTCGAGCCGCAGCGGCTCGGCGGTCTGCTGCTCGACGTCGATCGTGAACGCGTCGACAAACTGGTAGCCGGCACCGGCGGGGAGCAGGCCGAACGCCTCGGTGCCGGTCAGCAGGATCGCGCCGAGCGAGCCCGGACCGGCGGCGGGCTGCGGAGGGGCGATCGCGAGCGGCGCGTTCAACGGGTGGTGCGTCCAGCACGCGCTGGCGGTCTGCTCGACGCCACCGGTGATCCGGGCGCGCACCTCGACGCGGATCTCCCCGTCGAACGTGCCGAGCGCCGGGATGTCGTCGCGGTAGAGCGCGATCGTCGCGCGCTCGCCGGCGCTGCCGGGGACCGAGAGCCACGGCGAGAGCGAGTCGCCGCCGGCGTGGATCCGATACTGCGCGGAGTCGGCGACGAGGCCCTCGGGCAGCGCGACGGTGATCGCGAGCGGGTTCGGCGCGGCGTGCTCGCCGTAGACCGGCTGGCGATCGAGCAGATAGGCGTAGCGCGCGAGATCCGGGCAGCCGGCGGCGCCGAGCATCACGGCGGGCCCGGTGTGCGTGTGGACGGGCTCGCCCGACGAGAACGCGATCGCGTCGGCGCGCTCGTCGAGGACGGCGCGCGGCACGATGGATAGCGTCGCCGGATCGATCGGCGGATCGATCATGCCGGCATCGGGACCCATCGGATCCGTCGGGGCCGCGTCGTCTCCCGGGGCGGGCTCGTCGGGAAAGGTGACATTGCCGCACGCGGCGGCGGTGGCGAGGCAGAGCGCGGTGAGGTGCTTCATGGGCGCGCGTATCGGCAGGCCCGCAGAAAGGTTGCGTGCGGGGGTAACCCCGCGTCCTCACTGGTGTTCGGTCCAGTAGCGGACCCAGTCACCGTGCTCGATCAGCTCGCCGTGCTTCACGGCGCCGGGGTCGGCGAGCGTGTAGATCCACGTCCACACCTCCTCGCCGCTCGCGAGCGTGACCTGCTTGATCACGCGCGCGAAGTCGCTGCCCTCGTAGGCATCGAGCAGCCCGAACGTCGCCGCGAGATCGGTCAGCCACACGACCTCGCCGTGGACGGTGCCCTTGCCGTCGACCTCGCAGAAGCCGGGGTAGCCCATCGGGAACGCGTAGATCGCGCCGTGGGTCGACGCCGGCACGCAGTGCGCGATGTTGTTGGCGATCAGCGAGCGCGCCGTCTGGCCGAGGCGCAGCGTGCCGTAGACGAACAGGCGATCCAGCACCTCGTGCGAGCCCGTCGTGCGCTCCACCTCGAACGTCCCCGTGCTCCTCCGCCGCGGCTCGGTCACCGAGCGGTTTTACGCCCGCGCGACGAGCGCCGCCACCTGATCGAGCAACGGTAACACCATCGCCGCACCGGTGCCCTCGCCGTGACCGAGCCCGACCTCGAACACCGGCGTGAGCCCGAGGTGCGCGAGGATGCGCGGGTGTGTGAACGTGCCCGCGTGCGCGGCGACGAGGTAGCCGGTGACCGCAGGTGCGAGGGCGGCGGCGACGAGCGCGGCGGCGCCGGTGGCGTAGCCATCGAGGACGATCGGGACGTTCATGCTCGCCGCCGACAGCATCGCTCCCGCCAGCACCGCGGTCTCCGCACCGCCGAACGCGGCGAGGAGATCGAGGCCGCTCGCACCGGCGAGCTCCGCGCCCGCGGCGCCGGCGGCCTCGGCGACGGGATCCGCGAGGCCGGTGGGAGGCGCGCCGATCGCGGCGCCGAGCAGCGCCACCGAGGCGACGTCCGCGCCGACGCCGAGGGCGCCGACCGCGAGCACGTCGAGACCGGTGTCGACCAGGGAGACGGCGAGCGCGATGCCGGCCTCGAGGCCGAGCGCCGCGTCGACGATGGTCATCGCTGGGCCGCGCCGCAGATCCGCCGTGGCGCCGCGCCCGAGCTTCACCGCGATGTCGGGCATGTGCTCGCTCTCTCGCGCGCCCGCGTCGACGAGGAGCACCGGTGCATGGGACGCGCGCGCGACCTGCGCGAGCGCGGCGGAGCCATCGGCGATCGCGCGGGCGCCGATCACCGTCGGGTGCGACGGACCGAGGGAGATGCCCGGATCTCCGACGCCGTGATCGCCGGCCACGACGACGATCGTGCGGCGCTCCGCGCGCGGCCGCGGCGTGTGCTGCGCGCCGGCGACCGTCATCGCGAGGCGCTCGAGCAGCGGCGTGCCCGCGCCGGCGACGAGCTGGCGCGCGCCCTCCGCGTGCGCGCGGCTCGCCGGCGAGATCGACTCGATCACGTGGCGCAGGACGCGGTCGCTCACGCGCGGCTCCACAGCGCGGCGCGCCGCTTCTGGCTGACCAGGATCAGCACGAAGAACGGCCCGCCGAGCAGCGCGGTGACGGCTCCGGTCGGCAGCGGGGTGGTCACCGTGCGCGCGAGCGTATCGCAGATGGTGAGCAGCACGGCGCCGCCGAACACCGAGGCGGGGATGAGGAGCCTGTGATCGGGCCCGAGGACGGCGCGCAGCGCGTGCGGGACGATCAGGCCGACGAAGCCGATCGGACCCGCGACCGCGATCGCCGCACCGACGAGCAGCGACGACAGGAAGAACACGATCGTGGTCGTGCGCATCACCGAGACGCCGAGCGAGGCGGCGACATCGGGCCCGGCGGCGAGCGCGTTCAGCGCGCGGCCGTGCAGCGCGAGCACGACGAGCCCGCCGAGGATCGGCCCGGCCGCGTACTGCACCGACGACAGCTGGATCGAGTCGAGCCCGCCGAGCATCCAGCGCAGCATGCGGCTGACCTCGGTGAAGTCGCTCGTGTACTGGATGAGCACGCTCGCCGCCGAGCAGAACATCGACAGCGTCACGCCCGCGAGGACGAGCGTGGCCGGCGGGAGCTGGCGGCTGACCTGCGCGAGCCGCCAGATGAACAGCAGCGACAGCAACGCGCCGAGCAGCGCCGCGGCGCCGACGCCGGTGCCGCCGAGCGCGCCCTCGACGCCGATCCGGATCGCGATCACCGCGGCGAGCGAGCTGCCCGACGAGATGCCGAGCGTGAACGGCTCGGCGAGCGGGTTCCGGAGCAGTGCCTGGAGCGCGCACCCGGCGCCCGCGAGCGCGCCGCCGACGAGCAGCGACGCGAGCACGCGCGGCAGCCGCACGGCGAGGATGCGCGACTCCCAGGTGCCGTCGGTCAGCGCGTCGAGCGAGAGGAGGTCGAGGTAGCGGCCATCGCGGCCGGTGCCGACGCCGATCATCACGGCGAGGAGTCCGACGACGGCCGCCGCGACCGCGCACAGCGACAGCGCGATCACGAACCGGCGAGCGGTGAGGCGCGGTGCCGTTCCGCTGATGAAGCCGCTCATGCGGGCACCGCGAACTTCGCGCCCGATGGCAGCTCGCCGACGTGGATCGCGACGCCGAACGCCTCCCTGGTCGCCGCGGCGGCGAGCACGTCGGCGGGGGCGCCGCGCGCGGCGATGCGACCGGAGGCGACGAGCCACATCGTGTGGCCGTAGCGCAGCGCGAGGTCGAGATCGTGGGTGACGACGAGCGCGGTGGTGCCGGCCTCGCACTGCGCGCGCAGCATCTCGAACACGCCGCGTGCGTGGGCGGGATCGAGGCCGGAGGTCGGCTCGTCGAGCAGCAGGCACTTCGCGCCCTGACACAGCGCCTGCGCGATGATCACGCGCCGCGCCTCGCCGCCCGACAGCTCGTCGAACCGCCGCTGCGCGAGCTGGGCGACGTCGCACGCGGCCA
>JAEUJX010000351.1 GCA_016794545.1 Myxococcales bacterium
CGGTGATGGACGAAGCACGCGCGCTGGGCGTCGAGCCCGCGGTGCGCTGCGTGTGGTCGGTCGAGGGCTCCGGCGTCGAGGAGGACGTGCCCGGCGTCATCCACCTCCACCGGCGCATGCTGCTCGCCGACCGCGCCCCGCGCTCGATCGTCGAGCTGGCCGAGCGCTACTGCGCGCTCACGCTGCGCGCGACGGTCCGCCACGAGCTCGGTCACGCGCTGCTGTTCGCCCGCCCGCGCGCCGCACGCACGCCCGCGTTCCGCCGCCTCTACGGCGACGTGCGACGCGCGTATCGCGTCGGCACCGTGGTCGACGAGGTCGGCCGCCGGATCCGCCGGCATGGCGGGCTCGGCAACCCGCGCTACCGCCGCGTCGTCTCGCTCTACGCCGCGGCACACCCGCACGAACAGTTCGCCGAGGCCGTACGGATCGCGCTCGCGCTGCGCGGCGACCCGGCCGAGATCGCGCGCTGGGCCGCTCGCCACGATGCGGGTCCGCACGCGGTCGCCCAGATCGAGCACGCGGCCGCCTTCCTCGCGGACTATCGGTAGGCGGGACCGGTCTCAGGGGCAGTCGCCAGGACAGGTCGCCGCCGTCTCGGGCGCCTCGCACGCGAGGTCGCCGCACATCGGGCACGGCGTCAGATCCGCCGCGCAGAGCTGGCAGGTCTCGGCCGGGCCGACCACGCCATCGCCGCAGCGCGGCGCGCTGGTCGGGCACGGCAGCGTGGGCGTGCAGAGCGGCGTGCACGCCCACCAGCAGTCGGGGTCGTCGCAGCCGTACGCGCCGTCGCCGTCGAGATCCTGGCGCGCGAGGCAACGCTCGTAGATCCGGTCGGACTCCGACCACGAGAGCAGCCACTGGTCGGCGAGCACCCGGATGCCGTCCGTCCCGCCGGCGACGTACAGACCGCTGCGGTCGGACGCCGGAACGGCGATGTGCGCACCGCGCGCGCCGGGTGTGCTCGGCGCGTCGATCTCCTCCCACCGATCGCCCGCCCACTCCCACGCGTCGTCGATCACGCCGATGGTGTCGGTCGTTCCCCCGATCAGCGTGAGCCGCCGGCGCCCGGGATTCCAGGTCAGGGTCGCGTTGCTGCGGGCGACCGGGACGCGACCGGGCGGACGCAGCTCGGTCCACGCCGTGCCGTCCCACGACCACAGGTCGCCGAGCACGCGCCCGAAGTCGGTCCCGCCGAACAGGATCGTGCGCTTGCGGACCGGGTCGTACGCCATCGCGTGGTGAGCGCGCGCGGAGGGAGCGGTCCCGCCGGTGCGCGGGCGCCAGTCGGTGTCGAGCTCCCAGGTGTCTCCGATCGCGGTCGCGCCGTTGTTGCCGCCGAACATCACCGCGACGCCGCGGTCGGAGTCGAACACGAGCGAGGTCCCCGAGCGCGCCGGCGGGCTCGTCGCGGTGGCGAGGCGCGTCCACGCCGGTGCCGGCCCCGGGGTCAGGACCATCGTCTCGGCGAGGATCGGGCCGGCGCTGGAGACCCCGCCGAACAGCACGGCCCGATCGCGCGCGGTGTCGAACGTCAGGGCAGGATTCGCGCGGTTCGGAACCGGCGAGGCGGCGAGCTGCTTCCACGACCCGTCGCGCATCACCAGCGTGCTGCTCGGGGTCACCACGAGGCCTTGATGGCGCAGCGGATCGAACGCGGTGGCGGCGAGCTCGCCGACGATCGCCGTGCTGGTGCCCGTCGTCTCCCACGGGGAGACGCCGTCCCAGACCCACGCCGAACCGACCGTCGTGCTGCCGCTGAACAGCACCGCGCGCCGCCGTGCGGCGTCGTACGCGAAGCCGTGTCGTGCACGAGGCCCCGGCGTCTGCGCACCGAGCGGCATCCATCCCGTCCCGTTCCAGCGCCACGCGTCGTCGAGCGACTTCGCGGCGTCGCGACCACCGTAGAGGACGACGCCGATGGCGTCGACGATCATGCGCGCGTCGCTCCGCGGCGCCGGCCCGCTGACCGGGTGCGGCGTCCAGGTCCCCGCCCGGAAGGTCCAGGTGTCGGCGTGAAGCCCGCCCGGGTGCGCGCCGCCGAACAGCAGCAGCTCGTCGCGCCGCGGGTCGTAGACCATCGCCGCGCCCCAGCGCGCGGGCGGCGCGCCGGTCTGCGGACCGACGCTCGTCGCCGTCGTCCCGTCCCACTCGACGAGATCGTCGAGCGGCTGCACCACGGTGCCGTCGTTGCGACCGCCGAACATCATCACCCGCTTTCTCCGGGTGTCGTACGCGACGGCGGGGCTCGCGCGGCCGCGCAGCGCACCGGAGACGATCGTCCAGCGCTCGCGATCGAGCTCCCACAGATCCGAGAGCGAGCCGTTCAGCTGAGCGGCGGCGAGCCCGCCGATGACCACGAGCACATCGCGAACCGGGTCGGCGACCGCCCCGAACTCGGAGCGTCCGGTCGGCGACACGCTCGTCACGACCTGCTGCCAGCCGGTGCCGTCGAACTGCCAGGTCGAGCGCTGGCTGCCGGTATCGAACAGGCCGACGACGCGCCCGCGAACCGGCAGATAGTCGATCCCGAGAGCCACGTTGATCGGCGGCGTGCCGACCTGCACGGGTGTCCACCGCGGCGATTCGATCGTGCAGGCGCCCGAGCACCCGTCGTGACCGACCAGGTTGCCGTCGTCGCAGATCTCGCCGGCGACGGGATCGACCACGCCGTTGCCGCAGCGCTCGGTGGACCGGCAATCTCCCGAGCACAGGTCGCCGGGCTGGTTGTTGCCGTCGTCGCACTGTTCGAGGTCGGGATCGACGAGCCGGTCGCCGCACTCGATCGGCAGGCACGCGCCGTCGTAGCAGCGCCCCATCCCGTCGTCACAGGTCTCGCCGTCGGCGATCCCCGCGCCGGCGCACGCCTCGCGCGCACCGGGCGGCGCGCACACCGTGACCTCGGGAGACGCGTGCACGCAGAGCTGCTCGCTCGCACACACGGTCCCGTCACCGCAGTCGACGGTCGCCGAGCGCACGCACCCCGCGGCGAGCAACAGGACCCACGCGAGCCTCACACGAGGAGTATAACCGCGCGATGGCACGCAGGTGGACGGACCCGCTCGAGCTCAACGAGCTGTTCCTCACCATGCCGGCGGTCGAGGCACGCGCGCTGTACGAGCGCATCCAGGCCGCCGCGGACGCGGCGCGGATCGTCTACGAGGACGACGACGG
>JAEUJX010000635.1 GCA_016794545.1 Myxococcales bacterium
CCCGCCCCCCTGGGGGGGGGGGGGGTTTTGGGGGTGGGGGGCCCGCCCGCCACCCCCCCCCCCCGCGGCTGGCTCCGCGGCCGCGCGGCCGGCGGAGCCCTGTTCCAGAAGGGCCTCGTGCAGCTGCGGGGCAAGCGCCCGGCCACGCGCGCGTGGCTCGTCGGCGTGCTCACCGGCCTCCTGCCGTGCGGCTGGCTGTGGGCGTTCGTGATCACCGCGGCCGGCACCGGCCATGCCCTCTCGGGCGCGCTCGTGATGGCCGTGTTCTGGCTCGGCACCGTGCCGGCGATGACCGGCATGCTCGCGCTCGGCGGCGCCGTGATCACGCGGTTCCGCGCCCGCATGCCGGTGATCACGGCCTGCATGCTCATGGGCCTCGGCCTCGCCACGCTCGCCACGCGCTGGGCCAGCGTCCCGGCGGCGTCCGACGGCCACGCTCACTGTCACGGAGGCGACCGGTGAGCCAGGTCGCGGCGACGCTGCCCGCGTGCGCGCACTGTGGGCTCCCCGTGCCGGCGGGTCGCGAGACGTTCTGCTGCGCCGGGTGCGAGGTCGTCGCGGGCGCGATCGCGTCGAACGGCCTCGAGCGGTTCTACGCGCTGCGCGCCGAGGGCGATGCCGCGCCCGCGAACACGACCGGTCGCGCCTACACCGAGCTCGATGATCCGGCGTTCCAGCGCGTCCACGTCGCGCTCGCGCCCGACGGGCTCGCCCGCGCCGCGCTGTACCTCGAGGACCTGCGCTGCACCGCGTGCGTGTGGCTCGTCGAGGCGGCCCCGCGCTGCATCCCCGGCACCGTCGACGTCCGCGTCGACCTCGGGCGCAGCCGCGCCGACGTGATCTGGGATCCCGGGAAGACCGAGCTGTCGGCGATCGCGCGCTACCTCGACCGGATCGGTCACGCGCCGCACCCGTATCGCGGGCTCGACCGCGACGCGCAGCGGCGGCGCGAGGACCGCGCACTGCTCGTCAAGCTCGGCGTCGCGGGTGCGGCGATGGGCAACATCATGCTGCTCGCGGTCGCGCTGTACGCCGGCCTGTTCGGCGGCATGTCGGGCCGCGACACCGAGTTCTTCCGCTGGGCGTCGATGATCGTCGCGGTGCCCGCGCTCGGCTTCGCCGCGACGCCGATGTTCCGCACCGCGCTCGGCGCGATCCGCGCCCACCGGCTCCACCTCGATCTGCCGCTGTCGATCGGCATCCTCGCCGGCCTCGGCTGGGGCACGATCAACGTGTTCCGCGGCGCGGGCGAGATCTACTTCGACAGCCTCGCGATGCTGGTGTTCCTGCTGCTCGTCGCCCGCTGGGTCGTGCTGCGCCACCAGCGCCGCGCCTCGACGGCCGCGGAGCTGCTCCTCGCGCTGACGCCGTCGCGCGCGCGCCGCCTCGATCAGGACGGCCAGGCGATCGAGGTGCCGATCGAGGCGATCGTGCCCGGAGACCTGATCCAGGTCCTCGTCGGAGACGTGGTCCCCGTCGACGGCATCGTCGAGCGCGGCCGCTCGGCCCTCGACCTCGGCCTGCTGACCGGCGAGTCGCGGCCCGCCGAGGTCGCTCCGGGCGACGCCGTCAACGCCGGCACCGCGAACCTCGCCGCGCCGCTCGTCGTGCGCGCGACCGCGGTCGGCGAGACCACCCGCGTCGGCAAGCTGGTCGGCCACATCGAGGCGCTGTCGTCGCGGCGCGCGCCGATCGAGCGGCTCGTCGATCGCGTCGCCGGGACGTTCGTCAAGGTCGTCACCGGCGCGGCCGCGATCACGGCGATCGCGTGGACGGCCGCGGTCTCGCTCGAGGCCGGCGCCGAGAACGCGATGGCCCTCCTGATCGTCACCTGCCCGTGCGCGCTCGCGCTCGCGACGCCGCTCGCCGTCACCGTCGCGCTCGGGCGCGCGGCGCGCCGAGGCGTCCTGATCAAGGGCGCCGATGCGCTCGAGCGCCTCGCGACGCCGGGGACGATGTTCCTCGACAAGACCGGCACGCTGACCGCCGGCAAGCTCGCGGTCACCTCGTGGCTCGGCGACCTCGACGCGGCACCGCTCGCCGCGGCCGTCGAGGCCGGCAGCAACCACCCGATCGCCCGCGCGCTCGTCGCCCACGCCGCGTCGTCGCCCACCGCCAGCGGCGGTGCGGTGTCGATCGAGGAGGAGCTCGGCCGCGGCATCGCGGGCACGGTGGGCGCGCACCGGATCACCGTGGGCTCGCCGTCCTGGGTCCGGGCGCGCACGCAGTGGTCGCCGACCTTCGAGCGCTGGGTCGACGATCTCGCGGGGCAGGGCGAGACGCCGGTCGTGATCGCGATCGACAAGCGCCCGGTCGCCGTCGCGGGACTGCGCGACCCGCTGCGGCCCGACGCGCACGCCGCGCTCGAGCGACTGGCGGCCTTCGGCTGGCGGCTCGAGCTCCTGTCCGGTGACGACCCGCGCGTCGTCGCGCGGATCGGTGCCGAGCTCGGCCTGCCGGCCGAGCGCTGTCACGGCGGGGCCGCACCGGAGGCCAAGGCGGCGCGCGTCGCCGAGGCCCGGCGGAGCGGGCCGGTGGTCATGCTCGGCGACGGCGTGAACGACGCCGCGGCGATGGCGGCCGCGACCGCCGGCATCGCCGTGTCGGGTGCCGCGGAGATCGCCATCGACACCGCGGACATCTACCTCAAGAGCCCCGCGATCGGGGACGTCGCGGCGACCGTCGCCGGCGCTCGCGCGACGCTGGCCACGATCCGCCGCAACCTCCGCCTCTCGCTCGTCTACAACCTGACGGCGGGCGCGCTCGCCATCTCCGGCATCATCCACCCGCTCATCGCGGCCGCCGTGATGCCGCTGTCCTCGCTCACCGTGCTGGTCAGCTCGCTGCGCTCGCGCGCGTTCCGGGAGACGCCATGATCTCGTTGTACATCGTCCTGCCGCTCGCGTTGCTGATCGCGTCGTGCGCGGTCGCCGCCTTCATCTGGACCGTGCGCTCGGGCCAGCTCGACGACGTGGACACGCCGCCGCGCCGGATCCTGTTCGACGAGGCCGAGCCCGGGCGCCAGACCGACGGCCGTCCGTGATCCGCTACTGGCGGCGCGGAATCGTGACCTCGAAGCGCGTCCCGTCGGGACCCGTGTCGAGCTTGATCGACCCGTCGTGCAGGGCGACCAGCGAGTGCACGATCGACATGCCGAGGCCGGTGCCGCCCTCCTTGGTCGAGAAGAACGGCTCGTAGATCCGCGCCTGGACCTCCTGGGGGATGCCCGGGCCGTCGTCCTGCACCGTGATCACGAACGCATCGTCGCCGCCGGACAGGCGGACGACGATGTGACCACCGTCGGAGACGGCCTCGACCGCGTTGCGCACGAGGTTGCCGACCACCTGATGGATCTTCGCGGCATCGATCCGGGCGAGGTACGACTCGGGCTCGACGGTCACGTCGAAGCTGGCGTTCTTCTTGAGCGCGCTCGGGCGCTCGACCTCGCCGACGTGGGTGACCAGCTGGGCGATGTCGCGCTCCTCGAGGTGGAGCTCCGGCGGCCGGGCGAAGGCGAGGAAGTCGTTGAGCAGCTGCGTCAGTCGCTCGATCTCCTTGCTCGCCAGCTCGCTTGGCTGCGTCAGGCGGGGATCGTCGATGGCGCGGCGGAGCCGGCGATCCAGCAGCTCGAGCTGCAGCTTCGCCGCGTTCAGCGGGTTGCGCACCTCGTGCGCGAGGCCCGCCGTGAGGGTCTGCATGGCGGTGATGCGATCGGACTGCGCGCGGCGCTCGCGCGTGACGAGCTTGGCCTCGGAGTCGAGCTGGTAGTGCCGGACCATGATCGCCAGCTCGATGTCGAGCAGCTTGTGGATCGCGCGCAGTAGCGCCGCCGCCTCGGCAGGCACCTCCGCGTGGAGGATGTCGTGGTACGCCGTGCGCACCACCGTCATCGCGGTGAACATGTACTGCTGGTCCAGGCCGATCTGGACGTGGCGGCGGCCGATCCGCGAGCGCTTCTCGTAGAACCGCTCGTCGTGCGGTCCGAGCAGGCCGCTCGACATCCAGTCGACCAGTGTCATGCGCAGCCGCTCGACCTGGGCCGGACCCGACAGCACCTTCGCGGCGCCCGGGTCCTTCCAGACGGAGGCGTAGAACCGCTCTGCGATCGCCGGGAAGTGCGGCGACAGGACCGCGTGCGCCTTGCCGAGTCGTCCGAGGTCCTCGGCGGTCAGCTCGACGTACGCGAAGCACGCCTCGAGAAAGCTCACGACTTCGCCGATTCTTCAGGCGCGTGCTTCTGGACGACCTCGATCTCCGAGCGCGGCGCCTCGTTGTACTGGTGCAGGCGGTACTGGATCGTGCGGACGCTGATCCCGAGGATGTCGGCGGCCTTCGAGGTCGAGCCTCCGGTGGACTTCAGCGTCTCGAGGATGGCGTACTTCTCGAGATCCGCGAGCGTCGCGCCCGGGATGACCGGCATGCCGGCGGGCGCGAGGCGCGGGCGAACGTTGGTGGGGAGGGCCTTGGCCTCGACGAGCGAGCCCGGCGTGAGGACGACGGCGCGCTCGATCGCGTTCTCGAGCTCGCGCACGTTGCCCGGCCAGTCGTACGCGGAGAGCAGCTCCATCGTCTCCGGCGTGAAGCCCTCGATGGTCTTTCCGTTCTCCTTGGTGTACCGGTCGAGGAAGAACTTCGAGAGCGCCGGGATGTCGCTGCGCCGATCGCGCAGCGGCGGCATCTCGAGCGACACGACGTTGAGGCGATAGTAGAGGTCCTCGCGGAACCGGCCCCTCGCGACCTCCTCGGGGAGGTTGCGGTTGGTCGCCGCGATCACGCGGACGTCGACGCGGATCGTCTGGTTGCCGCCGACGCGCTCGAACTCGTGCTCCTGGAGGAAGCGCAGCAGCTTGACCTGGATCGACGGGGAGATCTCGCCGATCTCGTCGAGGAACAGCGTCCCGCCGTCGGCGAGCTGGAACCGGCCGTCCTTGCGCGCCATCGCGCCCGTGAACGAGCCCTTCTCGTGCCCGAACAGCTCGCTCTCGAGCAGCGACTCCGCGAGCGCCGCGCAGTGGAGCTTGATGAACGGACCGTTCGCGCGTGTCGAGCGCTGGTGCAGCGCGTTGGCGACGAGCTCCTTACCGGTACCCGACTCGCCGGTGATCAGCACCGTCGCCCGGCTCGGCGCCACCTGGTCGACGACCTCGAACACCCGCTGCATCGGCGGGCTCATGCCGACGATGTTGTTCGGGGCCACGCGGTCGCGGACGCGGACGCGGAGCTGGCGGGTCTCGCGGCGCAGCGCCTGCTCCTCCAGGACCTTGTCGAGCACCACGAGGAGCTCGTCGAAGTTGAGGGGCTTGGTCAGGTAGTCGGCGGCGCCCGCGCGCATCGCATCGACGGCGGACGACACGGCGCCAAATGCGGTCATCACGACCACGGCCGCGGGGTCCTCCATCGCGCGGATCTTCTTGACCAGCTCGATGCCGTCCATGCCCGGCATCTTCAGGTCGGTCACCACGACGTGCGGGGTGAACGACTCGTACTTGCCCAGCGCCTTGAAGGCGTCCGCGGCGGTCTCCACGTCGAAGCCCTCGTCTCGCAACAGCTCGGCGAGCGCGGTGCGGGCGTTGACCTCGTCGTCGACCACCAGAATTCGTCCTGACCTCATGCGGGCACTCATAGCCAGGATCATGCCTGGCGAATGCCCGCAAAACGCACTCTTTGCGCGCACTGATTGCGCCGACCCCCAGTCAGGTGCAGCTCCTGCGCAAAATCCACGTGCAACTCCGCGGAACCTCCGTGGCCCGGCCAATGCACGAGGTACGGGATATGCCGACGATCGACGCCATCCGCCACCGCTTGCTTGCCCGCCGTCGCGAGCTCCTGACCCGGTACCGGGACGAGCTCGAGCGGGTCGAGGAGGAGCTCAGCGCCCGCACCGCCGAGGTGGTCGAGAGCTCGGCCGAGGAGTGGGATGCCCGCGTGGTCAGCTCCCTCGGCGACAGCGATGTCCGCGCCCTCCTCGAGGTCGTCGAGGCGCTGCGCCGGCTCGAGGCCGGCCGCTACGGCACCTGCACCGAGTGCGACGCTCCGATCGCTGCGGCCCGCCTCGAGGTCAAGCCGGAGGCGGCGCTGTGCATCGACTGCGCGGCGAGTCACGAGCGACCCGTCGCGAGGAGCGCATAGCCATGGTGGCCCTCGCGGCGCGCCGGCACAAGGCGCTGTTCGAGAAGCCGCTGGCCACGTACATGGTGAGCGATCCGGCGGTCGTGACGCCGGACACGCCCATCGAGGAGATCGCCGCGCTGCTCGACGCCCGGCGGATCAGCGGCGTACCGGTGGTCGATGCCGCCCATCACCTGCTCGGGGTCGTCACGCGCACGGACCTGATCGCGCTCGGGGCGCTCCAGTCGGGCCGCCGCGGGGCGAGCCCGGCGATGCCGTTGCCCCACCGCGCGGCGCGCGACGTCATGACGGCCCATCCCGAGACCGTGCCCGCCAGTGCGACGCTGCGCCATGCCGCGCGCGTCATGGCGACGCACGCGATCCACCGCGTGTTCGTCCTCGACCAGTCCGTGCTCGTCGGCGTGATCGGTGCGTCCGACGTGGCGACGGCGGTCCACGACGCGAAGATCTCGCTCGAGCTGTCCACGATCATGACGAGCCCGGTCGTCACCGTGGCGCCGCGCGCGCCGCTCGGGAGCGCCGTCGATCTGCTCGATCGGCTTCGGGTGTCGGCGCTCGTCGTCGTCGATGACGATCGGCCGGTCGGCCTGTTCACCCAGACCGAGGCGCTCGCCGCGCGCGACCTGCCGCGCTCCACGCCGATCGAGGCGCTCTACGAGCGCGAGCTCGTCTGTCTTCCGGCCTCGACCCCGCTGTGGATCGCCGCGGGCCACGTCGCGCGGCTCGACGTGCGCCGCGTCGTGGTGTGCAAGCGGACGGAGGCGATCGGCCTCGTCACCGCGCTCGACTTCGCGCGCTGGATGGCCTGGTAGTCAGCGGCCGAGGAGCTCGTCGAGCACGGTCATCAGCTCGGCGACCTTCACCGGCTTGGTGAGGTAGCGATAGAAGCCGGCGTCCTTCGCGCGCAGCGTGTCCCTCGCGAGCGCCGCGGCCGACAGCCCGATCACCGGGATGTCCCGGGTCTCCGGCCACTCGCGCAGGCGATTCGCGGCATCGAGGCCGCTCATGCCGGGCAGGTTGATGTCCATGATCACGACCTTCGGCAGCCGCGCGCGGATCAGCTCGAGACCGATCTCGGCGGTCGGCGCGGTGACCAGCTCGACCTCCGGCACGTCCTCCATGACGTCGCACATGAACGCGATATTCGACGGGTTGTCCTCGACGTAGACGATGGTCTGGCGCTGACCGGACGGGATCTTCATGCCCCTGCGCGCGGCCGCGTGGGCGCGCGCGCTCCGCGCCGCGGCGGCCTTGTGGACCGGCACCTCGACCCAGAACTCGCTGCCCGCGCCCTCGGCGCTCGTGAAACCGACGGTGCCGAGCATCATCTCGGCGAGCCGCTTGCTGATCGTGAGGCCGATGCCGGTGCCCTCGATCGGGCCCGTCTCCTGGCCCGCACGCTGGAACGGCTCGAACAGCTTCGCGCGCTTGGTCTCGGGGATCCCGATGCCGTCGTCGATCACGGAGATCCGCACGTGGCGCTCGTGCGGCGACACCCGGAACGTCACGCGCCCGTTCTCGCGCCCGTACTTGATCGCGTTCGAGCCGAAGTTCATCAGCACCTGTGCGAGCCGGGTGCGATCGGCGCTCACCGGGGGCGTGCGCTCCGGGAGCTCCGTCGTGATCCGGATCTGCGCGCGCGCGGCCATCGGCTCGAGCGTGTGCACGACCTCCGGGAGCAGGTTGTCCAGATCGACCGACTCGGTCGAGATCGACACGCCGCCGGCCTCGATCTTCGCGAGGTCCAGCACGTCGTCGATCAGCTTCAGCAGGTGCTCGCCGCCGCGCAGCACGTACTGGAGGCGCTCCTGCTGCCGGGCATCGAGCGGGTTCTTGCGATCGCGCTCGAGGAGCTGGGCGAAGCCGAGGATCGAGTTGAGCGGCGTGCGCAGCTCGTGGCTCATCGACGACAGGAACTCGCTCTTCGCGGCGCTCGCGGCCTCGGCCTGCTCGCGCGCCGCGCTCAGCTCCGCGGCGCGCTGGATGTCCTCGGTGACGTCCGTGACGATCGCGACGGTGCCCTGCTCGGCGGTCCTTCGCTCGGCGACGCGCAGGAACCGGCCCGTGCCGGTGCGCACCTCGAGCGTGCCCTGGGGATTCGCGTGATACGCGAGCCAGCGCGCGCGCAGGGCCTGCTTCGTCTCGTCCGAGAAGTCGAACGCGCCCGTGGCCAGCGCGTGGTCGAGCACCTCCGTGAACGAGCGGCCCACGATCGAGGCGCCGAGGTGCGCGCCGAACAGCTGCCGGCCGGCGCTGTTGACCATCACGACGCGGTCGTGCTCGTCGAACAGGGCGAACGCTTCCTGCACGGCGTCGACGGCGGAGGTCAGGTAGGAGTTCGCGCGCCGGCTGTCCTCCTCGAGGCGCCTCCGCTCGCTGATGTCGCGGATGCCGGCGGTGATCAACATGCCTTCCGGCATCCGGATCGGGGACAGGCTGATCTCGACGGGGAACTCGGAGCCGTCCTTGCGCGCACCTCGCAGGTCCAGGCCCGAGCCCATCGGCCGCAGGCGCGGCGCGGACGTGTAGCCCTCGACGTGGGAGGTGTGGCGAGGCCTCACCCCGGCGGGCACCAGCACATCGACCAACTGTCCGAGCAGCTCCTCGGAGGCGTAGCCGAACATGCGGCACGCCTCGGCATTGACCAGGAGCATCAGGCCGCGCGCGTCGCACACGATCAGGCCGTCGGGCGCGGCGTCGATCAGCTCGCGAAAGGGGAGGTTTCCGATCACGCGGGGATTGTGAAACAGAACACGGCGCCTGGGGAGGCGTCCTCGATCCAGATCGATCCGCCGTGCGCTTCCACCGCGACCTTGCAGAACGCGAGGCCGAGGCCGCGATTGCGCGCGCCGCCCGCCGTCTCGAACCGCTGGAACACCCGGTCGCGGAGCTCGGCGGGCACGCCGGTCCCCGCGTCCGCGACGCGCAGCTCGACGGCTCGAGCCACGGGCGTCGCCGTGATGCGCACCGTCCCACCGTCGGGGGAGTGGCGGATCGCGTTCTCGACCAGGTTCGCGAGCACGCGCTGGAGGAGCGCGGGGTCCGCGTGGATCTCGCCGTCCGCCTCGACCACCAGCGCCACGCCGCAGCTCCTCGCCGCGAGGTCCAGCTCGTCGATGACCGTCGCCATGAACGGCGCGAGCTCGAGCGTCTCGCGCGCCGGCGACAGCCGTCCCTCGTCGCTGCGCGACAGATCCAGGAGGTTGAGGATCATCCGCAGCAGCGAGCGCGCCTCGCCGCGGATCGCCGTGGCCGCGCTGCGCGTGCGCTCGGTCGCGCCCGGATCGCGGAGGAGGCGCTCGGCCTGGAGCTCGATCGCGTTCACGGGGTTCTTCAGGTCGTGCACGAGGAAGCCGCTCAGCTGCTCCTTCGCGAGCTGCAGCCGCTGGAGGTCATCGCGCTGGTGCTTGATCTCCGCGTAGAGGTCGGTGCGCTCGCCGGCGAGGCGCCGCACGCGCATCGCGGCCTCGACGCGCACCACGAGCTCCGAGGGGCGGAACGGCTTGGTCAGGAAGTCATCACCCCCGGCCGCGAGCGCGCGATCGAACGTGGTGATGTCGCGCTGGGCGGTCACGAACACGATCGCGACGCCGTGGCCTTCCGCTCGCCGGCGGATCTGCTCGCACGCCGAGATGCCATCGACCCCGGGCATCTGCACGTCCATCAGGATGCAGCGCGGCCGGAGCGCCTCGAACGCGGCCAGCGCCTCGGCCCCGTCCCGGGCGAGTGCGACGGTGTAGCCCTCGTCCTCGAGTGTCGCCTGCGCCAACGCGCGATTCTCCGCGTTGTCGTCGACCACCAGGATCGGCGCCTCGGCCACCACGAGCCAAGCGTAGTCAGATTCCCGACCGCCGCAAGGCGTGCGCGACGGTTCGCCACACCGTTCGCACCGCGCAAGGCCTTCGCGGATCGCGGTGTTTCGTACGGGTACATCGGATGCAGTCGATCGGGGCATGGCGTGGAAACGAATCCTGTGTGCGGTCGACTTCTCGGATGCCTCGCGCGACGCCCTGCGCCTGGCCGCCGAGGAGGCGCGAGACTCGGGCGCGGAGCTGATCGTCGCGCACGCCTGGGTACCGCCGGTCTACTTCGTGGGCGAGATGGTCGGCCTGCCGGCGAGCGTGCTCGGCGACATGATCGGCACCGCCGAGCGCGAGCTCGCGGCCTGGAAGACGGAGGCAGCCGGCTACGGAGCCACCCACGTGCGCAGCGCGTTCCTTCACGGAGCACCGTGGCACGAGATCGTGCAGCTCGCGAAGAAGGACGGCGCGGACCTGATCATCGTCGGGACCCACGGGCGCACCGGGATCCGGCACGCGCTGATCGGCTCCGTCGCGGAGAAGATCGTCCGCCACGCACCGTGTGCCGTGCTCGTCGTCCCGCCGCGCCGTTAGTCGCTCGTCGTCCCGCCGCGCCGTTCGTCGCTCGTCGTCAGTGGATCCGAGCGAGCAGCTCGGCGGCGCGCCTGCGTCCGACCTCCGCGTGCGCCCGGGTCGCGAGCTCCCGCGCCTCCACGGCCGACCGGCGCGCGGCACCGCGTTCGCCGAGGCCGAGCTGCACCGCCGCGAGGCTCAGCAGCACGGGCCACAGCACCTCGGGAGGCGTCGGCCGTTCCCGCAGGCGCTCGAGCGTCGACATGAGCTCGCGCGCGGAGTCGCGGAGGCGGTGCTCGCCGACCAGGAACGACGCGCGGCGCAGCGACACCGTCGCGATCGCGTCCTCGTCGCCGACCGTCTCGACGGGAGGAGGCCAGTCCTGCGTCGGCCCCGAGAGCCCGCGGGTGCTCGTGTACTCGGCCTTCAGCTCGTCGAGCGGGATCTCGCCGGAGCCACGCGCGAGGCTCCCGCCGCGCGCGAGGGCCCTCGCGAACGCGCGCGCACCGGCAAAGCGGTAGGCCGCCTCGCGGTCGAGCGCGCGGAGCACGACGCGATCGAGCTCCACGGGAATGCCCCGGCTCGGGGCGCGCACCGACGGCGGATCGACGAGCCCTTCGAGCTGGCGCCGCACGATGTCGGTGCTGTCGGCGGGACCGAACGGAGGCACGCCGGTGAGCAGCTCGTAGACCACGACGCCGGCGCCGTAGATGTCCGATGCGATGCCGTGCGGCTGGCCGCGCAGCACCTCCGGCGCCATGTAGCCGGGAGTGCCGGAGACGAGGTCCACCGACACGGCGGCGGGCTCGGCGAGGAAGCGCGCGAGGCCCCAGTCGATCAGCGTGACCGAGAGGTCCTTGCCCGTGCCCGCGACGAGGACGTTGTCGGCCTTGACGTCGCCGTGCACGACGCCGTGCTCGTGCGCGTACGCGAGCGCGTCGAGGAGGCGCGACGCGATCACGAGCGCGTCGTCGAGCGGCACCGGGCCGTGCTTGAGCAGCGCCGGTCCGAGCGGATGGCCCTCGATCCACGGCATCACGAGGAACGGCTCGCCGGTCGGCGTGTCGCCGTGGTCGATCACGTTCGCGATGTGCGGGTGATCGAGGGCCGAGCCGACGCGGATCTCCGTCGCGAAGCGGTGGCGGACCTCCGGATCCGAAGCGACCTCGGGGCGCAGCTGCTTGATCGCGTACGCACCTGGGACACCCTCGATGGTGGCCTGGTGGACGAAGCCCATTCCGCCGATGCCGGCGAGCTTGCCCACGATGTACTTCTTCACCGGCACACCCGTCGGTGGAGCACGGGACGTGCCGGGGCTTACCGGCTCCCGCAGAGGCGATCTGCGAGAAGCCGGCGCGCGGGGGCGGACGCGCGGCAGCCTTTGCGCGAATCATGCCGGGTCGAGGAGCAGCCAGTCCTCGTGCCACATCAGCGCACATGCGCGATCGCACGGGCCTTTCTCGCCGGTCAGCGCGCCGGTGCAATGCGCTCCGGACAGGATGTAGATGCGGGCGCGGGGAGGTGTCCAGCGATCGTGCTCGAACACGTCGCCGAGCTCGCCCGCGATCGGGAGGCGCCTGCCGGCGAACGCGGCCATCTCGGGCATGAACGTGACGCCGTCGCGGCGGCCGAACGCATCGAGCCCGCCGACGATCTCGTCGAAGCCGCGCACGCGCGCGTGGCGCACGTGCGGACCCGGACCCGCGTCCCGCACCGGCGCCGTGGCCGGCTCGAGCCACTCGTCGCGGTACATGAGCGGGCAGTGGCGCCCGCAGCCGGCGGGCTCGGTGCCGTGGCCCGCGCACGTCGACCCCTCGAGCAGGACGGTGCGCGACACGGCACGGAACCGGCCGTGGTCGTCGCGCAGCCGGCGCACGTGGCTCGCCACGCGCATCACGCGGCCGCACTCCTCCCACTGCACGGTCACGAACGGCAGCCCGCGCGTGCGGTCCTTGTCGTCGAGGACGCGCGCGAGCTCCTCGCGGCTCTTCACGCGCACCCAGCTGCCGACGGCGAACCGCGACTCGTCGCCGAGCCGGCGGCCCGCCGGCGCGCGCGCGAGCAGGCGCTTGACGCCCGACTTGATGCCGAGACCGCGATCGAGCCGGCCGCGGACGTGCTGCACGAGCGTGTGCTGACCGACGACGTCGGCGCGCTGGCAGCGGCGCGGCAGCGGGCTCCTCGGCGTCGAGCGCAGCGGCTCGGGCAGCTGCGGCTTGACGACCTCGCGCAGCGCGTAGCGCACGAGGCCGCGCGCGGACCGCGCGTAGATCCGGATCGCGACGTGCGGGTGCACCGACGCCGTCCACTTGCGCTTCCACTCGTCCTCGTGACCGACGAAGTCGAGCTCGCGCACGCCGCGCCGCTCGGCGTCGCGCGCGACGTGAAGGACCAGCAGGTGACCGGGGCTGAGGTTCGCCACCGCCGGATCGAAGCCGATCTTGAGCGCGTACAGGGAGTGTGTGTCCTCGACCGCGAACAGCGTCGCGATCCGCTTGTCCCCGGCGCGCAGGAAGTACAGCGCGGAGCGCCCGCGCGGACCGAGCAGGCGCCCGAGCGTCTCGTACAGGTGCGCTGCCTTCGCATCGGCGTCGATCGACGTGCCGTTCGCGCCCTTCCACGCCGCGGCCTCGATCGCGAGCGCATCGGCGAAGTCGGCGTGCGTCGGCACGGCGATGCGCTCGAGCGTCACGCCGCCGGCCTTGCGCTCGCAGCGCAGCAGGTTCGAATGGAACTTCGCATTCATCCCGGCCTCGAAGCCGGGCAGCGACACGTAGGGATGGCGCGAGTCGGTGCGCAGCACGACGGGATAGCCGTCGCGGCGCGCGAGCTCGGGCAGCCGCGTCGCGAGCAGGGACTCGGCGGGCACCTTGTCGAGGACGAGCTCGCTCCAGCGGTCGTCGTGACGGAGGCAGTCCCAGATCGCCTCGAGCGCCTCGCTCGTGCCGTGGAAGTCGAAGCTCGGCGTGTGGTCGCTGCGGAGCCCGCGCAGCACCGTGCCGTCGAGGATCAGCGGGAGTGCGCCGACGACCTGCGATGTCGTCCAGGCCTCGGCGACGAGCGGCGTCCCGTCGCGCGCGAGCGGGCGGGTCAGCGCGAAGAACTCCGGCGCGAGGAACGGCGGGGCGTCCGCGGCGAGCGCGCGCCAGCGCGTCCAGTCCTGACTGTGCCGGAGGCTATCGAAGGCGACAAGAGCGGCGGGTAGGTGCACGAACGAGTGCTCGTGCAAGCGGCGGCCCTGCGTGAGCGGTCGAACCTGCGCAACGGGTGCGCGTCGCGCCCCGCCGGCGCGGGAACGACGCATGCATGATCGACCAGCGACGAAAGGAGCTGCCATGCGAGCGCGCGACCTCATGACCTATCCCGTCCTCACGTGTCACGTGAACGATCCCCTGACCGCCCCGGCCAGCCTGATGTGGAATCACGACTGCGGCGTCGTGCCCGTCGTCAACGACGAGGGCAAGCTGACGAGCATCATCACCGACCGCGACATCTGCATGGCCGCGTACACGCAGGGGCGCCCGATCGGCGACCTGCTCGTGAACAGCGCGATGTCCACGCACGCGATCACGGCGACCGCGGACGCGAGCGCCGAGGACCTCGAGCGCCTGATGGCGCAGCACCAGGTGCGTCGCATCCCGATCGTCGACGGTGACGGCAAGCCGATCGGGCTCGTGTCGATGGCGGATCTCGTGATCGCCGCGGCCCAGGCGGGCTCGACCCTGCGGGAGGGGCGCCTCGTGTCGACGCTCGCGGCGATCGAGCGCCCGCGGGCGTCGTCGAAGGAGGCGGCCTAGCCATGGCGACCCCGACCCCGACGAATCCGTCCCCGGATCACCTCACCGGCTGGGACGAGCTGCGCCGCGCCGCGGATCAGCTCCAGCTCGAGATCCACCTCGGGAGCATGGAGCTCCGGGACCGCTGGCGGGCCTTCGTGCCGCGCCTGAGGCACGAGATCGCCGAGCTCGAGAAGCTCGTTCGCGGCCTGCGCGAAGGTCTCGAGCACGAGGATCCCTGACGCGGGTCTGCACCAAAGGAGGCAGCCATGGCGAATCCACTCTGTCACTGGGAGCTGGCGGTCAGCGACGTCGCGAGGACCAAGCGGTTCTACAGCGCGGTCTTCGACTGGACGTTCGAACCGATGGGGCCCGAGTACACGATGATCGAGACCGGGAGCGGGCCGCGCGGCGGCCTGATGGAGAAGCCGCCGCGGGCGCCGGCTCCCGCCCTGAACACCTACTTCCAGGTCGCCGACCTCGCGAAGACGCTGCGGCTCGCCGTCGAGGCCGGTGCCACGGTGGTCGTGCCGAAGACCGAGATCACCGGCGCGGGTTGGTTCGCGATGTTCCTCGATCCCGATCGGATCCCGGTCGGCATCTTCGAGGAAGTGACGCGGAACTAGAAGCGCGCTCTCAGCGGCTGTAGCCGGTCTTCCGCGTGTTCGCGGCGACCGGACTGCGGCGCGTGGTGCCCTGCAGCGCGCGCAGCAGATCGAACGAGGTGACGATGCCGACCAGCGTGCGATCCTCGACGATCAGGATCCGGTGCACGCGCTGCTGGGTCATCAGCGTCGCGAGCTCGGCGGCCGTCGCGGTCGGCCCGGCGGAGACGAGGTCCTTGGTCATCGCGTCGGCGGCCGTCAGATCCGCGAGCCGCTCGCCGTACTCCTGACCGATCCGCAGCACGTCCTGCGTGGAGATCACGCCGAGGACGCGACCATCCTCGTCGACCACCGGCGCTCCGTGGATCTCGTCCTCGACGAACAGGCGCTGCACCTCGGTGATCGGCACCTCGGGCCCGATCGTGATCACATCCTTCTCCATCAGGTCCCTGGCGCGCAAAGGCTGCGGCGGGGGGGCGGTCCGCGCGCTCTTTGCGCGAACCGTGGTCGTGGGCTTGGGCATGAGCACCGCTACAGCAAAGGACGGGCCGATTCGGTGGGTTGGGAGCTCTGCCGCGGTTTGTCGCGGGTTCGTGCGCCGCGCAGATCCTGCGGGAAGTTGCCGTTCGAGACGATCCGCACGCCTGCTGGAAACGCATGATCTCGTGCATTTTGGTCGCGTCTCCCGATTTCACGGCTGTCACACCCGTTGCATATTGCGCGCTCCATGAGCCGCCCCAGTCGATCGTCCGCGCAACCACTGCGTCTCGCGCTCGTCCTCCTCATCGCCGCGTGCGAAGGCTCGCAAGGGCCCGCCGGCAGCGATGGGAGTCCGGGCGTCAACGCACTCGCCGAGACGTCCGCCGAGCCTCCCGGCGCGAACTGCGCGGACGGCGGCCTCAAGGTCGAGGTCGGCATCGACACCAACAGCAACGGCTCGCTCGATCCGGGCGAGGTCACGAGCACGTCGTACGTCTGCAACGGCGCGGGCACCGATTCGCTCGTGCGCACCGGTCCGGAGCCGGTCGGCGCGAACTGCCCGTGGGGCGGCACGCGGATCGAGACGGGCCTCGACACCGACGGCGACGGCACGCTGGACGACAGCGAGGTCAACGCGGCGGAGACGAGCTACGTGTGCAACTTCGGCCCGAGCGGCGCGCTCTCGCCGAGCACGGGCATCAACATCGCGGTGAAGCCCAACGGCGTCAGCACGCAGGCCGGCGCCCCGATCACGGTGCGGTTCACGATGCGCGACGACCGGGGCTACCCGCTCGACATCGCGGGCAACTACTCGATCAACACGCCGATCCAGCCGCGGTTCGCGATCGGCTACTACACCAAGGACGCGGCCGGCATCGTTTCGCCGCTGACCGTGTTCACGAAGTCGCAGAGCTCGTCGAACCCGAACGGCAACCCGACGGCCTTCAGCCCGGCGAGCGCGAACCAGGGCACGCTCGTCGAGAACGGCCTCGGCGCCGGCGACTACACGTACACGTTCCCGACGACGTCGGTGGCGAACGGTCCGTTCGCGGTCGCGTACGATCCGGCGCGCCTCGGCGAGACGCACGTGGTCTGGATCCAGGCCTCGCGCCAGACCGACCTCGCGTACCCGCTCAACGCGAACACGTTCGCCGCGGCCA
>JAEUJX010000648.1 GCA_016794545.1 Myxococcales bacterium
GACCGCGAGCCGCCACTACACCGACGAGTTCTCCGGCACGTCCTCGGCCTCGCCGATCGTCGCCGGCGCCGCCGTGCTGGTGCAGGGCCTCGCGAAGGACCGCCACGGCACGCCGCTGCCGCCCGCCGAGCTTCGCCGCCTGCTGACCGAGACCGGCACGCCGCAGGCCGGCGACACCGAGCGTCACATCGGCCCGCGCCCGGACCTCGCGCGCGCGCTGTCAGTGCTGGAGCGCGAGCGCTAGCTGGTCGTCGGCGAAGCCGGTCATCAGCACGAACCAGATCGGCACGGGGCTCGGCCGGTCCAGGATCCGCTCCGCGAGCCGGGTGAGCGTCCTCACGTGCTCCGCTCGCTCCTCCGCCGTCGGCCGGCGCCAGGTCTTCTTCCGCACGCCATGCGGATCGGCCGGATCACTGATTCGTGTAGATGAACTGATCGTCACCCGCGGTCTTCGACACGACGACGATCGTGTCGGCGCGGGTCTGCGCGTCGGCCATGGCCCACGCCTGGGTGACCACCTCGGCCGCCTGGTCATCCCACGCGAGCACCGCCAGGATCTGCTTCTCCCACCTGTCGGCGGCCGACACGTTCGCGGTCGACTCCTGGATATCCCGGAGCTTGCGCGTGATCAGCGTCTGCGCCGACGCGAGCGGGTACTCGGTGCCGAGCGGGTAGCCGAACGCGCGCACCACGCTGACGCCGATCTTGTGCGTCCCGATCTGCACCTCGAGGTCCGTGATCTTGCCCGCCGTGTCGTAGACGATCTCGGTCTCGGTCTTGAGCAGCGCAGCCATCTCGCAGCGCGCCAGCTCTTCGTACGCGAAGACCTCCGACAGCCCGGAGCTCCCGCCGGCGTTCGGCGTCTCCGCGAGCCGGCGTCCGCCGGGCGTCAACAGGCCGCGGTCGGCGGGATCCATGTAGGCGCGCGCGAACGTGAACGTGGTCGTGAACAGCTCCGGAGTCGAGCCCGTGAGCTGCATCTGCGCGAGCACGCCGCACATCCCCGACAGCGTGCCGAAGCCACTCGGCGACGCGTCGAGCGCGTCGAGCGCGACGGCGTCGGGCGACGCGCCGGCATCGGGAGCCGGCGAGCCCGATGGTTCGCTGCAACCGATCAGGGCCAGGGCGAGCCAGGCGTGGCGCATCACGGCGCGGACCTTACCTGGACCCGCCCGGTGCCGACTAGCGGCGACTCGAGTTGCCGGTCAGGCCTGGTACAGCCAGACGCGGAGCAGTGACAAGAGCTGATCGGAGTCCACCGGCTTGGTGATGTAGTCCGAGGCCCCGGCTTCCAGGCACTTCTCGCGGTCCCCCTTCATCGCCTTCGCGGTGAGCGCGATCACGGGGAGGTCCTTCCACTGCGGCCGCTCGCGGATCTTCCGCAGCGCCTCGTAGCCGTCCATCTCCGGCATCATGATGTCCATCAGGACGACGTCGATGTTCGGGTTCTCCTCGAGCTTCGTCAGCGCGCGGCGCCCGTTCTCGGCGTACTGCACGTGCATCTTGTGCCCCTCGAGCAGCGAGGTCAGCGCGAAGATGTTGCGCAGATCGTCGTCGACGACGAGCACGTTGCGCTCGGCGAGCTGCGGGTCGCTCTTCGCGAGCCGGCGCAGGACGCGCTGCTTGCGCTCGGGGAGGTTGGCCTCCACGCGGTGCAAGAACAGCGCGGTCTCGTCGAGGAGCCGCTCCATCGTCGTCACGTCCTTGATGATCACCGTCTGGGCGAGGCCGTGCAGCCGTGCCTTGTCCTCGTCGGTGAGCTCGCGGCCGGTGTAGACGATCACCGGCAGGCGGCGGTGCCGTGGATCGGCCTTGATGCGCTCGATCAGCTCGAAGCCCGACATGCCCGGCAGGCGGAGGTCCATCACGACGCAGTCGAACGCGTTGTCCTGCAGGGTCTGGAGGGCGCCCTCGCCCGAGGTCACGCTGGTCGTCTGCACGTCACCGTCGCCGATCAGCTCGGTGATCGCCTGGCTCTGGATCGGATCGTCCTCGACGACGAGCAGGCTCTTCACCTGCTTGTCGACGAACGTCTTGATGCCCTCGAGCCCATCGCGCAGGTTCTCGGCGGTCACCGGCTTCTGGAGGAAGCCGAGCGCGCCGTTCTGCAGGCTGCGGCGCTCCTCGTCGAGGCCGGAGATCACGTGCACCGGGATGTGGCGCGTCGCCGGATCGTGCTTCAGCCGATCGAGCAGCACCCAGCCGTCGATGTCGGGCAGCCGGAGGTCGAGCGTCACGGCATCCGGCTTGACGGAGCGCGCGAGCTCGAGCGCCTGCGAGCCCGTCGTCGCCACGACGCCCTTGAAGCCCGACGACCGTCCCATCTCGAGCAGGGTCAGCGCGAACGTCACGTCGTCCTCGACGACGAGCAGCACGCGATCCCCCGGCTCGAGGGTGTCGTAGTCGTCCGGCACCGACCGCGCGAGCGGGATCGGCGCGACCGGGTCCTTCGCGACGTGCTCGCGCGGCGGCGGCAGCTGAGGCGCGATGCTGTCGGCGGTGTGGGGCGCCTCGATGACGGCGCGTGCCGCTTCCGCCGCGCGCATCGTGCTCGGCGACGGCTGCACGCGCTCCGTGCGCTGCACCTGGCGGTACATCGTGGGCAGGTAGAGCGTGAACGTCGACCCGGAGCCGACCGTGGAGTCGACCTTCAGATCGCCGCCGAGCAGACCGGCGATCTCGCCCGAGATCGCGAGGCCGAGGCCGGTGCCGCCGTACTTGCGGCTCGTCGAGCCGTCCGCTTGCTGGAACGCCTCGAAGATCAGCCGCTGCTTGTCTTTCGGGATGCCGATGCCCGTGTCGCTGACCGCGAAGGCCACGACATCGGGAGCCGCGCGGTAGATCCGCAGGTTCACGCGCCCCCTCTCCGTGAACTTCATGGCGTTCGACAACAGATTCCTCAGCACCTGACGGAGCCGCATGTCGTCCGTGTCGATCGATGGCGGGAGCTCCCCGTCGAGCTCGACGGTGAACCCGAGGCCCTTCTCCTCGGCGACCTGGCGGAACGTCTGATCGACGTAGTCCCGCAGGTTGCCGAACCGCACCTGGCCGATGTCGACGGCCATCGTGCCAGACTCGATCTTCGCGAGGTCGAGGATCTCGTTGATCAGGGTCATCAGATCCGTGCCCGCCTGGCGGATCGTATCGGCGTAGCGGATCTGCTTCTCGGTGAGGTTGCCCTCGATGTTGTCGGCGAGCTGGCGCGACAGGATCAGCAGGCTGTTCAGCGGCGTGCGCAGCTCGTGCGACATGTTCGCGAGGAACTGGCTCTTGTACTTCGACGTGAGCGCGAGCTGCTCCGCCTTCTCCTCGAGCTCCTGGCGGGCGAGCTCGACCTGCTTGTTCTTGCGCTCGACCTCCGCCTTCTGGTCGGAGAGCTGGACCGCCTTCTCCTCGAGCTCCTCGTTGGTCTGCTGCAGCT
>JAEUJX010000676.1 GCA_016794545.1 Myxococcales bacterium
CTCGCCGAGGTCCGCCGCAAGCAGCTCGAGGCCGCCGGCACGACGCAGGAGAAGGCGGAGCGCGCCTCGGAGCTCGCGCGCCTGTACGAGCACGAGCTCGGCGACACCGACGGCGCGATCCGCATGCTGCTGATCGCGCAGGCCGCGCAGCCCGAGGACGCGCGGCAGGCCGACCTCCTGCGCTTGCTCCGCGCGACGCAGCGGTGGGGCGAGGTCGCGGTCGTCCTCGAGCGGGACCTGCCGACGATCAAGCCGAACGACATCGAGCGTCAGGTCGCGGTGCTGCTCGAGCTCGGCGAGCTGCGCGCGAACAAGCTCGCCCGCCAGGCCGACGCGATCGCCGCGTACGAGGGCGTGCTCGCGCTCCGGCCCGACGAGCAGACCGCCGCGAAGGCGCTCGAGACGCTGTACGAGCAGACCGGCCGCGACCGCGAGCTGGCGCGCATCCTCGAGACGCGCGCCGAGGCGACCGCCGACAAGCCGGCGCGCGCGGCTTTGTTCGCGCGCGTCGCGACGCTGCGCTCGAACCGGGGCGACGTCGACGGAGCGCTCGCCGCGTACACCGCGGCGTTCGCCGCCGACCCGACGAACCGCGACGTGTTCACCGCCATGGAGCGCGTCTGCTACAAGTCCGAGCGCTGGGCGGCGGCGATGCAGCTCTACGAGAACGCGATCCAGCACATCGAGAGCGGCGCCTCGCGCGCGTACCGCCTCGGCGATCTGTACTCGCGCCGCGGCAACGTCCAGCTGAACTTCCTCGGCCAGGTCGACGCGGCGATCGAGTCGTACCAGAAGGTGGTCGAGGTCGACTCGCAGCCGCAGGCCGCGGTGAAGGTCCTCGAGAACCTGTGCAACCAGCGCGGGGACTTCAAGCCGCTGATCGAGGCCTACGAGCGGCGCGCCGAGACGCAGAAGGATCCGACGCGCAAGACCGATGCGCTGCGCTCCGCCGCTCAGCTCGCCTCCGAGCACGCGGGCGACGCGCGCCACTCGATGCGGCTGCAGCGCAAGCTGCTCACGATCGATCCGAACGATGTCGGCGCGGCGCAGTCCCTCGAGCGCTACTACGAGGACGCGCAGGACAAGAGCGGCCTCATCGACGTGCTGAAGATGCGGCTCGCGAACGCGCACGGCAAGGCCGAGTCGGTCGAGCTGCTGAAGCGGATCGCGCGCGTGTCGGAGGAAGGCGCACGCGACGTCGACAGCGCCACCGAGCACTACCAGAAGATCCTCGAGCTCCAGCCGGAGAACCGCGACGCGCTCGATGCGCTCGCGCGCATCTTCGAGTCGACCGAGCAGTGGGCCGAGTTCATCGACGTCACGCGCAAGCTGATCAAGGTCACGAACGACCGCAACACGAAGGCCCTGCTCTACTTCCGCTGCGGCTCCGTGATGGAGGCGAAGTTCGGCCGCGAGCAGGACGCGATCCGGTACTACGACGCCGCCATCAAGACGTCATCGGCGTGCCTGCCGGCCGTCCACGGTCTGCGCGACCTGTACCGCCGCCGCGAGGAGTGGCCGCGCGTGATCGAGACGCTCGAGCTCGAGGTCAAGCTGTGGCAGGACGACAAGGAGCGCGCCGGCGTGTTCGCGCAGATCGGCCGCATCCTCGAGAAGCAGCTCGGCGATCCCGAGAAGGCGATGACCTACTACGAGAGCGCGCTCTCGGTGGACCCGGAGTGCCTCCCGGCGAACCAGGCGCTGTTCGAGCACTTCTACGAGACCGCGGAGTGGGACAAGGCGCAGCCGCTCGCGAACTCGCTCGCGCAGAAGGCGATGCGCGAGGGCGATCCGAACACGAGGTCGGACTTCTACCGGCGGCGCGGCGTGGTCGCGAAGCACACCGGCGACCCGCGCGGTGCGGCGGAGAGCTTCATCGTCGCCCTCGAGCTGAAGCCGGTGAACGCCGAGGCCCTCGACGAGCTGGGCGCGCTCGCGCGCGAGCGGCCGGAGGCGTGGGACTTCGACGCGATCTTCCGCGAGCTCGACAAGCTGTACCGCCGGCGCGACGACGCGTCTGCGCTGCTCGCGCGCGTCCACATCGGCCGCGCCGCGATCATCGAGCGCGACGGCGATCTCGACCAGGCGGCGGACCTCTACCGCCAGGCCGTCGAGCTCGCGCCGAACGACTTCACGGTGCTGTCGGCGCTCGTCGACTTCCACGCCGACGTGCGGCACTGGACCGAGGCGATCACCGCGATCCAGAAGTTCGTGAACATGAACGGCGCGTCGCCGGCCGACCGGCTGAAGGCGCGGATGCGCCAGGCGACGATCCACGCCGACGGCGAGATGGACGCGCACCGCGCGATCGGCGTCCTGCGCGAGGTGATCAAGACGGAGCCGTCGCACCAGGACGCGTACTACCTGCTCGCGCAGCAGTACTTCCTGATCGCGAAGTACGGCGACGCGCGCGCCGCCATCGATCGCGTGATCGAGCTCGCGACCGCGCCGGGCCAGCCGCTCTCGCCGGCCGCGCTCGCGCGCTACTACTACTACAAGGGCCGCATCCTCGACGCCGCGGGCGACCAGCGCGCCGCCGCGCCGCAGTACCGGCGCGCGAGCGAGTACGACCCGGGCTACGCGCCGCCGGCGCTCGTGCTCGCGCGCCGCGCCGCCGACGCCGGCGATCAGCGCCAGGCCGAGACGCTGCTGATCGAGGCCGCGCACGCGGCGATGGCGCAGGGCGGGCCGCGCGCCGCGGTGCCGCTCCAGCGCGGGCTCGCGCGCATCCTGCTGTCCTCCGGTGACCGCCCGGCCGCGATCGAGGCGTACCGCGGCATCCTGAACGTCGAGCCCGACAGCCCGAGCGACCGCGTCGCGCTCGCGGAGATCTACGCCGTCGACGATCCGAAGCGCGCGATCGGCGAGCTGCGCAAGGTGCTCGACCGCGACATCCACCACGCGCCCGCGTACCGCCTGCTCGCGAGCTACTACAACCGCGCCGGCGACGTCGAGCGCGCGAACCGCGTGCTCACGGCGCTCGACCTGCTCGGGTTCGCCGAGGAGACGGACCGGGCGACGGCGCAGCGGCTGCGGGCGACCCGCGTCCCCGAGGCCGTGCGCCGCCCGATCACCGAGGACGCCCGCGAGCGCTACCTCCTCACCCCGTCGGCGCGCGATCCGGTGGGCGAGCTGTTCGGTATCTTCGCGGAGCAGCTGACGAGCCTGGTCGCCCAGCCGACGCTCGGCGAGAACCTCCTCCCCGCCCAGGGCACGGAGCCGCGGCTGGTGCAGCTCTCGGCCGAGCTCGGCTTCCTCTACGAGACCGATGCCGAGGTGTTCATCGGCGAGAAGGTGCCGGGCCTGTTCGCGGTCACCGCGTTCCCGCGGCGGCTCGTGGTGATCGACCGGTCGCTGCTCACCGAGAACGATCTCACGCTGCGCTTCATGTTCGGCTACGCGTTCGAGGCGATCCGCGGCGGCTACGCGGCGCTCCTCCAGCTCGGCGCGCGCGCCCGCCGCGAGCTCGGCCTGGTGCTCCGCGCGATGCTCGCCCAGGACGGGGAGCTGACGGGCGCCGCCGCCGATCTCGTCAACGGCGCGACGGGCGAGGCGGCCAAGATCCTCGAGGTCCACGCCGGCACCCGGGACGTGGACGCGGGCGCCTGGATCGACGGCATGCTCGCGTGCGCGAAGCGGGCCGGCCTCCTGGCGTGCGACGACTTCGCAGCGGCGATCTGGGCGGTCGCGCGGCTATCGGGTGAACGTCTGGCCAGTCACGATGCGACCGTGGCGCTCGGTGCGGTGCTGGGCGGCTCCGACCTGGTGCGGTTCTATCTCTCCGACGACTATCAGCATCTTCGCGATGCCCTGACCGCTGGGTGAGGCTCCGGGGTGGGTGCAAGTGGGCCATATGAAAAGCCCGCCGCTACCTGGATCGATCGAAAAAAGGTGGGCTACACTGTTCCGGCGGTACCTTGAAACCGTGCGCTGTAGCGGGCACTACCGCCGTTACGTAGGGGTGCGATGAGTCAAAAGTTCCAGGCGTCGGTTCAACACCGGGGTGACGTTAGCTACGTCAAGCTCGGTGGCGTCATCGACGAAGACAACGAGCTCACCGATCTCGTCGACAAGATTCCGGCGGGAACAGCAGTGATCGATCTCGGCGAGATCGAGCGCATCAACTCGTGCGGAGTGCGCGACTGGGTCAACTGGCTCTCGAAGCTCGAGACCAACGGGACGCGGTCCGTGCTCGTCGAGTGCTCGCCCGCGATCGTCGCCCAGATCAATCTGGTCAACAACTTCACCGGCAACGGTGTCGTCAAGAGCTTCTACGTCCCGTACTTCTGTCCAGAGTGCGACGAGGAGAAGGTGCTGCTGGTCGAGGCGAGCGACATGGGCCCGCCGCCGCACGAGCCACCCACGTGCCGCTGTGACGAGTGCGACCTCGTCATGGACTTCGACGACATGCCGGACAGCTACTTCGCGTTCCTCTCGAACCAGAAGAAGCTCGCCGAGCCCGACAAGATCAACGGCGCGATGCGCGACCTCGGTCGCGGCAGCGAGCCGGACTCGGGCAAGGGCAAGGTGCGCTCGCGCCAGAGCCAGCCGAACCTCTCCGGCGCAGGCTCCAAGCCGAGCGTCCCGTCGTTGCCGTCGATCCAGCGCACGAGCACGCAGCCGGCGAGCGCGCTCAGCCAGGGCAGCGGCTCGCAGCCGACCACCGGCTCCTCCGGCAACATCAAGCCGCCGAGCCGCCCGCAGCTGGGCAGCAAGCCCCCGACCGCTCCCGGTGGCAGCAAGCCGCCCGGTCAGATGGTCCGCAAGAGCGGCAGCGAGGGCATCCCGTCGAGCAACAGCTTCGGGTTCGCCTCGCAGAGCACGGGCCCGACCGCCTCGGTCGCGCCGCCCGGCAAGTCGAACGCGCTCGTGTTCGTCCTGATCGCGATCCTCCTGGGCGCGATCGGCGTCCTCGCCTACCTCGTGCTCACGAAGTAGGCCCGGCCCTCACGGCATCGCGACGACGACGTCGGTCTTCACGGACTGCGCGATGTAGCAGCCGTCGTGCGCCGCGTGGTGGAGCTGGGCGAGCTCCGCCCCGGTCGGCTGCTTCTCGCCGGCCCAGGTGACCGCGGGGTGCAGCGTGACCTTGCTGACCCACGGGACGCCGCGCTCGTTCCGGGCCATCACGCCGACCGCGCGGTCGGCGTAGGCGGTCGCACAGAAGCCCTGCTTCGAGGCGAGCCAGAGGAACGTCAGCATGTGGCAGCTCGAGATCGACGCCACGAACGCCTCCTCGGGATCGACGCTCGCCGGGTTCGACCAGGGCGCCGGCACCGACGCCGGCGCCGGCGACGCTGGTACGGTGATGCCGCCGTCGAACGCCCAGCTGTGCTCGCGCGAGTACCTGCCCTTCACGAAGGCCTCGGGCGTCGCGGTGCCACTCCAGGTGATCGTCGCCACGTACTCCGCCATGCGCCGAACGTACGTGATCTTCGCGTGAACGGGAGGCGCCACGCGGCGCCTGTGGTTATCGTGGAGCAGATGCGATGGATCGCAGCTCTCGTCCTGGTGGCGCTCGCAGCCGCGCCCGCGCGCGCCGACTACGCCGATGACGCGGCGGTCGGTCTCCAGATCGCGAAGGGCGGCTTCGACCGCTTCCGGCGCAGCATCGCGATCGGCCCGCACGTCGGCGGAGTCGTCGGCTTCGACACCGACGGCGACAACGCGAACGGCTTCACCGTCGGCTTCGGCATCTACACGTTCGACATCAAGGTCTTCGACCTCCAGCGCATGGTCGCCGAGGCGATCCGCGAGCGCGTGAAGGAGCGGGTCAAGGAGATCATCGCGAGCGGCGGCACCGCGCCGGCCGATCTCGGCGAGCTCGCGCGGCAGGTCGCCGCCGACGTCAAGGCGGAGCTGCTCGGACAGCGGATGAGCCGCAAGACGATCGAGAAGCCGCAGTGGAAGGTGCTGCTCGAGTACACGCGGTTCGCCGAGGCCAACGGCGCGCGCGCCGGCATCAGCAAGGGCGTCAAGCACCTGAGCTTCGGTCTCGGCCTGGCCGGCCTGCGCGGCGGCGGCGAGACGACGATCATCGTCGGCGCCGAGGTCAGCCTGCACCTCACGCCGATCGGCCGCTCGCGCACCCCCGTGGTCGATCTGTTCCTGCGCGCCGACCTGCCGCTCGCGGGCCCGAACAGCCAGCTGATCCTCCTCGGCGGTGGCCGCCTGCTGCTCGACGTCCTCTGACCCGGCGACCGCTACTGCGCGAACCGGATCGCGAGCGCGTCGCGGCTCCGCCCGACCTGCGCCCCGCACACCAGCACGTTGCCGTCGCCATCGACGGCCGCGCTCGACGCGGCCGCGGCCGCGCGCGTGCGCGTCCACAGCACCGCGCCGTCCTTCGGGAACGCGCGGACGAGGAGGTCACTGCCCTGCGAGCCCGCGGCGACGAGGCCGCCGTCCGCGCGCGGGGCGACCGCGCGCCACGTCGTGCCGGCGACCGGCGCGACGTCCCACGTCGGTGCACCCGCGTCGCTGTAGACGCGGATCCAGCCCGCGCCGGCGGTCGTGCCGGCGATCGCATAGCCCGTCGGCAGCACCGCGACGTCCTCGGCGGAGTCGGAGCCGCCGCCCTCGAAGCGCGCCGACCAGATCTCCGTCGTGCCGCGGTAACGCGCGGCCCAGCCGTGGCCCGCCTCGGTGCCGGCCGCGAGCACGTCGCCGCTCGCGGCGACCGCGACGCGATGGACCGACGCATCGGCGCCGCGCGCGATCGACCAGTCGGCCCCCTCGAGCCACGCCGCGCCGCCGCGCGCGCCGGCGAGCACGAGGCTCCCGCCGGGTCCCGCGGCGACGGAGGCGTAGTGATCGTCGCCGAGGAGCTCGCCGAGCTGCGTGTCGATCAGCGTGCCACCGACGGTGAACCGCGAGACGAAGTAGTTGACGCGCGAGCTGGAGCCCGAGTACCAGCGCCCCGCGACGACGGTCGCGCCGTCGGGCAGAACCGCGACGCCGCGGCCCGCGTCCGAGCCCTCGCTCGGCGTGTTCAGCTCGTACGACCACACGGTGGCGCCGGCCGCCGAGTAGGCGCGCGTCCAGGCGTTCCGGCCCTGCGCGAGCCGCTGCGTCTCGCCGGTGACGACGAAGCCGCCGCCGGGGAGCGCCGCGATCGAGTGACACGCGTCGTCGCGACCGTCCTCGCCGTCGAACGTCACGGCCAGCGGCGCGAAGGTCTGCGCCGAGACGCGGCGGGTCGCACCGCCCGTGACCGCACAGTCCCCGTTGCCGGCGCAGTCGCCGGTCCAGCGGACGGTCGTGTCGTCGCTCGTCATCAGCGTGACGTCACCGTCGAGCAGCATCCGGCACCGGGTGCCGCCACCGCCGCAGTCGATCCCCTCGGGCTGCGAGCGAATCCGCCCCGGCCCGGTCGCGGTCACCTCGAGGACGACCGTGCCCGGGGGCGCATCGTGCGTCGGGCCCACACCCCCATCGGGGAGGTCCGCGGGCAGCTCGCCCGGACCACCGCCGGGGCCGTCACCCGCGCCGCCGGCCGAGCACCCGATCAAGAACATCACCAGGCACGCGCGCGTCATGCCCGGGACGGGTGCAACGCATGTACCGGCTCAGAACGGCGTGATCCGCCAGATCTCGCTGGCGTACTCGCGGATCGACCGATCGGAGGAGAACCGCCCTGCGCGCGCCACGTTGCGGATCGAGGAGCGCGTCCACCCGTCCTGATCGCGCCACGCCGCGTCCACGGCCTGCTGGCAGTCCGAGTACGAACGGAAGTCGGCGAGCACGAGGAACCGATCCTTCTCCACCAGATCCGCCACGAGAGGCGCAAACAGTGCGCGATCACCCGGCGAGAACGCGCCAGATGCGATCAGCTCGATGACCCGCGCGAGCTCGGGGTCCGCATCGAGCACGTCGCGCGGACGGTAGCCGGCGCGCTTCCTGGCCTCGACCTCGTCCGCGGTGAGGCCGAACAGGAAGAACTCGTCGTGGCCGACCGCCTCGCGGATCTCGACGTTCGCGCCGTCGAGCGTGCCGATCGTCAGGGCGCCGTTGAGCGTGAACTTCATGTTCCCGGTGCCCGATGCCTCCATGCCCGCGGTCGAGATCTGCTCGGAGAGGTCCGCCGCGGGGTAGATGCGCTGCGCGTTCTTCACCGAGAAGTCGGGGACGAACACCACGCGCAGCTGGCCGCGCGTGCGCGGATCCTCGGAGATCGCTCCCGCGACGCCGTGCGCGAGCCGGATGATGAGCTTCGCCGCGCGGTACGCTGGAGCGGCCTTGCCCGCGAACACGAACGTGCGCGGCGCGCCGAGCGGTTCGCCGCGGCGCACGCGGTCCCACAGCGCGATCACGTGCAGGAGGTTCAGGTGCTGCCGCTTGTACTCGTGGATGCGCTTGCACTGCGCGTCGAACATCGACGACGGATCGCACGCCAGCCCGTGATGGCCGCGCAACCACGTCGCGAGGTCGACCTTGTTCGCGTGCTTGACCGCGAGCCAGTCGTCGCGAAACCCGGGGTCGTCCGCGAACGGCTCCAGCTCGGCCAGGGCGTCGAGATCCTTCAGCCAGTCCGCGCCGATCGCGTCGGTGATCAGCTCGGCGAGCCGCGGGTTCGCGAGCGCCATGAACCGCCGCGGGGTCACGCCGTTCGTCACGTTCGTGAACCGCTCCGGCCAGAGCTCGGCGAAGTCGCGCAGCACGGTCTCGGTGAGCAGCTTCGAGTGCAGCTCCGCCACGCCGTTGACGTGATGGCTCGCGACCGTCGCGAGGTGCGCCATCCGCACCTGCTTGTCGCCGTGCTCGCCGATCAGGCTCATGCGTGCCGCGCGCGCCTCGTCGCCGGGGAACCGCGCGCGCACCTCGTCGAGGAACCGGCGGTTGATCTCGTAGATGATCTCGACGTGACGCGGCAGCAGGCGCTGCATGAGCGGCAAGGGCCAGGTCTCGAGCGCCTCCGGCATCAGCGTGTGGTTCGTGTACGCGATCGATCGCCGCGTCATATCCCACGCCTCGTCCCAGCCGAGGCGGAACTCGTCGACGAACAGCCGCATCAGCTCCGCGACCGCGAGAGACGGGTGCGTGTCGTTGAGCTGGATCGCGAACGTGTCGGGGAACTCGCGGATCGAGGTGCGCGAGGTGAGGAGGCGGATGCAGTCCTGCAGCGCGCACGACACGAAGAAGTACTGCTGCTCGAGCCGCAGCTGCTTGCCCGCCGGGCTCGAGTCGTTCGGGTAGAGCACTTTCGTCAGGTTCTCGCTGCGGATCTTCGCGTCGACCGCGCGCCAGTACTCGCCGACCTGAAACGCATCGAGGTCGAACTCCTCGTCGGCGGCGGCGGACCACAGGCGGAGGAAGTTCGTCGTCTGCGTGCCGAACCCGGCGACCGGCACGTCGTACGGCACGCCCTTCACGACCCGCTCGGGGATCCAGCGCACGCGGTGCTGGCCGTGCTCGTCGGACCAGTGCTCGGTGTGCCCACCGAGCTTCACCTTGTGCTCGATCTCGTAGCGCCGGACCTCCCACGGGTTGCCGTTGCGCAGCCAGCGGTCGGTGCGCTCGACCTGCCAGCCGTCGCGGATGTCCTGGTCGAAGATACCGAACTCGTAGCGGAGACCGTGGCCGACCGCCGGGTAGTCGAGCGTCGCGAGCGAGTCCATGTAGCACGCCGCGAGCCGCCCGAGGCCGCCGTTGCCGAGGCCGGGCTCCTCCTCGTGCTCGACCAGCTCGTCGAGGGACACGCCCATCTCGTCGAGCGCCGTCCGCGCCGCGGTGTCGAGCCCGAGCGCCAGGAGGTTCGACGCGAGCTGCGGTCCGATCAGGTACTCGGCCGACAGGTAGATCACCGTCCGCCGCCGCTCCGTCAGCACGCGCTGCGCCGACGCGACCCAGCGCCGGAGCAGCCGGTCGCGCACGGCGAACGCGAGCGCGAGGTAGTGATCGTTGCGCGTCGCGACCGCGGGGAACTTCGCGAGCTCGACGTACAGCTTGGAGATGATGTCGTCGCGGAGCCCCGCGGCCTCACTCATGCCGCCGAGCTTACGCGATCGCCCTCGACCGGCTTCGGTCGCCGGGGGACGATCTCGACCGGGATGTCGAGCCCGAGGTCGTGCAGCCCCGCGGCGATCGTGGTGCCCGCGCAGCCGCGCGCGTACGCGTCGACGACGATCAGCGCGGGCAGCTCCCTCGAGCGGCCCTCGATCACGTCGGCGAGGTCGGACAGCAGGTGAAAGCCGGTCGCGTGCGCGACGACGGACCAGTCACGCCTGTGGAGGGCGCTCGTGATCCGCTCGCGCTCGGCGCGGTCCTCGATGGCGATGTACGCGGTCGGCATGGTCTCCTCAGGTCGCCGGCCGCGCGGCACCCTCGCGGGCGCCGTCGAGGAAGCGCTTGACCCACTCGAGGTCGAGGACGCTCTGCAGGGTCGAGCTCGCGCTCGGCGCGTCGGAGTCCATCGTGACGTCGAGCGTCAGCGGCTTGCGGTCGCGCAGCACCCGCACCGGCACGCGCACCGTCTTGCCGACGTCGACGAGCGCGGTCAGCACGTCACCGCCGTCGTCGACGATCTTGCCGTGCACGTGGGTGATCACGTCGCCGACCGCGATGCCGGCCCGGTGCGCTGGCATGCCCGGCTCGACGTGCGAGACGAGCACGCCGGTGCCATCGGTGGAACCGAAGTGGGTCCGGAGCTCCGGCGACAGGCTCATCACCGTGACGCCGAGCCGGCCCTTCGTGGCGGCCCAGGACAACGACTGAAAGAACGAGCGCGCGGACGTGGACTCGGAGGGGCTGGCTGCGGCGCCAAACGGCGCCGCGACCAGGCCCGCTGCCAGGAGCAGGGTCTGGATACGTCGCATTGGGGTTACCTCCGTCTGATCTGGGCGGATAAGTCCGGACCCGCGACCGCGCAAGGCCCTCAGCGCACGAGCACGGTCGTGAGGAGCGCCTCGTCGGGGCCGAACGCCTGCTGCAGCGCGGCATGGGCGCCGGACGGGATGGTCGCGGGCGCGAGGTACGCGCACGTCGCGGCCTCCTCGGGAGTGAACGTCTGCGAGGAGCAGTAGAGGTCGGCCCACCGCGCGTCGAGCTTGAGGCGCAGCGCCTCGCGGAGGCGCTGCTCCTCGGCGGCCGCGAACGCGCCGAGCGCCGGCAGGTTCGCGCGCTCGGGAGAGACGCCGGCCTGCGCGTTGTACACGTCGTGATCGAAGCCGTGCTCGAAGAAGTTCCCGGCGATCTCCGCGGAGATGTCGGGCTCGTCGCGATCGAGGCGGAGGCGGAGGTTGCTGGTGTAGCGGCCGCTGCGCTCGATCGCCTCGTAGTGGAACGAGCGCGGCACGGCGCGGTGGCGCGTGACCGGCCTCGTCACCGGGCGGAACGCGGTGCGGTACTTGGTGACGGTGCGCGTGCGCGACTCCGACCGATACACCGTCTCCGGCCGGCTCTCGCTGCACGTCGAGCTGCCGCACGGCACGCTGACCGTGCGGTACTCGGTGTGCGGCACCTGCTCGTAGTAGGTCTCGGTGTCGTCGTAGGGCTCCTGATACGACTCCTGCTCGGTGACGTAGTCGGTGTACGGCACCTGCTCGGTCCAGTTCGCCGTGCGCGACACGGTCTTCGAGTCGAACGTCACACTGATCCGCCCGGTCAGCATCGCGTGCGCCGGCCGCGCGGCGTCGCGCGCGAACCACACGCTCTCGGCGAACGCGGCGGCGAGCGTGTCCTTGATGCGGCCGGTCTCGTCGGGCGAGATGCCGGCGAGCCCGCCGTCGATGACGAGGCGGTTCTTCAGGTTCGTGCGCGCGAGTAGCGGCGGCTCCTCGAGCCCGAAGTGGCGGCAGTACGCCGCGATCGCCCAGGTCAGGTACGGCGTCTTCGCCTTCGCGGTGAGGTTCACGCACGTGGTCCGCGCCGCGACGTGAACGCTGTCGTCGATCTCGCGCCGCCAGTTCGCGAACTCCTCGTGGGCGAGCAGCGGCGCGTAGTGCTGCGCCATCGCCTGCCCCGACAGCGGCCCGGCCGCGTTCGACGTGTTCGCCACCGCCGTCGCGATCGCCGATCCCGACGCGACGACCTCGATGCTGAGCGCCCGCGCGAGCTCGCCCTCGACCTTCATCCCCCAGCCATCGCGCCGTACCAGCATCTCGGCGAGCTGCGCCATCGCGCCGTCCGCATCGCCCGCGGTGCGCGCGCGCGCGGTCGCCGCGAGCAGCTCGCGCAGCACCATCGTGCGCGCCTCGATGCGACGCCCGAGCGCGTGCTTGTCCTTCGGATCGCCGCGCAGCACCTGGTCGTAGAGCTCGGCCGCCTGCAGGTACTGCTTCTTCGAGAACGCGGTGTCGGCCTGCGACTTCACGTTCGGCGCACACGCGGCGGCCAGCACCATCACGGCGACCTGCAGGACCTTCATGGGCGGAGCATGTCGTGCCGCTTGTGACGGAGCGTTGCAAGCAGATTTCGAATCGTTGACGAAGATCTCGGCTTATTCCAAGCGGATCCTCAATCCACGCCGTAGAGCTGCAGCCCGGCGGTGAGCGCCCAGCCGCGCGGCTGATCGCCGACCCACACGAGCGCGCCCTGCACCACCGGCCCCACCCCCGCGCGGGCGTGCGGCCAGTACCGGCGATCGCCGCCGAAGCGCAGCGAGACGCTCGTCCAGAACAGATCGGAGAGCAGCGGGCCGTGGATGTTGGTGTTCGACACCGCGCGCTCGCGGATCACGAGGCCGCCGAGGTGCGCCGGACCGAGCGGCAGCTCGAGCCACGCCGCCGCCGAGACCGCGACCTTCGCTCCGGTGATCACGCTGCCACCGGCGGAGACGCCGAGCACCGCGGCTCTCAACCGCACCGCCACGCCGAGCGGGCGCAGCGACAGCGCGCGGTACTCGCCGACCTTCTGCGCCGTCAGTCCCCCGTGCCAGCCGAGCGGCCGCGGGCGCGCGAGCTGGAGCGACGCCGTCCCCGCGAACCGCAGCCCACCCGTCGCATCGCCGACGCCCATGCCGAGCTCGAGCGCCTGCGCCCAGCCGACCGGATCGCCGCGCAGCCGCCCGACGAACGGCCGCGTCGGCCTGATCGGATCGCCGCCGGTGTGCGCGTCGAGCCACGCGAGGATGTCGGCCTCGACGAGCGCGCGCCTCGGCTCGTGGAGCAGATCGTGCCGAAACCCGTCGTAGATCTTCAGCGTCTTGTCGGTCGAGGGCGCGGCCGAGATCAACGCGCGGCTCCCCGACGGCGCGGTCAGCGAGTCGCGCGTGCCGTGCAGCGCGAGGATCGGCAGCGTCAGGCCGCCGGTGTGCGCCCAGATCAGCTGGATCGCCTTGATGAGACCGAACGCGGTGCGCGCGGGCCCGGGCCCCTGCGAGATCAGCGGGTCTCCGTCCATGTCCTTCGTGACCGCGTGGTCCGACGAGAACTCGTCGTTCGGCAGGTCGAGTGCCTTCGCGCCGGGCGTCAGCGCGCCGGCCATCTGCGTCGCGGCGAGGAGCAGCGGCGGTGCATCGACGGCGAGCGCCGGCCCCGACAGGATGAGGCCCGCGAGCGCCGCGCGGTGGCGGATCGCGGTGAGCGTCGCGATCGCGCCGCCCATCGAGTGCCCGAACAGGAACAGCTTCTTGCCCGGCTCCTTCCGGGCGACCTGCTCGACATAGCGATCCAGATCGTCGACGTACAGGAGCCAGTCGCCCGGATCGACGCGCGGCCCGGCGCTCCGGCCGTGCCCCCGCAGATCGAACGCGTACACGCCGAAGCCCGCCGCGACGAGCTTCTCGGCGAACCCCTGGTAGTGCGCGGCGTGGTCCTTGAGGCCGTGCATGATGATCACGACGCCCTTCGCGTCGCCCGGCGTGGCCCAGTGCCGCGCGTAGAGCTGCGTCCCGTCGGGCGCCGCCATCACCTCGGCGGTCACCCCCGCGGGCAGCGCGGGATCGGGCCGCACCGCGAGGTTCGGCGTCGCCGCGCACGCGGCGAGCACGAGCGCGAGAGCGAGGGCCTTCACGGACGCGCAAGGCTCGGCTCTGCCGAGCCGCGCAGCACCGGGGCAGCCGGTGCGAAGGTTGTCTCGTCGGCGCCGATGTCGCGAGCCGTGCCGGCGGGACGGGCGTCGCCATCGACATCGAGCGTCTCGGTGGCAGCGGGATCCGCCTTGTCGATCGCGGGCGAGCCCGCGGCGAGATGGAAGTCGTTCGAGGCGTTCACGAACATCGGATTGCCCGCGAAGTTACCCGGCCCGGCGAGCGGCATGGCGTCGAACATCGAATATCGCGCGGAGCAGCTCCCGCCGGTCTCGGTCGTGAACACGCCATCGACGTCCGCGAAGATCGAATTCTCGAGCATCACCGCACCGTCGCACTGGATGCCGGTCACGCCGCCCGCTTGAACATCGTTCTCCGACAGCGTGTTGAACCGGAACACCACCATGTCTCCGACCGAGGGCGACAGCTTCACGCCGCCCGGACTCCCACCGGTCATGGTGCCGTTGCTGCCGACGATCGTGTTCAGGATCGTCGATGCGCCGTTCGCGATGATCCCGGTGCCGGCGTTGTCGAACACGACCGTGCGCTCGATCCGGACGTTGTTGTTGCTCTGGATCCCCGTGCCGTCGCAGCGCTCGACGCGCGCGTCGAGCACGATCAGGTCTCCACCGCGGTTGTCCATGCCGCGCCCGCGCGCCTCCGACACCAGCACGCGCGAGACGACGAGCGTCCCGCGGTTGATGATCCCGTCGGAGCCCGCCCCCACGATCGAGACGCCCTCGATCACGGAGCTGGTCGACGCGTCGGCCTGCACGCCGCCCGCACCGGTGACCATGATCGTCGCTCCCGCCGGCGTCCGGTCCATCCCGGAGACGATCGCGTTGTTCCTGATGTTGAAGCCGTCCGTGTACGTGCCGTCGGCCACCTGGATCAGGCGCCGCCCGGCGGCCGCCTGCTGGACGGCCGCGTTGATCGACCGGCACGGCGCGGTCTTCGTGCAAGCGGCGCCGTCCATCCCCGACGGGCTGACGTAGAGCGTCTGCGCCGGTGTCGTGCACGTGCCGTCGAGCTCGTGACACGCGCCCGGGCACTCGCTGTCGGCGATGCACCCGCGGCACGTCTGCCCGGCCGGATCGCAGATCGGTGCGCTCGCCGGGCAGCCCGCCGCGCAGGTCGGGGGCGGAGCATCGCCATCGATTCCTGCATCGGCCTCGGCGAGCGCGTCGACACACGTCGGAGGCACCTGTGCGAGGTCGCAGACCTGATCGCCTGGACAGGTATGGCCGGGGTCGCTGCACGGCAGCCCCGCGGGCGGGGTCGGGTGATAGCAGCCCGCGGCGACACAGACCGCGAAGACGGCACGCACCCACACCGGGAAGATCGTATCAGACTGCCGGGCCGGGCTTCCGGCGGATCAGACGGTCAGGCCCTTCTTGTAGGCGAGGAGCTCCTTCTGCGTCTTCAGCAGGAGCTGGTTGGTCTCGAGGAGCTCCTTCGTGCGGGCGCGGACCTGGTTGGCGAGGCGCTCGCGCTCGCGGGCCTCGTTCTCCAGCATCTCCTGGTATTTGACCTGCACGACGGCCTCGTCGGTGACGTTGCGCTGGATCTCGAGCGCACCGACATGGTTGCCGGAGTCGTCGGTGATGGGCACCGCGGAGAGGATGAACCGCAGCTTCTGGGCCTCGCCCTGGACGCTCCCCGAGATCTCGTCGAGGCGCACGTGTCGGTTATCGGCCCAGCACTGCTGGGCGATGCACTCGGTCTTGCAGATGTTCAGCTCCAGGACCTCGTAGCAGTGCTTGCCCTTGAGGCCGCGGGCCACCTGGCGGGGCAGGAGCGCGAAAAACGCTCGGTTGAAGTCCACGATCCGCCGTTCCGTGTCGACGACAAAGTAGGAGTCGACGATGGCGTTGTTGACCCGCTTGAACTCGCTCAGGAACTGCGCCAGCGCGGGCGCGACGGAATCACGGTCGCCAGCCATGGCCGAATGGTAGCAGTTAACTCGGCAGTGTCATAAACTGGCGAGCGGGATGGCCAATCGCGGGGGTCTCAGCCTCTCCGTCAAGATGATCCTGACCACCACGCTTTTGATCGTGGTGACAGTGGTCGGGTCCGGCGTGCTCAACGTCGTCAACGTCCGCAAGGCGTTCGACGAATCGAGCCAGCGCCAAATCGATGTCTTCCTGAAGGGCCGGCGAGCGCTCGGCGAGTTCGGCACGCCGCTGTTCGCACGCGGCGTGTCGCAGCTCCTGTTCGACCGAGGGCGCGACGCGGAGATCCTGAGCGTGGTCAAGGAGACCGTCGAGCAGGACACCAAGGAAGAGAAGGGCAGGAAGGACTACGGGCTCAAGCTCGCGTACGTCCTCGACCTCAACCAGAAGGTCGTGTCGCACTGCTTCGAGGAGCAGACGCTGACCTGCGCCGACGGCAAGCACGAGGCGATGAGCCCGGCGATCGGCGCGCTCGCCGACGAGAGCTGGAAGCAGGCGCTCGCCGCGTGGAAGGCGAGCACGAAGAACGAAGCGCTGGTCAGCTTCGAGATGAACTCCGGAGGCTCGGACTACCGCGTGTTCGCGTACCCGGTGTTCGCGCCGGGCACGCCCCCGACGGCCGCCGGCGCGCTCGCCGCGGAGGCTCCGGAGGCCCGGCTCGGCTACGTGGTCCTCGGCTACGACATGGCCCCGATCAAGCTGTTCACCGAGCAGGCCGCCGAGCAGAAGGCCGCGGCCTCGACGCGCGCCGCGCTGTACACCGGCGCCGTGGGTGCGCTGTTCGCGCTGATCGGCACCGTGCTCGCGATCCTCCAGGGCCTGTCGATCAGCCGCCCGATCAAGCAGCTCGCCTGGAAGGCCGATCAGATCGCCCGCGGCGATCTCGAGGCCCGCGTCGAGATCAAGTCGAACGACGAGATCGGCTTCCTCGGCGAGAACTTCAACTTCATGGCCGACCAGATCAACATCCTCCTGATGCAGACCGCCGAGAAGGCTCGCATCGAGCAGGAGCTCGAGGTCGCGAAGGCGATCCAGGAGACCCTGGTCCCGACCTCCGACCCGGTCGACAAGGGGGTCCTCAAGTTCGCGGGCTACTTCCAGCCGGCCTCGCAGACCGGCGGCGACTGGTGGACGTGGAGCGATCTCGTCGGCGACAAGGTGCTCGTCGTCATCGGCGACGTCACCGGCCACGGCGTGCCCTCCGCGATGATCACCGCGGCCGCGAAGGCCGCGTGCGACGTCGCCCGCCACGTCCACAACGACGACGTCACGGTGACGCGCCTGCTCGAGATCATGAACCACGCGATCTTCGAGAGCGCGCAGCGCCGGTTCGTGATGACCTGCTTCGCGTCGATCATCGACACGAAGCTGCGCACCATCACCTACGCCAACGCCGGCCACAACTTCCCCTACCTCTACCGGACGGGCGAAGGCGGCAAGGGCGAGTTCGGCTCGCTGATGATCCGCGGCAACCGCCTCGGCGACGATCGCATGTCCAAGTACGAGGCCAAGACCACCGAGCTGTCGCCCGGTGACGTCCTGGTCTGGTACACGGACGGCATCGTCGAGTGCGAGTCCGCCGCCGGCGAGGAGTACGGCGAGAAGCGTTTCCGCGCGAGCGTCCGCAAGGCCGCCGCGCTTGATGCAGGCGAGATGCGCGACGCGATCGTCGCGGATGCGACCGCGTTCTTTGGTGACGCGCCGCGGAAGGATGACATCACCATGATCGTGGGGAGGATCCATTGAGGACCTTTGGCACCGCTGCCGCAGCGGCAGTGATGATCGTCGCGAGCGCGACGGTGGCGCAGGCCGCCATCGAAGATGACCTGCGCGACGGCGACAAGTACTTCGAGGACGGCAACTGGCAGCGCGCCGCGGTCGCCTACGACCGCGCGATCGCGAAGGCGCCGAGTCAGGTGCCCGCGGAGGCGTACGGCAAGCGCGCCGCGATCTTCATCATCCTCAAGGACTACAAGGGCGGCCTCGACTTCGTCGCGCGCGCGAAGCAGCGGAACTCCGCGCTCGCGAATTCGCCGGAGCTCGGCGAGCAGGAAGCCCTGCTCCTGTGGGAGACCGACCGGAAGGACGAGGCGATCAAGGTCGCCGAGAAGGTCGTGTCCTCGCGCCCGCAGGCGTTCACGAACCAGAAGCTGATCGGCGAGTTCTACGCGTCGCGCAGCCCGGCGCGCACGGTGAACGCCTACGAGGCGTACCTCCAGCACCGGCCCGGCGAGCTCGAGGGCGGCGACGTGCTCCCCCGCATCCGCCTCGGCTTCGCACTGCTCGCGACGGCGCGCAGCACGCTGAACGACGGCGACGAGCAGAAGGCGCAGGGCCTGTACGAGAAGGCGGTCAGCCAGTTCGACACGGTGAACCGCAAGTTCGGCAAGAAGCCGAACGCGACGGTCAACGCCGAGAACGGCCTGTGCGCCGCGTACACGGGCCTCGGTCGCTTCGACCAGGCGGTGACGGTGTGCGAGAAGGTGATCCAGGATCCCAAGCGCGTCGATGCGTCGGGGGCCGTCTGGTACAACCTCGGCACCGCGTACCTCGCGCGCAAGCAGACGAAGAAGGCGCGCAGCGCGGCCAACGAATTCACGCGCCTCCGCAAGTCCGAGGCGCGCGGCTTCAAGCTGATCGGCGACACCTTCTTCGCCGACCGCGACTGGACGAACGCGCTCGACGCGTACCTGCGCGCCGAGACGCTGCTCAAGCCCAACCAGGCGCACGACCAGGTCCAGCTGTCGATCCAGCTCGGCAAGGTCTATCGCCGCCTGCCGGCGCCGGCCTCGGGCAACAACCCGAACCTCGCGCTCGCCATCGACAAGCTCAAGACCGCGTACAACGCGAACCCGACGAGCGCGGAGCTCGCGATCGAGCTCGGCGGTGCGTACATCGAGGGCAAGCAGGACGGCGAGGCGACCAAGCTCACCGACCGCGTGATGCAGAACCCCGAGTTCGCGAAGGCCCCGGCCGAGCAGCGCGCGGGCGTGATCCTGCTCGCGGGCAAGTCGCTCTACAACCAGAAGAAGCTGAAGGAGGCGCGCCAGAAGTTCGAGGCCGCCGCCCAGATCCGGCCGAACGACATCACGATCCAGCGCAGCCTGGTGCTCACGATCAACGAGCAGGCGTTCTCCGCGAACGCCGATGCCAGCCAGCTCCTCGAGCAGGCGCTGGCGATCGACCCCGGCTCGCCGGTGACGCTCACGAACCTCGCGGTGCTCGCGATCGACAAGGGCCAGTGTGACAGCGCGCAGAAGCAGCTGATCAAGCTCGCCAACATCAGCGGCCGCGACGAGGTGCTGCGCCGCCGCCTGCTCGCTCGCACGTACCTGTGCCAGCAGAAGCCGGATCCGAAGAAGGCGTCGCTCGAGTACGCCGAGGCGGAGAAGGAGGCCAAGAAGGCCGGCGCCGCGCTGGCGCTCGCGGAGATCTACGTCGAGTGGGGCCCGCTCCTGATCGACGCCGACCTCGCCGGCGCTGTCGAGAAGCTCGAGACCGCGGTGCAGGCCGGTGGTCAGGACCCGGCGATCGCGCCGGCCGCGAACCGCAACCTCGCGCTCGCGCTGTTCCGCCGCGGCTGGAAGAGCATGCGCGAGAACAAGGCGGGCGACGCGGCCTCCGACTTCGAGCGCGCGAGCCGCAACACCGGTGTCCTCAAGGGCACGGAGCCGCTCGCGTTCGAGTTCAGCTACGGCCTCGCCCTGCTCGACTCGGGCCGCTCGGCCGACGCGTCGAAGGTGTTCACGGCGCTGGCGAGCAAGGGCGGCCAGGGCACGTACCTGAAGGGCCCGTACGCGAAGTTCGGCGCGCAGTTCTTCCGCGCGTACGCGAACTACCGCTCCGGCACGCTCGCGGCGCGCCAGCAGGCGGTCGCCGACCTCGCGAAGATGGAGAACGAGCCGGGCTTCGGCACCAAGATCAAGGACCTGCTCGGCTCCTCGTACGAGCTCATCGCGTACGACCAGTGGCGCGCCGGCCAGATCGCCGCCGCGTCGAAGTCGCTGACCGCGGCCGAGCGCTACGGCGACGCCGACGCGAAGCGCCGCATCGCGATGGACAAGGCCGCGCTCTCGCTGAACAAGGGTGACCTCGCCACGCTCGAGGGCCTCGGCGGCAACCCGCCCGAGGTGCTCGTCAACCTCGGCATCCTGTACGACCAGGCCGGGCGTCCGAAGGACGCCTACGAGGCGTGGGTGAAGGCGAAGGCGCGCGGCGTCCAGGCCCGCGACCTCCAGAAGTGGATCGACGCGAAGAAGAGGATCTACGGGTTCTGACCATGAAGACAAACCTCCTCATCACCACCGCCACGATCCTCGCTGCCGCCGGCACCGCCAGCGCGCAGCCTGCGCCGACGCAGATCACCGTCGGCATCTACGCGCCATCGGTCGACTTCGGCACCGCGCAGGCGCGCCTCGCCTACGTGCAGGGCCTCGCGAAAGCGATCGAGCAGAACACCGGCATCAAGACGGTCGCGCAGTCGTACGCGAGCCTCGGCGCGATGAACAAGGGCGGCGTCGACTTCGCGATCATCGACGGCCAGTGCTACGCGGCGAACATGAGCCCGAAGCTGCTCGCCTCGGCGAACATCGGCGGGTCCACGACGCGCCAGTGGGCGCTGTTCTCCGGCGCCGGCGGCGACATGCAGTCGCTGAAGGGCAAGAAGCTGTCGTTCATCAACACCGGCTGCAACGATGCCGGGTTCATCGACAACGCGATGCTCGACTCCGAGGTCGACGCCTCGTTCTTCAGCTCGCGCACCGGCCGCAACGACCTCGCGGCCGCCGTGGCCGACGTCGCGTCCGTGAAGACCTCGCAGGCGGTGTTCGCTCCGGTCAGCGCCGGCAAGGGGCTGACCAAGGTGTTCGACACCGGCGCGGTGCCGAACCCGGCGTTCGTCGACCTCTCGGGCAAGGTGCCGGCCGCGACCGTCGCGAAGGTCCAGGCGGCGGTGGTCGGCTTCGGTGGCGGCGGCGCGATCAACGGCTGGGCCGCCGGCGACCGCGGCATCTACTCCGCGCTCTCGTTCGGCCGCAAGACCAAGGCCGGCATCCTCGCGCAGCCCGAGGCGGTGCGCATCGACGCCCGCGACGTGCTGATCGATCCGCCGACGATGAAGGACACCGCGCTGGTCGACGTGCGGCACCACTTCGTGCGGCCGCCCGGCGCCCGCATGGAGTAGCTCCGGAACGTCACGCACCTCACGGAGCCGTGCGCCGGCGTGCACCATGTGGTGAACTTCCGGCGATGCCTCTCGAGCTCGCGATCCTGCTTGGCCTCGTCCTGATCAACGGGCTGTTTGCGGGGGCCGAGATCGCGGTACTGACCGCGGCCAAGAGCACCGTACAGCAGCGCAGTAACGCCCGCGATCCACGCGCCCTCGCGGTGAGCGCGCTCCGAGACCAGCCGGAGCGCTTCCTGGCGACCGTCCAGATCGGCATCACCGTCGTCGGCGCGGCCGCGGCCGCCTTCGGCGGTGCGAGCATCGCCCGCGACCTCACGCCGCACCTCGAGGGAACCTTCGGAACGAGTGCCCACGAGGTCGCCATGGTCATCGTCGTCGCCGGCGTGTCCTTCCTGTCTCTGGTGCTCGGCGAGCTCGTGCCCAAGTCGCTCGCACTGCGGTACTCGAACGGCTACGCGTTCTTCATCGGGAGGCCACTGCTCGCGCTGTCGCGCGTGATGCGCCCGCTCGTCTGGTTCCTGACGGCCAGCTCGAACCTCGTCCTCCGCCTGTTCGGCGACAGGACGTCGTTCACCGAGAGCCGGGTGTCGCGAGACGAGCTGCGGGAGCTCGTGCAGGAAGCAGGCAAGGTCGGCGCGGTGGATCACAAGTCGAGCGAGATCGCGGTCCGTGCGCTCGGCCTCGGCGACGTCATGGTGGCGGAGCTGATGGTGCGGCGCGACCTGATCGTGGCGATCCGTGAGAACGCGAGCCCCGAGGAGGTGCAGCGCGTGCTGCTCGAAGAAGGGCACAGCCGCATGCCGGTGTTCGGCGAGGATCCGGATCGCGTCGTCGGCTACGTCGTCGCCCGGGACGTGCTCGCGCTGGCCTGGGAGAGGAACCTCATCGCGCTCGGCGACATCATCCGGCCTCTGCTCTACGTGCCCGTGACGGCCCGCGTGAGCACGGTGCTGCGCGAGATGCAGGCGAAGCGGATCCAGATCGCGATCGTCGTCGACGAGCACGGCGGCACGGCGGGGCTCGTCACCATCGAAGATCTCGTGGAGGAGGTCGTCGGCGACATCGTGGGCGAGCACGATCTGCCGGACGAATCGCTCCGGATCGAACAGGACGGCAGCGCCCTGGTCCCCGGTTGGATGCCGACGCGCAAGGTGAATCGGGCACTCGACACCGCGTTCCCGATCGCGCGGGAGAGCATGACGATCGCCGGGCTTTGCATGGCGCTGGCGCTGACCGTGCCGGTCGTGGGCTCCCGGCTCGCGGCCCCCGGCGGAGCGACGCTGGAGGTCGTCGATGCCTCGCCCAGGCGAGTTCGCATGGTGCGCATCCATCGCCCCGGCGATCCCGGCGCCCTCCCCGCTACTTCGCGAACGTGACGTTCAGGTCGAGGTACACGGAGTCCTTGATCGTCGGGTACGCGCCCATCTCGTCGGTGAGCAGACTCGCGAAGCCCGCGCCGAGGTGGGTGACGATGCGGCCGATCTTCACGTCGAGCGCCGCGCCGAGATAGACGCGGCCGCCGTTCTTCGCGCGCAGCGAGAGGTCGTCGCCGGTGAACACGCCGAGGTCGGCGGAGAGCTTCACGACGTCGCCGAGCTTCAGCACGAGCGCCATCGGGATCTGGAGCGCCGTGAGGTTCTCGGCCTCGCCGGTCTGGAACACGAACGCGGGGTTCAGCGTGAAGTCGACGAGGCTCGACAGCTTCACGTTCATCAGCAGCGTGCCGGCGAGGCCGGGCTGCAGGTCGCCGACGAACAGCGGGTAGTCCTTGTCGGAGAGCAGCATCGCGCCCTCGCGCATGTACGCGGCGGTGAGGCCGAGGCCGACCGCGGTCTCGTACTTGATGCCCGGCAGCTTCGGCAGCTTCGGCAGCTTCGCCTCGAGGTCGATGCGCATGCCGCCGAACAGCTCGGGCTCGACCAGGCCGCCCGCGAGGCTGTCGGGGTGCTTGACCGCGAGCGGGATGAAGCCGTTGGCGCTGATCGAGTCGAGCACGAAGTAGCGGCCCTTCAGGTCGACCGCGACCCAGTTGAACGAGTCGTACGCGCCCATCTCGTCGGGGCCGCTCGGGAACCGCGCCTGGCCGCCGGCGTCGAAGTCGCCGCGCCTGGGCTCCTTCTTGCCCCTCTTCTCCTCGGCGGGCGGCGGCGCATCGGCGGGCGGCGGCGTGCCCGGTGCCCACGGCGCTGCGTATCCCGCGGCTCCGGGGTCGGTGGGCATCGCCGGAACCGGCGCCGGCGGAGCGGTCGGAGCCGGAGCTGTCGGAGCTGGCGTGGTCGGAGTGGTCGGCGCCGCGGGCTGCGCGAGCGCGCTCTCGGCCACCACGCACGAGAGCAGCAACACCTGGGCAAAGCGGTAGCTAGGACGCATGTCATTTCCCCCCAGCGTCCATCAAGCGCGAGCCGCGGCCCGAAGACCACGGGACTCACCGTGAGTCACGGGTGAGCGTCTGCGCTCGGTGACGTCAGCGGCCCTGCGTCATCTTCAGCATCACGAGCGGCGTCTTGAAGATGATGCCGAGCTCGGTGCGGAGGAACGTGTCGAAGCGCTCGAGGCTCGCGGTGTAGGCGAGGTCGTACAGCAGCTTGATCCGCATGTCGTCGGCGAGCGAGCCCTTGGTCTCCTCGAGATCCCACGGGTTCTGCAGCGTCGACGCGAGCTTCGCGATCTCGCTGCCCTCGGGGATCGAACCGGTGTAGCCGAGCGAGATCTGCGCGAGGCCGGTGATGCCCGGCTTCACGTCGCGCATGCGCTCCTCGAACAGCGGGATCGCGTACGACAGGTTCTCGAGCAGCTCGGGGCGCTCGGGACGCGGACCGACGAGCGACATCTTCCCGCGCAGCACGTCCCAGAACTGCGGCAGCTCGTCGAGCCGCGACTTGCGGAGGAACTTGCCGACCTTCGTGATGCGTGGGTCGTCCGCGCCCGCGACGACGACGCCGGTGTGCTTCTCGGCGTCCATGATCATCGTGCGGAACTTGTGCATGTCGAACTCGTCGAACTTCAGCGCCTTCTTGCCGCCCTTCGACGTGACCGACTTGAGGCTGCCGGCGCGGCGCTGGCGGAACAGCACCGGACCCGGTGACTCGACATAGATCGCGGCGGCGATCAGCGGCATCAGCGGTGCCGTGAGGACGAGGCCCACGGCCGCACCCGCGATATCGATCGCGCGCTTGGCGAGACGGACGCTCCTGAGCACGAACCCAACCTAACACGCGCCCGTGGGGGCGGCCGGACCGTCTCGCGCTCGCCTTACGCTTCACTACCGTTCCTGACCTGTTATGGTTGGCCAACTGGCGATGGCGACGATTCGGCTCACGGTACCCGGTACGTTGCGTTTCCGCAGCATCGCGGTTCGCGTCGTGGCCGAGGCCGCCCGCCTGGTGTCGGGGTCCGCCGCGCGCGATCCGAACGATCCCCTCGACAACGATGTCCGCGACCCGTTCGACACCGCCGTGGTGTCCGCGTTCATGGAGATCTTCAACAACGTCGCGATCCACGCGTACAAGCGCAAGGACGTCGGGACGATCCAGATCGCCATCACGCCCGCCGAGGCGGAGCTCGTGATCGAGATCGAGGACCACGGCCACCCGTTCGACATCGACGGGGTCGCGCCGTTGCCCGAGGAGCTCGACGCCGAGTCGCTGCCCGAGGGCGGCATGGGCATTCACATCGCGAAGACCATGCTCGACGAGGTCACGTACGAACCCGGGCCGCCGAACCTATGGCGGCTCTGCAAACGTTTGCCGGCTACGCAGCCAGACGTCGCCCGCGAAGCTGGGAGAACCTGATGCCCAACCCGTTCGAAACCAAGAAGACCCCGACCGGTACGCAGCTGTTCGTGCGCGGCTCGCTCGACATCAACAGCGCGCCCGCGCTCGCCGAGGAGATCGACAAGATCGTCGCGACGAAGCCGCAGAAGGTCGAGTGCGACCTCTCCGGGCTCGACCTGATCGACTCCTCGGGCGTCGCCGCGCTCGTCAAGCTCTACAAGGGCGTGCGCAGCGCCGGCGGCGCGATCACGATCACCGGCGCACGCGACCAGCCGCTCGCGATCTTCAAGCTCCTGCGCATGGACAAGGTGTTCAACCTCTAAGTGCTCCGCGTCCTCGCGATCACGAAGATCTTCCCGAACGCAGCCGAGCCGCTCTCGGCGCCGTTCAACCGCCAGCAGTTCGCGGCTCTCGCGACGCGCTGCTCCCTCGAGGTGATGGGCACCATCCCCTGGTTCCCGGGTGCGGGACTCCTCGGTACGTGGTCGTCTGCCGGCAAGCTCGCCGGTGTGCCGCGCGAGGAGGTGATCGAGGGGATCCACGTCCGCCACCCGCGCACGCTGTTCGTGCCGCGCCTCGCGCACGCGACCTGGGGGCCGCTCTACGCGGCGTCGATCGCGCCGGCGCTCCTGCCGTATCGCGACAAGGTCGACGTCGTCCTCGGCTCCTGGGCCTATCCCGACGGGTTCGCCGCGGTGATCGCGGCGCGGCTCCTCGGCGTGCCGTGCGTCGTGAAGCTGCACGGGTCCGACATCAACCTCATCGCGAAGCTGCCCGGTCCGCGCCGGATGCTGTCGTGGGCGCTGCCGCGTGCGACCAAGGTGGTCGCCGTGAGCCGCGCGCTCGCCGACGAGGTCGTGCAGCTCGGCGTGCGCCGCGAGGCCGTCGCGATCGTGATGAACGGCGTCGATGCCGAGCTGTTCCACCCGCGGGATCGCACCGCCGCGCGCAGCGAGCTCGGCCTGCCGGCGGGGCCGATCGCGCTCTACGTCGGCAACCTCAAGGAGGAGAAGGGCGTGCTGGACCTCGCGGCCGCCTGGACGACGGTCGCGCACGCGCTGCCCGCGGCCACGCTCGTCGTGGTCGGCGGCGGGCCGGCCGCCGGCGCCCTCGCGGCCGCGGTCGCCCCGCTCGGTGACAGCGTGCGCCTCGTGGGGCCGCAGCCCTTGCCGGCGGTGCCGACCTACATGGCCGCCTGCGACCTCCTGGTGCTGCCGAGCCACGCCGAGGGCACACCAAATGTGGTGCTCGAGGCCCTGGCCTCGGGGCGCCGCGTGGTCGCGACCCGCGTCGGGGGCATCCCCGATCTCGTCACCCGGCCGGAGCTCGGGGAGCTGGTGCCCCCGCGCGCTCCTGACGCACTGGCCGAGGCGATCGTGCGCTCACTCCCCACCCCGTACGCTCCCGCCACGGTGGCCCAGCTGGGCGCCCGAGGGGGGTGGGACGCAAGTGCGGCTGCCCTCTACGAAGTCCTGGTTGGCGCGGCGAGTGCTACCGTCAACGGACACCCATGACTCGTCCGACCCTGTCCCAGCTCGGCGACGACTGGTACGAGTCCGAGGAGTCGACCCGAGCGGGCCTCGTCACGGAGCTCCAGCGGATGCGCCGCCGGTTCCTCGCGCGGCCCCTGCCGGTGCTGCTCCTCGCGGCGCTGATCACGAGCGCGATCGCCTACAAGATCCACAAGAAGCAGCCGCTCGTGGAGGCCGAGGTCATCCTCGCGCTCTCCGAGGGCCAGCTCGGCCAAGGCCACGCGGGTATCCCCGCCGACGATCTGCGGCAGTACGTCTCGAACGTCCTGTTGCCCGACAAGCAGCTGCTCGCGTTGATCGAGAAGAAGGACCTCTACTCGCTGCGCAAGAAGCTCGGCGATCAGTTCGCGCTCGAGCAGCTGCGCGAGCAGATGGAGATCGACATCTGGAAGAACTCGTTCGTCTACTTCGACGACGAGGACTCCGAGGCGAGGAAGTCGGCGCGCATCGGCATCACGGTGATGGACACCGACCCCGCGAAGGCGTCGGACCTCGCACACGAGCTGGCGAACATCGCGATCGTGCAGCACGAGCTCGAGCGCGAGCGGATCGCGCGAGCCGTCGAGGCCGAGATCA